>CAXTRM010000065.1:0-15004 GCA_964246625.1 uncultured Acidobacteriaceae bacterium
TCAAAGAGGTGCTGCCGTACGACCTGCCGTCCCTCCTAGAGCTAGCGAAGTTCACATCCTGCTACTTGCCCTGGCTGGTACTTACACCCGTGGTTTCAAAATGGAGGAACGGCTGGCGCTAGATGGCCCTCGGCGCATGCGGCATTGGTGGTCCTCGCGCTCACAGGTGCCCTTTTTCTTGCTGTTCAGCACTGGCTGTGCTGAAAGGTAAAGCTTTGGCAATCACCTGATTGGAACAGAAGCAGGTAGCCAAGCACTCAACACGTCACACGTGCGTCCCTCCGAATTCGAGCTTCAGCCGTAATTTCCTCACGACACTAGGGGTGGCAACACTGCTGCGGCATCAGGCTATTGTAGCTGCGCTGGAGCGCGAGAAAGCCGCCATCGTGCAACGCAGAACGGAGCTGGATCGGCGTTACGCGCCAGTGAGCTCGCCACCTTGCGCATGCGGCTGAATCCACACTTTCTCTTCAACTGCTTGCAGAATATCTCCGCCCTCGCCGCCATCGATCCAAAAGCGGCCGGAACGATGATCGCAAAACTCGGTGACCTAATTTCGTGTGGCCTTGCGTAGCGACTACCAGTCCACGGTGGCTTTGGAGGAAGAAATTCAGTTTAAGCGCGACTACCTTGCCATCGAGCAAGTGCGTTTCGGGGACAGGATGCTGGTGCAGTACGACATTGCTGAGGAGACCAGAGATCTCCAGATTCCTAGTCTTTTGCTTCAGCCACTTGTAGAGAACGCCGTCAAGCACGGCATCTCGGGCTCGCTGCAGGGGCTTATTTCCGTCACCAGCCGCATGCACGATTCACGCCTCGTCTGCACAGTTCAGGACTCGGGACCGCGCAGCGAGTGCCGGCCGGATGGCTTCGGAGTTGGCCTGACTGCCACAAAGCAGCGGCCTGACCGCATTTATGGGATGGACCACACATTGCTCTTTCGCTATCTGCCCCAGGGAGGCGTGGGGGTCAGCATCTCGCTGCCAGCTCAGGAGAGGAATGACGATGACACGTCCTCTGCGCCCGTGATGCCTCCCCAAGCAGCGTTGCGGGACAGGGACCATGCACCAAGCACTTGCTAGAACGCCTGTCATACGGCTGATTATCGCTGAAGATGAACCGCTGATTCGCACGGCACTGAGCCGTATCGCGACGAGCTTCCCAGGGGTGTCGGTCCTCGCGGAGTGCCGCAACGGAACTGACACTGGACGCAATCCGAAGACTCCGGCCCAATCTGGTCTTCCTCGACGTTCAGATGCCGGGCGGTACCGGGCTGGACATCGTTCAGCAGATCGGCCCGGCAAACATGCCCTTGGTCACTTTCATAACCGCTTATGACCAGCACGCGGTGCAGGCTTTTGCGTGGAACGCTGTCGATACGTGTTGAAGCCATTCGACGAGGAACGCATTTATCGAGAGCCTCGAGCGGGCCGCCTCGCGTTTGACCGGCAGCACCTATTCTTCAGAACTGCCGACACAGCTCACGGCACTTCTCGAAAGCCCGCGTCAGCAATGGCCGGAACGCGTCGTCGTGCGGTCTGACGAACGACTTGATGTTGTTGCCGTGTCCTCCATCCAGTGGGTCGAATCGGCGAACAACTACATCCAATTGCACTGCGGCCGAAATCACTACACCATGGCTGGGGCTTGACCGCTTTCCTGGCGCGCGACTCGATCCGGGACGCTTCTTGCGGTGCACCGCGGCAGAATCGTCAACGTCCAGAACGTGGTGAGCCTGCATGCGCTGCCAGGGGGCACGTTTGAGATTCTTCTTCTGACAGATGGGTCGCGGTTCATGACAGGTCGACAGTTCCGCAATGGAGTCGACAAACTACTTGGAAGCTGAGAGGGACCTCTCGACCAACCCGTTCGGTCCCGTTCTTCGGGACGACGCAGCAGGCTAGGGTACGCTTTCCACTACAAAGTCAGCGTGATCGAAACTTTCTGCGCTGATTGTGACGTTGAGCTGTGGCTGCGCAGAAGCTTGGCCCGAGTGTCCGCTTCAAGGGAGTTCGCCCCCTCTATCGACTAAGTGGTGCTTCCATCTGGTGATCTGCTGGTAAGAGCTCGTTCGACCGGAACCCATTGCAGCGTTCCTCCTTGAAACGTTGCGGTCACTTGACGAAAGCTTGATCGCGTTGGATTTCGGCAAGTGCAGTGCTGAAACTGTGAAATAGCAAGAAGCTTTAGAATCCGCTGTAACGGAACTTAGCACAAGGGATTATAGGACCGTGCTACCCGGAGATCCCGAAGTCGCCGTGCGATACGCACCCGGTCTGCACTCCACTATCCTGTTGAAGGCAGTGCTGAAAGCACTTTCCGACTCGTAGCCGACTTCGCTTGCAATCGCTGCTATGCTCACAGCCCCCTCCCGCAGCAGCTCACATGCAATCTGCATTCGCCAATGTGCCAGGTAGGCTAAAGGAGTGACCCCCACGGTCCTCTTGAAGCTAAGAGCAAAGCCGGATCGTGACATCCGTGCAAGAGCGGCGAGTTCCTTCAAGGACCACGGATGCTTGTAGTTTCGCTGCATCGCTTCAAGCACCTTGGACAGCCTCGGGTGCGCAAGAGCCCGCAGCCAGTTCTCGTCAACTGGTGCTGAAGCGACATAGAAACGTAGTATTTGCAGGAGCATGATCGGAGCGAGATGATTCAGGATCAAGGAGCGCCCCAGGCCGAGGTTGCGCATCTCCGCGTTGAAGCGGTCAAGACTCCACCGGAACGCCGCGGCCTGATCGGAGGTGCCGTCGATTTTGATAACGGGAGGAAGGCGGCCGAACAGCAGTGACGGCAGGTGCCCTTGAAACCGGAAGATGGTGCCAACCACATAGAATTGCCCACCACCGTTGCAGACTGCGACCCCATCCCTGGCGTGCGCGTAAAGCAGTTCCGCGCGCTCTCGTTGCGGCCAAGAAAGATCGCTGGCGAGGGCAAACGGTTTTCCACCCGTTAACAGAAAGCAATCGCCGGCTCGAAGTAGAACCTGTTCACATGCTGTGATCGCTAGCCAGCATTCGCCCTTCTGTACGACGTTGAGCGTGAAGCCTTCGTAGGCAGGGAAGTCGACTGCCCACTTGCCACTAGCGTCCAGCGCGACGCTGATAAACGCGCGCAATTTCATCGTCGTCAAGGCTGCGGACAGCGGATCGGTTGTGTTCAGGACATTGTCTTCGTTCATATGCTTTGTGGACTCAAGAGCATGGAAAATGCACTTTGCAGTGTTGCCACTCCAGCCATGCCCTTTGATCATAGATACATGAATACTCGGGACAGCCAGATTTCACCGGCCTTACGCATCGCGCTTGTTGGGGTGGGCAATCTCGGTAGCGCGTTCGCCTTTCAACTCGCCCGCGTTGGTGGGCACCATGTAACAGCGATAGCGCGCCCTGGATCGCGCCGCTTCGAACAGCTCGAAAGTGCTGGTGGCATCGTGAACACGATGCAAGGGCGTGCGGAAGTTGAGGTGGCGCAGGCACTGGATGAGCAGGTCTCTTACGACTTGGTCATTGTGACGCTACTCGCGCATCAAGTCGAAGCGGTTCTACCGGCGTTACAGCGAAGCAGAGCGAAGGCGTTCCTGTTCATGTTCAACAACTTCGAGCCGGAGCAACTGAGAGATGCCGTAGGCGCGCAGCGATGCTGCTTCGGGATGCCGTTCATCCAGGCACGTCTGGATAGCGATGGACGGCTAAGCGCGAAGATAGGTGCAGCTGGCCAGAAGAGCAAAATCGACAGTCGTAGATGGGTAAGCCTTTTCAACGCGGCAGGACTTCCTGCTGTGTTCGAGGCGAACATGCTACTGTGGCTGCGCTGTCATGTTCCCCTTGGAGCGGCCTTTGAAAGCGTCAGTGTGGCGGCCATGCGTCGCGGAGGGGGAGCTCCCTGGAAGAGAGCTATGGTGATTGCCCGTGGCGGGCAGGCAAGCTTCACCTTGATCCAGCAACTGGGCTACCCGCTCTATCCGAGAAGAAAAGCGCTCTTACGTGCAAGCCCCACATGGATCTTTGCCAGCATGCTTTGGTTCATGTCGCGTATCCCATCTTTTCGTGAACTACTGGCTACGGGATTGCATGAGTGCCACGCTTTGGTAGACAGCCTGGTCGCCAGCGCGTCGCGCAACGGGCAAGCGAGCTTGGTGGATGCTATAGCCGCGATGAAACCCGAAGAACAATGAGCGATCAGACAACTACGAGTTGCCCCGCATGCGATCATCCACATCACCAAGCGCAACAAACGACAGTAGGAAAAACCATAGCTGACAAGGATGCGAATACCCGGTGAGGTGAAACTCTTCAGCGGCGTTCAGGTTCGTGACCTCTCTCACAATATTTGAACAGCAAAGCTTGGTTTTCGAAGCCAAACGAGGTTTTGGGACAGCGCACACTCAACTTCCACTACCGGCGTTCATGGAGCTGACGTTGCTTCTGCAAAGGGCTACTAGCATTCTGATCGCTAGCATGGTTGTGCATTGTCTTTGACTCTAGAGAGTCCGATTATCTCCTCATTGGCATTGCTTCGCTCTCCAGCGTTCCTTTTTCGCGAGCCTTCCAGAGGACAAGGACGGCCACGAACGCGATTCCACTTAGGAGAGTGGCAAGGGGTAAGCCAAGGGAAACGATCTTGTTCTCCGCAAGCCAGTCGCCGATCGCCGTGCCGGCCGTGCGCGCGACCGCAACTGTGGTCCAGTAAAGCGCGACGCTACTGGCAACTCTTTCATGTCCTACGAGCAGAACCGCCAGTAGAACAACCGTGAGCAGCACTGCGGAAACGCCTTCTCCGATCGTGTGTTCACAGATGTCGCCGACGACAGTGCCGAAGACCCCAGCAGTCAGCATCGCCAACCAGTATGCGGCGTCCGTGTCAGGCAATCCGTGTGAGGCACCTCGCACCAGAGACGAGCCGCGATGAGTCGCCCACCCGAAGAGAATTAGCAACAAAGCGAGCAGCCCGGTCAGCATCAGCTCTGGCACGCGCACTTTATAGGCGAGGTAGTCCGCAATATTGGTGGCGCCGGTGCGGATCAGGATAATGACAAGCCAGTAGAAGGAATCATGGTGACGATGCTCAACACGTTCCACCGTGAAGACAACTGCAGTTAAAAGGGCCAGGACTGCCAGACCTTTGCCGATTCCCAGACCACTGTCATGCGCGTACAGGTCGCCCAGATTGGTCCCAAAAACGCTGGCGAGCGTGATTGCCGTCCAGTATCTTGCATTCACGAGTGGTGTGTGGAATCGTTTCATGGTGTCTCCTCGCACTTTGACCAGGACGCATGGAGCGAAGGGAGCGGGTCTCCTTTCACGCGTTCAGATCGGTCCAGCAATCTCGTCGTAAGACTATTGTGCATGTTTCATACAAAGGTTCAAACCTGCAAGATCAGCAATTCAGCCTGCACTGAAGCGATCACAAGAGAGGCGTAATAGCCGAACAGACACATGCCGTCGCGAGCAAAGTTCCCGAAGTCACCCTTATCTTCTGGATCATCAAGATTGCCGCAACCACTCTTGGAGAAACCGGCGGCGACGCGCTCTCCATGTCGCTTCACCTAGGCTATGCCACGAGCACGCTGATCTTTCTTGTTCCTTTCTTCCTGCTAGTAGCCCTGCAGATACGGGCAGACACGTTTCACCCTTCTCTCTATTGGGCGGTCGTGGTCGGGACGACGTTGGCGGGCACCACCATGGCGGATTTCGCCGATCGTTCACTCGGCATCGGCTACCCGGGTGGAACTACCATCCTGAGTTTTCTTGTTATAGCTTCGCTCGTGCTTTGGAAATTGTCCGTCGGCACCATCTCGGTCGACCGTATCGTGACGCATAAGGCTGAACTGTTTTATTGGCTTACCATCCTGTTCTCTAATACCCTGGGCACGGCGTTAGGCGACTGGACCAGTGAGAGCACGGGATTCGGAGGAGGCGCTTTCTTGTTTCTTGCCCTCATCCTCGTCGTGGCACTGCTCTACCTCTTCACGAAGATCAGCCGAACTATTCTTTTCTGGACCGCCTTCATCTTGACCCGCCCTTTCGGGGCCAACCTGGGCGATCTGCTAACCAAGCCGTACAGCGAACACGGTCTTGCGTTGAGCAGGTTCGCGGCTTCGGCGGCCATCGCCGTTCTCATGGTCCTAGGTATAGCGTTTCTTCCACAGAGAAGCGGCTTTTCCCCCGGCGCAAAGAAACGCACTGCGTAACGCGGCCCCCTGTTCCATGCTTCAGCCGCAAGAGGCTAGCCTGGCTGGATTTGAATATGTTGGCTTCCAGGTGCTGACCCACGTCGATAGAACGACGAGCCTATGTAAGTACCGCCGGGTGCGACGTCAAGTCTGCCCTCTCGGGAGGGCCGTCCCTATGCCTGTCAAACGAGCCGCACAGCCGAAATGTTTCACAGTTGTATCCTCTCGGAAGTCATCGGGCCTTCAGGCTGTGAGGACTTAGCCAGTGCCTAAGCCTACGTAGCTTGATTCGAAGAATTGATGAGGTCTTCTGGCATCCGTTTGCGCCCACTCGTCATGGTCTTGCTGTGGCGAGCTTGTCAGCTCACGCTTCAACACCCGTGCCAACTATTGGGTATCCCGGAGACGGTCAGACGGGACCCTACACAGCAATCCGACTACCTCACCTACAAAGATGAAATCTTGTAAATCTCATTACGCCTGCTTACCGACTCGGGCTCGGTACCGTGTCCCGGCTTCTGCCATCCGATGAGCCCATTGCCGGCTGCGCCCTGCTACCATCGAGCCGAAGATCGACACGGAACCTCCGGTGTTTGAGCTTCAGGCTGTCTCACTCGATTCCTTTCCTTTTTGCGGTGCCGATCCAGCAAGGAGAGGCAAACGCCTCAAGCTAAGATTGGCGAGTGCACTTCTTCCGTTCAGTCGTGGTGACTGGCCGCTACGCGCTCCCAGTTCTCACACCACGAGCGTGAATGACTAAGATTGCCCACCAAGGTCTGCATAGGGCAACAAGGACGAAATAAACAGTCACAACGGCGTGTCTGCAGCCTGCTCCTTCGAATGGTTTCATTGACCGAGCGACTCAAAAGACCCGGACAGGAGGCATCTCATCCTAGCCAAGAAGCATAGTCTCCATTCAAAAGGGGGTAGAGTACGTTTACGAAGGCTTGTTTTTGGACCAAACTTCCCCTTACCGTCGCGCGGCGGGCCACACATTCTCGGCAATAAGCTGGCTTGCCTAGTTGTAATCTGGTCATAAGCCTGGCGGGGAGTCCGACTATGCTTGAGCTCTCACATTACCAAGGTGTGCATGGTTAAAGCCGCAAACACAATCCGCTCCTCACCTATGGAGCATCCACGACATCAATACCCGGACGAAACGAAGCTCCTACAAGACATCGCGAAGAGCTGCGGCCTCACCGAGCGAATAAAGTGGGGCAAGCCGTGCTTCACTTTAGGGGACAAGAACATTGTTCTTATCCAACGCTTCAAACACTACGTTGCTTTGATGTTCTTCAAAGGCGCCCTGCTGAAGGATCCCGAAAAGTTGCTCTTCCGCGTGGGTGAGAACATGCAAGCACCGCGCCAACTCCGCTTTGGTACGGTTGCGGAGATTCATAGCCTACGAACGAACATAGAAGGTTTCATCAAGGAAGCTATCGAGGTAGAAAGGTCTGGTGCGAAGGTGGAACGCACGCCTCACATAGAGTTGGAGATTCCTGAAGAACTACTCTCACAACTCGCAATAGACCCTTCGCTCCAGCAGGCGTTTGCCGCCCTCACACCCGGACGCCAGAAGGGTTATGTTTTGCAGATTGCTGCGGCCAAGCACTCTAGTACCCGCGCATCGCGGGTAAAGAAGTACACTCCGCGAATCCTTGCCGGTAAGGGGTACAACGAATGAGGTTGGCGGCTTAAGTACGAAGGCATCGGAACCGAGTAGGGTGGTGACGTCGGAACCAATTGCATTGTTCCTGAGAAGTGGCGACTCCGTCGTATGAGATCCTCCAAAGCCGAGGCCGTTTAGGTCGATTCTCTCCCACAATGAGACTCAGCGGGATTCAGCTTTTCCGGTCCGAATTTGACGCGCGGGCGTGACTATCTTGTCGCCTCCGCTTTCAGCGCCAAGTCAGCCCGAAAGCCCCCTAAACCTGAGACCTTCATCTCCTAGGAGCAAGAGAGTGGCCCTAGGTCTCAAGACAAGGCCGAGGGAGGTCCTGATTTGTACATGGACCTATCCCGGAGACAAGAGGTTTCTTCTAGGGCCACCGCTCCCACCATTCGGAGCGGAGCACAGCCGAACGCCCAACGCCCTAAGCCGGGAAGGATCGAAAATCTGCCCGGATGGATGGAATCGCCGGAGGCGAGGCGAGCAGAGGCGTTTAACGTTTTGGGGCGAAAGCAGGTTATCGATGGGTTCTGGACCGAACGCTGCCGCTACTGTTCTTTGTTTTCCACTCTCCCGGCCCATGCTGACACGCTTGCATACGGCCTAACCTCGTCCTTTGCCGACGGGGGTACCATCGGTAGAACCCTTACGTTGGACAACACAGCAGGTTTTCCGCAGCAGTGAATCTCAACGGCTCGAGCTTCGCGGATGCGGGCAGAGGTGGCTCTTACATATTGATAAACGACCAAGGCAATCTCACCCCTTGATTCTGCGCTTACGCTGTATACGCCAGCCTGGACGCGCTGACAAGTGAGGTCGAGGCTCTTTGACCAGCCGAGTGCTGTGTCACATACGCCACGCATGTCGCATAGGAGTCGCAGTACTACAGTGGGCGTCTTTGCAAGCTCATTTGCCAACATCTAGCGCGTAAAGATCTCCCGTGCCAATTCTTGGCTGAACGAGGGGCTCGCCGTGCGGCGTGACACCGCCGAAGAAGTAGTTTGTCGCTCCGCTGTCGCCGAGGCTACGGAGATTTGCGAGAACTTTCACCTCTCCTTCTGGAACTCCGATACGTAGTACGGGATCGCCATCGGAGCGGAAGGCATGTATGTAGATGGCCTTGCTGTCCGCACTCCAGACCGGGTCGGAGGCAGTGATGGAGGCAAGGTTGTGCCACTGGTGACGTTCCACGTCATAGAGTCTGATGCTTTTTTGGTCCAAGGTGAGGGCGAGGATCCACCGGCCGTCAGGAGACCAGCGAGGGCTGAAGAGGGCATCCGATCCTGGCACCTTTTCCACCTGACGCGTTGCGATGTCTACCATCCGGAGATCGTGCGGACCATCCTCTTTTCCCATGAGCTCCGGCTCTCTGCCGAACACCAGGTGGCGTCCGTCCTGTGACCAGCCCGGATCAGCTGCATTGCGCGACTCTCCCAGGAGGGCTTCCACTTTGCCGCCATTGGCGTCTACGAGGTAGGTTTGCCACACACCACCTGGCCTTCTCGCCATGACCGCTAATTGCTTCCCATTTGGAGCCCAGTGAGCCATGAAGACTTCCAGTGTGTCCGGGGTCAGACGAATCCTGTCGGTTCCGTCGACCCGCGCACGCCAAAGTTTCTGGTAGATGTCGGCCCAAGCCACCCACTTACCGTCTGACGAGTAGTCAAGGCGATTTGCGTTAGCCAGGAACGCCGGCGCGGGACGATAGGTCTTCAGCGATAAATCAAATTGCTCCAGTCCGGACGGTGCCTCAAGACCGACAAAGTAAATGCGGTTATCACTTTGACTCGCTAGCGGAGACATGGATCGTAACGGTCCGTTTGTCAGTTGCGTCAGCGTGGCATCCTGCGCAGACCCCTTAAGCAAATAGAGCTCATCGTCGTTCTGGAAGACAAACGACTTACCATCCGGCAGCCAAATGCCACAGCAGGTGCGTGTCTGCGCCATACCCGGCACCCGAACTTGCTGAAGAGCACGGCTTGCCGCCTCCAGCTCCCAAAGGCTTGTCGTGTGCGTCACTGGGTCAAAGAGCGTAAAGCGGAGTACCTTCCCGTCTGGCGACCAACGCAGCCAAAAGGCACGGCCGGGCAGCTTGAGGTATTCCTGTGGCGAATCCTCATTGGCACCGATTGCGAAGAGCGTATTGCCATTGGCATATAGGACGGTGACACCGTCCGGCATCCACACAGCATCATGGGCAAGAATGCCGGGGAGGCGCCGTCCGCTGCCGCCCGCGGACGGTACGATCCACAACGGCTGCTCGGACTCCGCTGACTGCTGGGCCCTGAGAAGCAAGCGGGAACCATCTCGAGAGATGCTGACAAGAGAGTTGGCCGCGATCTCATCAGGCACATCTAACTCGCGCACATCACCAGAGTTCAGGTCGATCGCCGAGAGCCGCGGGACACCATCGACGAGAACCGAAGTCAGCACCCGATCACCGTCCATCGCCATCGCTAGAAACGACTCAGGGTTTGGGGGACCTAGTGAGATGGGAACGTGATGCGTGACCTGATCAATCCGGCTAAGCTGCGTTTTGGCGACCGATGGACGAAGCCACCTTCCGCTCATTGCGCCGACCACTAAACACACGCAGGCAGTTGCAAGGTACAGCCAGAGAGAGCGGAAAGGCCAGTCTCTCGTTCTAGCTGATCCCGTGGAGACGGTCAGCTCTGTCCCGCTTGTGGGAGGCAGCTCAGGCAAGGGCAGGGGAAACGGACGCTGCAGAGCAGCATTAGCTTTGACCGGAGTTGCCGGAAAGGCGTCTACGCCTACTTGATCTGCTGTCTGCTGCTCTGGGACCAGAAGCTCAACAGGGGAGGGCGAAAGCGACTCGGCACCACCCCGAGGGGCTTCGCCCTCGAAGTGGGTCACTGGTGTGCGAACCGGCGACACAGGGGCTATGAAGCGATATCCACGTTTCGTCAGGGTCTGGATGAAGCGTGGGTTTTCAGCTGAGTCCCCAAGGGCTTCTCGGATCTTATTAATAGACGCCGCGATTGCCTGATCGAAATCGACATTGGTATTCGCGCCCCAAAGTTCTCTTTGCAGTTCCTCACGGGTGACAACCTCGCCTGAGTGCAGCAGCAGCAGGGTCAAAACGCGAAAGGGCTGCCTAGGGAGCTTAATGCGAAAGCCGCCTTTCCAAAGCTCTCCGGTTTGCATATCGGCCTCGAAGAGGCCAAATGTCAGACGATCCACCCTGTCGCCGAGCAACCATTTCTCCTTGGCTAGTCATGATAAACCGAATCCGGACCCAAGAAGATAGAGCTGTAAATGCAACATGGCGTTGGACTTGTTCGTGAAGGCTGAAAGCAGCAAAAATCAAGTCTATATCTATTGCGTAAAAGCTCCGCCTGCGAGGAGTGTGGCCCTCGACGTCGATCTCCTTCCGTGGAGGTTGCAAGACAGATGGATGTGTTTGTACCGATTTTGGAGGGTTGCTCATCATGAAGTATCCGCTGAACCGTCATGCCGGCCGAAAGCACATTTTGCGCCTTGCGCTGGCAATGAGTGTCGTGTCACCCGCGGGTGTACCTGTCGCCCGCGCACAATCGGACTCCGGCCGAGTTGTTGGAACTGTTACGGACACAACGGGTGCGGCCATCTCGCAGGCGAACATCAGCTTGGTGAACCGAGGAACAGGTGCGAAGCTTACCGGCGTCAGCAATGCCAGCGGAGAACTGAACATAGCGGCTGTCCCTGCGGGTGACTACACCGCCACTGTCACCGCTCCTGGATTTCAAACGCAGACTCAGGCGTTGACGGTCCGCGTAACCACGAGCCTCACCCTGAACTTTTCCCTTCAGCCCGGGACGGAGGCGACCACAGTCGAGGTGTCGAGTGCGGTTTCGCTGGTCAACACCTCAGACCCCACCTTGGGGGAAACCATCGAGTCCAAGCAGATCACCGAACTCCCGCTAAACGGTCGCAACGCGCTGAACCTCGCCTTACTCACGCCCGGCGTAACCCAGGGCGCCTACGCCGAGCAAGGGCAGGACACTGCGGGCCGCCACGGGGATACCGGGGGGAGCGCGATCTCGGTGAACGCAACCCGGCCCCAAGCAAATAATTTTATTCTTGACGGCGTAGACAACAACGATAGCCTCCAGAACGTGGTTCTGTTCTTTCCTCCCGTGGATGCCACGCAGGAGTTCAAAGTAAACACAAGCGTAGCGCCCGCGCAGTATGGTCGTGCCGGTGGAGCGCTGATCGTGAGCTCTATCAAGTCTGGCACCAATGAGCTGCACGGATCTGCTTTCGACTTCTATCGCAGCAACAAGTGGGCGGCAAACCCGAACTACTCTTTCCCGTACAACGGTTTGCCAGCGGGACCGAAGCCGCCTTATAACCGAAACCAGTTTGGTGGATCCGCCGGTCTGCCTCTCATCAAGAAGAAACTCTTCCTCTTCGGCGATTACGAAGGCACGCGGTACCAGCAGCCAGCCGGCAGCGGCTACGACACCGTACCCACGGCCAAGATGCGTGTGGGTGACTTCTCCGAACTGCTCGACCCGGTCTTGGCGAGTGCGGGGCAGACGAACGGTGGCGCTCCGGTCTACACCACTTACTACCCCCGGTGCTACCCCAATTCCGCGACCCTGGATGCGAACGGGCCACCGGCAGATAGTGGCGGGCACATCTACGATCCGCTTACATGCGCGCCTTTTCTGGGCAACATGATTCCATCGAGTCGCCTGAATCCTGTCTCGGTCAACTACTTGAACGCGTTTCCGCTGCCGACACGCACAGACCGGCTTATCGGCAACTACTTCTTTCAGCAGAATCAGGTCGGAAAGTACAACACCTTCGACACACGCCTTGACTGGAGTGCCTCACGGAGCGACCTGTTCTTCTTCCGATTTTCTTATGACAACACCTCCTCCGATCAGAACTCGCAGCTTGCCCGCAATGGTAACGGCCCCCTGTTGAACGCGTCCGGACAGCAAAACTACCTGCATGGGCGCGGCTACGATCTGGGCTACACGCACACGTTCTCGCCTCGCGCCGTGAACGAGGCTCGGATCGCTTACAACAGGGACAACTACGGGTATCTGCCGCCCAATTACGGCTCCTCCGTGGGGGCGGAGTTAGGAATCAACGACACCACGCTCGGGTCCGCGGCAAATACAGGCGGGCCTTTGACGGGCGGCTACGGAACAGACCTCACCTACACCGGGGACTTTGGCCCGTTTGAAGTGCCGCAGAACATCTACGAGGTCACCGACACCGTAAGCCTCAACCTGCGCAGCCATGAGCTGAGCGCCGGTGGCACCCTATTACGACGCGTCACCAATTACTACCGGCCGATCGAGGGCAAAGGTGGCATTTTTTACGCGCCGAATCTGTTTACCGGGTATGACGAGAGCGAGTACCTGGTAGCGGGCGCCAGTCAGTATCAGATTGGCGCGCAGCTGGGCTTCTTCTCCAATGTCAACCAGGAAGACGGACTGTTTGTGCAAGACAACTGGCGCGCCACAAAGAGGCTTACTTTGAATCTGGGTGTGCGCTATGACCTGCTCACCTGGCCGTACGAAGCGCACAACCAGCAAAGCTCATTCAATGTGACGAACGGCCAAGTTCTCGAGGCAGGTGTTAACGGTGTCTCTCGAAGCATCGTGAACCAGGACTACCTGAACTTCGCTCCTCGGCTCGGCTTTGCCTACGACCTCAGTGGCGACGGGAAAACGGCGCTTCATGGTGGTTACGGCATCTTCTACTTTCCAGACTACGGTGGCATAAACAACCAACTCGGTCAGAATGGCCCGTTCAGTGGCAACAACTATTTCCTTGCACAGGATGGATACTGCCTTACCCTCAGCGGGCAGACTGCAACACGGCAAGCGCCGTTCTCGTGTGCCGATTACACGAGTCCGGCCGCTGTGACGACACAGCTGCCCCTCCCCGCGACCGTAGCCACGTTCGATCCGGTGCACCCTCCCGCAAACATCGGGGGCACCGCCGTCAACGTCAACAACAAGCACAGCCGCATCCAGCAGTACAACGTGCAAATGCAACAACAGATCACGCCACGTGATGTGTTCAGCGCCGCCTACGTCGGCACGCATGCAGATCGCCTGTCTACCTTCTACAACCTGACCCAGTACCACATCGGCAGCACGACGCTGCCCTATCCCGGCCAGGATGGGGGCATCACATACAACCTATATAACGGCAGCTCCAACTACAACGGCCTGCAGTTGCACTACGAGCATCGCGCTAAGAGTCTTCTCGCAACTGCCTCCTACGCCTGGTCCCATGCGCTCGACAACACCAACAGCCCTTACGGTGGAACGCCGGTGGCTGTTCTGCTGTGGTACGACCAGGCAGCAAACTATGGCAACTCCAGCCAGGATGAACGCCACATCTTCAGTTCGTCCTTTGTATATTCACTGCCGTTTGGCCGCGGGCAGCGCTTCGGGACCAAGGTGAACCGGGCCTTCGATCTTCTGATCGGTGGTTGGCAGGTGAATGACATCGTTCAGTTGTCGACCGGTCAGCCTATTGATGTGCAAGCAGCAGGTGCCGGTCAGCAGACTGTCACAAATCGACCCGATCTTGTGGCACCCATCAAGTACCCAAAGACGCTGACGGAGTGGTTTGATCCGTCAGCCTTCAACTCTGCCGAGCTGCCTTCGCAACTCGCAACCGACGGCACCGGCAATCTCGTGTACACGCGGGTGGGAACACTGGGCCGAAACGCGGTGTATGGCCCGGGCTTCCGCGACATGGACCTGGGACTGCAGAAGAACCTGCACATCGCGGAAGGCAAGCAACTGGAACTGCATGGCGATGCCTTCAACGTGACCAATACACCCAGCTTTGCCAACCCAGCTAACACCGCTTGTCAGAATTGCAACTTCGGCGCCATCACGGGTCTTCGCAGCTCTTCGCGCAAGATCCAGCTGGCGGCTCGTCTGGTTTTTTAAGTCAAATGACCAGGGCCACCCTCAGCCTCTTTGAGGGTAGCGGCTCCGGTGAAGGACAAACTTCAGCTAAATCGTCTTCTTTGTAAGAGGAAGATCACGCTCTGCATTCATCCTTAGCTTGACTACTGCTGTCCTTATGCCCGTCCAGTTCTTACTGGACGAACATAAGGAGGCTGGAAGCTCCCGATGTCCGTCCCCTCCCTGAAGTGGCACAGCAACATCGCGTGCCTCGTC
>CAXTRM010000066.1:0-2818 GCA_964246625.1 uncultured Acidobacteriaceae bacterium
ACCATGTATCTGCCTGCGCCAGCAGACCTCGCAGGCAGGCGCGCAGGACGTCCCGGCGCTCCGCACGTAACACGAAGTGGTAACGAAAGATTCTTTTCAGACGTGCGATCGGCGCCGCGGCCGGACCTGCAACGCGCACGCCTGGCGGCCGTTTGCCCGCGAGCCACTCGCCTAAGCGGCCCGACCACTCCAGCGCCTCGGTCAGGGCGTCGCTCTGGACCACGATATTGGCGAGCGCGGTCAAAGGGGGATACCGCATCCCTCGCCGAAAGTACATCTCGCGCGCTGCAAAGCCCGGGAAGTCGTGAGATCGCGCAAACTGGTGCACATAGTGTTCGGGTTGGTAGCTTTGCACAAGAACTCTGCCAGGCAGGCTGCCTCGACCGGCACGACCGCTCACCTGCGTCAGCAGCTGGAAGACCCGTTCCGCCGCTCGAAAGTCAGGTAAACCGAGCGCAAAGTCAGCACCCACCACGCCCACCAGCGTGACGCCATGGATGTCATGTCCTTTGGCGATCATCTGCGTGCCAACGAGGAGGTTGATCTCGCCTGAGTGGAGCCGCTCGAGCAGCCTTTCCATGTCGCCCCGCGTGCGGATGGTGTCCCGGTCCATGCGCCCGAGGCGCGCTCCGGGAAAGAGCTCGGTCAAGCGCTCCTCGCCCTGCTGCGATCCGGCACCGAGAAAGAACAGGTGCTCACTGCCGCACTTGGGGCAGTGTTCCGGGACCCCGCGCCGGTAGCCGCAGTAGTGGCATTCCAACCGCGCCCCGACCCTGGCCGGCCCTGCGAGTTCACGTTCGTCTCCGGATTTGTGAAAGGTGAGCGAGATCGAGCAGTTCTCGCACTCGATCTTTTCGCCACAGCTTCGGCACATCGCGACAAAGCTGTAGCCGCGGCGGTTCAGAAGTATGATCGCCTGCTCGCCGCGGTCGAGGGTGGCGCGGGTCTCATCCAGCAGCTGCCGGGAGAAAAGCTGGTCCTGCCCGGTACTCCGGAACTCCTCTCGCATATCCACAGTTTCCACGACCGGAAGAGGCCGGTTGGCGACCCGGGAGCGCATCTCCAGCAACGTATACCGGCCCACCTGGGCATTCTGCCAGCTCTCCAGAGATGGAGTCGCCGACCCAAGCACGGCAACACAGCCGAGCAGTTTGGCACGCATCACGGCGACATCACGCCCATGGTACCGGGGCGCTTCCTCCTGCTTATAGCTCCCGTCGTGCTCCTCGTCGACCAGGATGAGGCCGAGGTCGACCAGGGGCGCAAAGACCGCGGACCGGGTGCCCACGACAACGTGCGCTTCGCCGCGCCGCACCCGGTGCCACTGTTCTGCACGCTCATCCGGTGTGAGCTGCGAGTGCAGCAGGGCCACCTCGCTGCCGAAGGCAGCCACCATCTGGGCAGCTGTCGCCGGCGTCAGGCCGATCTCAGGAACCAGAAGCAACGCACTCTTCCCTGCCGCGAGTGCCCGTTGCATGGCCGCGACATAGACAGCCGTTTTGCCGGACCCTGTGACACCGTAGAGCAGATGGGGGCGAAAGGCCCGCTTCTCCAGTGCCGCAACGATGCCTGCCAGTGCCTCCGTTTGCTCCTCATTCAGGGCGTGCTCATGCGCAAAACGCTTGCCGGCTTGCTGCCGCAGGCTGGTGACATCAAAGGCCGACGCTACCTCCTCCATCCGGACCAGACCGCGCCGCACTAGGGTGCCCAGCGTGGTTTGGGGCACCTGGAGTCCATCCAGGCGGGATCGTAGCTCCCGTACGCGGAGCTGGCCGCCGGCACCAGCCAGCTCCGCCATCGCTAGAAGCTGGTTGCGATTCAGTGCTGGCAGGCGCCGACTGCCGGCGATCGCTGACGGTGGCGCTTCCGTCGTGGACCCTGCGGCTTCGGGCGCTGAAACAAGAACTGCAATCTGCTCAACCCGGCGTGCATCCCGAGCCTCCGCCACGATCTCCCGCACAAGCCAGCGCTTCTTGAACATAGCGTCGAGCAAAGCCTTGTTGGCGCCGGTCGCAGCACGCAAGGCAGCCGTCTTCGCTGGCTCACCCGACTCAAGATAGTTCAACACCGCGTACTCGCGCGTCTGCTCTTCCACGCTGAGGCGTGAGCGCCGGGACGATCCCTTGGTGGCCCCTTCGTACAGCACCCGTCGGCCAGCCTCGGCGATGCGGTACAAGAACTGCCGACGCACCTCAGCGCCCAGCGGAACCATGCCCCGCAGTACTTCCCCCAACGGAGCGCAGTAGTACTCAGCGAGCCAGCGGGCAAGGTCCAGAAGCTCCGCGCTAAGTAGTGAGGTGGCATCCACGACCTGGTCTATCGGTTTGATCTCCACGCCTGCCGGTGGTGGATCGCTGTGCAGGCGAACGATGAACCCGGTGAGCCTTTGACCGGAAAACGGCACAAGAACACGCGCGCCGACCTCGGCACCTGCCTCACGGAGCCGGTACGTAAACATACGCTCCAGCGGCACAGGGAGGGCGACATCACAGAACAGAGTCACCCTCTAAGGGTAGCCGCTTCGGGCCGTACTCATGGCTGACCGACCCTCGGCGCAACGCCACACTGTCCGAGAGCACGCCAGGGCTGGTCCCAAGGAGGCAGGGCTTCAACTGAAGTGGTATATACCCTCCTTGCTACCTGCAACGGATAATCCCAAAAGGTTGGATCCAAGCTGTAGCGATTAAACCGCCCACCGGCAGCTCAGGGCCGCGGGGAGATCTGTCCTGGGCAGTGGCTTGCCTACCGTTTGGTTGTCCCACATCCCGAGTGCTTTGCGCCGAGTCTCGAGTAGAAAGGAGCAGGCTCCTTTGAAGTC
>CAXTRM010000066.1:2828-7725 GCA_964246625.1 uncultured Acidobacteriaceae bacterium
GTTGCGGCCTTTGTGACCGTGTCCGCAACCGCGGGTGCTGCGGTACTGGTCGGAGCTCTGCTGCACTTCCACTCCGACGACCTGCTCAAGTTTTTCTGCTATCTCGCGATTGCGCTGCTGGCTTCTACGCTCAAAGTGCGCTTGCCCGGCATGGAAAGCACCATGTCGGTGCACTTCCTTTTTGTGCTGCTTGGTGTTCTGGAACTTTCCCTCGGCGAAACCCTGATTCTCGGCTGCACCGCCACCCTGATTCAATGTGTTTGGAAGACAAAGCACCGGCCCGAGGCGATCAAGGTCGCCTTCAATGTGTTGGGTATGTCCTCGCCCGCTATCTTTTTGACCTATAAGGCCTACAACTCCTGGGGAGTGCATAGCGCCCGCAACATACCGGTGCTGCTACTTATCACCGCCTGCACCTATTTCGTTGCAAATACCCTGCCCGTCAGTGTCGTGATTTCGCTAAGTACGGGAACCAGCTTCCGGAAGATCTGGTCTGAAACCTTCTTCTGGTCTCTGCCCTACTACCTGATCGGTGCAGCGCTTGTGGGCGTTATCAGCTGCGTCAATCACTATGCAGGCTGGCAGAGCGCCCTGCTTGCAATGCCCTTGATGTACTGGGTGTACCGCTCCTACCACCTCTACCTGTCTCGCCTTGAGGATGAGAAGCGGCGGGTTGAGGTCGAGGCCCGGCAGGTGGAGGAAGAAAAACGTCATGTGGAGGAGCTTTGCGCGTTGCACCTTCGCACGATCGAAGGTCTGGCGTTGGCGATCGAAGCGAAAGACCAGAACACGCATTCCCATCTGCATCGCGTCCGCACCTATGCCATCGAGATCGGCCAGGAGCTGGGGCTGAACAAGGACGAACTTGATGCGTTGCGTGCGGCGGCCTTGCTGCATGACATAGGCAAGCTCGCCGTTCCCGACCACATCATCAACAAGCCCGGCCGCTTTACCCCGGAAGAGTTTGAAAAGATGACCATTCACTCTGCGGTCGGGGCAGAAATCCTTGAGAAGGTCTCTTTTCCGTATCCGGTGGCTCCAATCGTCAGGTCGCATCACGAGCGGTGGGACGGCAGAGGGTACCCGGACGGTTTGCAGGGAGAAGAGATCCCGATCGGGGCTCGCATCCTTGCCGTGGTGGACTCGCTCGATGCGCTTACCTCGGATCGCCAATACCGGAAGGCGATGACGCTGGAGAAAGCCATCCAAACCATCCTTGACGAGACGGGAAAGGCCTACGATCCGGCGGTCGTGACTGTGCTCCAACGGCGCTGCCTGGAGCTGGACGCGCTTGCCGAGCGGAGACTCGAAGAGGTGAGCAAGGACGCCCTGCGCTTCGTCAAAACTCGCGAACGCAACGCGCCCACCAGGAGCACCAACAACCCCGCCAGCACCGCCGCCCAGCAGCAGACGGACTTCCTTGTCTCGATCGCCAGTGCACGGCAGGAAGCGCACACCTTGTTTGAACTGAGCCAAGACTTAGGGAACTCCCTGAGTCTCGACGAGACCCTGTCCCTGGTTGCGCTTCGCCTGCGCAAACTCGTTCCTTATGAATCTTTGGTGGTGTATGTCCAAGACAAGCAGGTCTTGAGACCCGAGTTCGTGAGCGGAGAGCATGCGCGGCTGTTCTCTTCGCTCTGCATTCCCTTAGGCACAGGGCTATGCGGCTGGGTTGCACAGCATGTCAGTCCCATTCTGAACGGCAATCCGGCCGCAGAAGCGAGCTTCGAACAGGGTGGAAGCGGATCGGGCAGCCTGCGTTCCGCACTGGCCGTGCCTCTGGAAGGTCTCACAGGACCGGTGGGCGTCATGGCCCTTTATCGGGAGGAGGCCGACGCCTTCTCCGGAGAGCACTTACGTATCCTTCAAGTGGTCACCGCGCGGGTTGCTCAATTTATCGAGAACGCCCTGAAGTACCGAAAGGCAGAAACCTCCGCCACGGTTGATTACCTTACCGAGATGGCCAACGCTCGAGCGCTTTCCGTTCACCTCGAAGAAGAGCTTGGACGCTGTCAGCAGGAGGCTGCCCAACTCACCGTTATGGTGTGCGACCTCGATGGATTCAAAGAGGTAAATGACCGGTTTGGGCACCAGGCGGGCGACAAGGTGCTGCGGCGCTTCGCCCAGCTCGCGAAGGAGACCTGCCGGGAAGAGGACTATATCGCTCGCATGGGCGGAGATGAATTTGTCATCGTTGCGCCCGGCCTTGACACAACAAGCGTGCAGGCGCGCGCGGAGGCACTCAGCTTGCTCGCTCAGCAGGCGGGTGTTGAGGTATGCGGAATCAGCACGCTCGCGTTAAGCCTGGGCGCGGCCTACTTCCCGCAAGACGGCCGGGACGTGGAGAGACTGCTCGCGGAAGCGGATAAGCGCATGTACTCCATGAAGTCGGTGCACCACCGTGATCGCGGCCGCTCGCCAGAACGGGCCGCCGATCTGCAGGTTGCCCCTGCCCTGCAGTAGTCCTCCTATTGGCGTGGCACGCCGTGGGTGTGTTATCTGAAAGACGCAAGCCTCCTCCTCAAAGCTCTACACCCTCCTCCAAATCAGACCCAACGGTCCTGAACGTGGCCGGGCGCCGGATGGTTCGCTCCAACGGGGTAACCGTGCGTACCATCTGGTAGCAAGCTAACTTGTTTCAGACAAGTACGTCTGCTCTTTTACAAGCTTCTTGAGAGGCGTCGAGCGAAGGATCTCTGGCCGAGCTTCGCTGCAGCAGGAGAGTTGTAGGTGCCGTTGCCCTCACAAGAGTACGTGTTTGTGGGCCCTTGGTAATCATCTTCGATCCCCGGTAACTACGCTGCTGCATCGGCGTCACGTGACTCCCACCACCAGCGAGATTACGTTACGCTTTCGTGTCATTTCAGCAGCCTCAGGAGCAGGTACGCTCACTTTGGTTGAGAGGCCTGAGCGCTCGAAAGAGTAGGAAATCGAGAGATCTCTACTTGCCAGAGAAGAGAGCCACTGCCGTTCAACCGAAGGCCGAAGAGAAGACCGTTCCTGCATGACTCGAGCACACCGGTTAGATACTTGCGGTTCGGGAACAAAGAAAGGTATGCAATGAAGGGTAAACACCAGCGTCGCTGTAACACTTGGGGAAGGAAAGCCTTCGCTTCCTGTGCACTTGTTTTGTCGGCTTCGGCCGCATTGGCGCAACACAAACTATCCAAAGACTTAGAAACAAAGCGCAACGATGACCCAGTCGATATCATCGTGCAGTTCAAGCGTGCACCCACAGCCGAGTTACACCAGCACGTGCTGCACAACGGCGGACAGATGCGACGTGAACTGAAAGGTTTGCGCGGAGGCTCGTACCATGTGCCGGCGTCGATCCTCGCGGAGCTGGAGAACGATCCCGATGTGGCCTATGTGTCTCCGGACCGCCCGCTCTCCACCATGTCCACCTGGGGCAATCACAGAGCGCTGGAGTTGGATTACCACAGGGAGAATCTCGACCTGCCCACAACGCTGTCGGTGGACGGAACCGGCATCGGGGTTGCCATCATCGATAGCGGCATCACGCCGGTCGCCGATCTGAGCCAGAATCGCGTGGTCTACAGTCAGGACTTCACCGGGACTGGGTCAACAGCGGACACCTACGGCCATGGGACCCACGTCGCGGGGGTCATCGCAGGCAATGGCACTTCGTCAACCGGCTGGCAGTACTCGTATACGTTCAAAGGGTTGGCGACCAACGTCGACCTGATTAACCTGCGTGTGCTGGATACCAATGGTTCGGGAACGGACGCCGAAGTCATCGCGGCCATCGACCAGGCTATCGCGCTGAAGAGCAAATACAACATACGCGTCATCAACCTATCGCTCGGCCGTGGCGTGTATGAGAGCTATGAGCAGGATCCGCTTTGCCAGGCCGTAGAGCAGGCTTGGAAGGCGGGCATCGTGGTTGTGGCAGCCGCCGGCAATCTTGGCCGAACCAACTCTGCGGGAACCAATGGGTACCTGACCACGACCGCGCCAGGCAACGATCCCTACGTGATCACGGTTGGTGCGATGAACACCCTGGGTGGTACCTCGCCGAGTTCTTCGATTCCCACCTCGTACACCTCCAAAGGTCCCAGCTATGGAGACGGAATCGTCAAACCCGATCTGGTGGCGCCAGGCAACATGGTGTTCTCCCTCTATGCTCCCGGGCAGCAGTTGGCACAGCAAGAATCGGAAAACATCGCTCCCACCTGGCTTTACAAGCACAGAGGCGATGGAAGCGCGTCGCCCCAATACCTCGCCCTTAGCGGTACCAGTGTGGCGGCACCCATGGTCACAGGAACCGTGGCTCTGATGCTGCAGCAAACCCCAAGTCTTACGCCCGATCAGGTAAAACTGCGCCTGATGAGCAGTGCGAATAAGCAGCTGACCAAAACCAGTTCCACGACTGACAGCGACACAGGTCAGGTCTTCCAGGAACAGGCGGATCTGCTGACGGTGGGCGCTGGTTACCTGGATGCTAATGCCGCTCTCACCAGCACGGTTCTAGCTCCCGCTACGGTCGGCAGTGCGATGTCCCCGAGTGTCGTCATGGACAACAGCGGTTATGCGGTCGTCCTGGGCGGAACACCTTCCATCTATGGCACATCGGTCTTCTCAGGCAAAGATGGTCGCGGATTACCCATTGTGTGGGGTGTCAGCCCGCAGCAGATCGCCGGCTTCCTGCCGACGCTCAGCACACAGACGTCCACTCCCGTGCAGGGAAATACCGTCGTCTGGGGCAGCACCGTCGTGTGGGGCAGCACGGTCGTGTGGGGCAGCACCGTCGTCTGGGGTAGCACGGTTGTCTGGGGTAGCACGGTTGTCTGGGGAAGTACTGCAAAGGTGTCAGACACCTGGTAGGCACTATGCGGCAGCGGCCCGAAGCCATGCTTCGGGCCGCCCTGCATCAGAG
>CAXTRM010000066.1:7735-14780 GCA_964246625.1 uncultured Acidobacteriaceae bacterium
CGGATTTGCAGCCTCTGCACCAGAGCAAGCATGACGAGGTCCACTTGGGACGCCTGACACAGTCCCTGAGCCAGTTGTGCGCTGCCACCCCCGCGCGCGCCGAACTGTGCGCCGACTTCACGGAGCAGATTGCCTGCGTGGCGGTTGTCCGTGACGGGCAAGGCAAGGGACAGCGCACCGGCCCCTTGCTCAGTGACGCCAATCAAGGAGACCCTTCCCGCACTGGCCGCAGCAGAAGCAACCCGCTTGGCGAAGTCCACAGATTGATTGCTATACGTCGCCGAAACAATCTCAGGGCTGGCACTCGCTGTGACCAGGGAAGCGGCATACGCCTCGGCCAGTTCGTCCAGCAGCGTTCGGTTCCGCTTTGTCGCCGCCTTGACCTCTTCCTGCAGCGCGACGAGGCGATGCGGAACGTCGTGGGTGCCGACGCTCAATGTCTGCGCCATGCCAGTCAGGACGCCATACTCTTCACGGGACGCGTGCACGAGGCGCAAACCACACAAGAACGCAACACGCCATCCCTGCTTCACGCGCTCCCAGCGACGAAGCGAAAGACCGCCGATGCCACCGGTGGACGACACATGAGTGCCGCCACAGGCGTTGTATTCGACGCCTTCCAGTTCAACGATACGCATCAGACCGGTGCGCTGTGGCAACTTGCGCAGATCGCCCCGTGCCAACATCGCCTCAGCCTCCTCCTGTGTGTGCCAGTGAGCCTTGAACGCCCGATCCTCAAAGACCAACCGGTTTACCTGGTCTTCCACAGCGTTCCTTTGGACTTGATCCGGGGGCATGACTCCATCAGGCAGAACAAGATCTATGGTGGAGCTGTCTGCGCCAAGGTGGAAGGAAACCGTTCGCGCGCCTGTCTGCTTGAGGAACACCGCAGAAAGCAGGTGCTGACCAGAGTGCTGCTGCATATGATCCTGGCGTCTGGCAGCATCCACACGCCCCTGAATCTCTGTGCCGGCGACCAATGGCTTGCGAACGAAGTGCCAGACTTCTCCGGCCGCGTCCTCCTCGACTCGCTCCACCGCGACTTCCAGCACCGCCCCGCTCCGTGCCGTGGCGACCAGCACGCCTGTGTCCCAGGGCTGTCCACCGCTCTCGGGATAAAACGCCGTTTGATCCAGAGCGACACGCCACAACTGCGTCTTCGCTCCGTCTTCCCGCTGCTCCTGGGCTACCAGCTGGATATCCACCACCTGGGCGTTGAACTGCAGCTGTGGAGAGTCATAGTATAGCCGCGTGGCCACCCGCCCTCGCTCTTCGGTGCCGCTCACAGGTGTGCCTCACGCACAAAGCGCCGCAGGAGGTCGACTTCGCGCCGGCTGCCGACGGCAAAGGGCGTCCGGTCGTGTACACCGCTTGCGGTCAGATCCAGAATGCGCTGCTCCCCGTTTGTCGCCGAGCCACCCGCGACCTCGGCGATCATGGCGAGGGGATTGGCCTCGTACTGCAGGCGCAGCTTGCCTTTCGGCGTCTTCTGCGTTTCCGGATACAGGAAGATACCACCCTTCACAAGGGTCCGATGGAAGTCCGCGACGAGGCTGCCGATATATCGCGCGCTGTAGGCGCTGCCGCCCAACTCCCCGCGCAATAGCGCGGCAAGGTAGTCACGGTAAGCCGTCGGCCAGCTGGAGGCATTGGCTTCATTGGCTGAGTAGTAGGGGCCCTGCTCAGGCATTTGCAGCTTTTCTGTACTCAGCTCAAACTCACCGGCCGCGTTCAGCGTGAAAGCGCTGACCCGTTCACCGAGTGTGGCCACAAAGACCACGGAAGGCCCATACACAACGTATCCGGCAGCGACCTGTTCCGTCCCAGGACGGAGCACGGTAGTCTGCAGATCGGCACTGCCCTGCACGGCACGAAGGCCAAAGATGGTACCTACATTCACGTTGACGTCGATGTTGGAAGAGCCATCCAGCGGATCGAAGCTGAGTACAAAGCGCGAGTGCGACCCGTCTGCGGCCCGACCGGGAAACAACACCGGCTCCTCCTCTTCTTCGCTAACCAGGCCAAGGACACTGGGGCAGCGCCCAAGGGCCTCCGTCATGACCTCGTTTGCAAACACATCGAGCTTTTGCTGCTGCTCGCCCTGCACATTGGTGGCACCAGCGGCACCGTACGCGCCTGCAAGCGCAGCGAACCGTATGCGGTTCGCGATCTGTGCGGCTGCTTCGCTGATGGCAGCGAAGATCTCGCCCAACTCCTGGAAGCCTTTTTCCGTTGCCCACTCACCTATGACGATCGGCTTTTCTGCCACGCACACTCCTCTTCCCGTTGCTGTTACACCTAGTATCTTCTCCTGCCGGAAACCGCAGGTACAGCACCCGGTATGGTTGCCCGTACAATCGGCCCATGATTTCGCGCCGCCGCTTTGTGTTCTCCGCCGCCTCCGCAGCTCCAGCCCTTTGTCTCCGGGCACAGCCTCTCGAGACGGCAGCGGTTCCCGCCGGTACAGCACTGCCGGGTCCCCTTCTGGCCCTGCGGGATCGACGTCCGGACATCCACCCCATCACGGCGGACGAGCGCGCCGGCCGGCACGATCGTGCCCGCGAGCTGATGCATGAGTACGGCATCGACGCTCTCTTAATGACGACCGGCGCCTCGCTGTTCTACTTCACAGGCGCCCACTGGGGGCAGTCCGAGCGATTCTTTGCCTATGTACTGCCGCAAGCTGCGGCGCCCTTCCTTCTTTGCCCGGCCTTCGAGCGCGACCACCTGGCCGAGCTCCTGCCCAGCTTTCCCGAAGCCGCCACGACGCTGACGTATCAATGGCAGGAGAATCAGGACCCGTTTACGATCCTTCGCCGTGCCTTTGCGGAGGTCAACATCACCACAGGCACGATCGGCGTGGACGACCAAACCTCTTTCGCCTTCGCCAGCGCGATGGGCAAGGCCTCGCCGGCACTGAAATTCGTACCAGGCCGACCCGTCATTGCCGGTTGCCGCTCCATCAAGTCACCTGCCGAGATCGCGTGCCTTCGGCTGGCCAACCAGATCACCCTCGAGGTGTACCAGGCCGTCTTTCAATCCTGCCATCCGGGCGATACGAATCA
The DNA here is from genome assembly GCA_964246625.1 of uncultured Acidobacteriaceae bacterium. GTDB lineage: Bacteria > Acidobacteriota > Terriglobia > Terriglobales > Acidobacteriaceae > Granulicella. The sequence goes on from CAXTRM010000066.1 coordinate 10,801, forward strand.
CCGTGTGGAAGAACTGATCGCCGCCGCGTACGCCCGCTGCGGCGTACATGGCGAAGGGAGCTGCAATGTGGGCCCAGCCACCGCCAGTCCTCATGGCTCGGCTCTACCGCAGGTGATCCAAGAACGCGAGGTGGTCGCGGTAGATGACGGCTGCACCGTGGAAGGGTACAGCTCTGACATCACGCGATCCTGGGTCTACGGCAAAGCCACCGACGAGCAACGCAGGATCTTCGACACGGTGCACGCGGCCCAAAGCGCCGCTCTCAGTACGGCCCGTCCAGGTGTGGAGCTGCAGGCCGTTGACGCCGTGGCGCGCAAGGTCATCGCCGAGGCTGGTTTTGGTACGGGCTATGACACTTTTTTGCATCGAGTTGGCCATGGCATCGGGCTGGACATGCATGAGTTCCCTTACCTGGTCGGCGGAAACCAGGCTCAGCTCAAACCCGGGATGACCTTTTCCGATGAGCCAGGGATCTACCTCCATGGCAAGTTCGGCATCCGGATCGAAGATTGCATGCTCATTACAGATGCTGGCGCAGAGATGTTCACACCACAGAGCCCCAGCCTTCAGGACCCCTTCGGTTCCGGCAAGGTGTCGGCCTGATCTGCCCAGGGCGGGTCCAATGCCCTAGGTCAGATCGTCCGGATCAAAGGACGGAAGCTTGCGTCCTAGCCGTCGCGTGTCATGGACATCCACGGCCAATGTGCTTAGTACCCCGTCGATCTCGTCTTCGGCCGGTGTTTCCGCTTCCATTGTCAGCTTTTTGTGTTCCCTGGGCAGCTTGATGGCCTCCAGCAGCACCACGACGTGGGCCACCGCCGTGCTGTCCTGCGCAAGGCCCTCCGGGGTCTTACCCTTGATGGAGACACAGTTCATTTGCAGATCCAGCAGATCGGCAAGCCGTTCGCGCATTTCCGCGGCGATGGGCACGATCTTTGGTCGATGCATCACCAAAACGCAATCAACGTTGACGATCTTGTAGCCGGCCAGCGCGACCTCTTCCATGGCTGTCTTCAGAAAGACAGTCGAGTCCGCGCCCTTCCATCGCTCATCGCTCGGGGGAAAAAAGGTTCCAATGTCTCCCGCGCACACCGCACCGAGCAAGGCATCGGTAAGCGCGTGCAGGAGAAGGTCACCGTCGGAGTGCCCCGCGAGGCCCTCGGGATGATTAATCTTCAGACCACCGATCACAAGGGGAACGCCAGGATGGAAGGCGTGCGAGTCGAAGCCGAGGCCGATGCGCATGGACATGCTGTTCATCGTAAAGCAGAAGCCCGTGCGCATCCCGGTTCAGGAACCAAGTCGGCGGGCGGTCTGGGCTACCCTGCCAGGTAGAACTCGGCAATCTCGAGATCGCCAGGCTGCGTCACCTTGAGATTGCGCCCTGTCCCGGGCACGACGTGCACCGGCACCCCGGAACGCTCCAGCAGGCTGGCCTCGTCGGTACCGAAGAACTCGTCCCGAGCCGCTTCCGCGAAGGCTTTTCGCATCAGCGGCACCGTTGCGCCCTGAGGTGTTTGCGCATGCACGATCAGCTCACGCGGAATGGTTGCGGTTACCAACGCGCCATCAGCGGTTCGCTCCACCTGCTTAATGGTGTCCACGGCCGGCATGGCCACGATAGCCGCCCCGTGCCGCTCGATGGCCTCGATGGTCCGCTCGATCGTGGCCCCATCGATTAATGGCCGCACGGCGTCATGCACGAGGACGATGTCCTGGTCCGAGGCGGAGGGCAACGCCGCCAGCGCGTTGGCAACCGAGTCCTGTCGCGCATCGCCACCGGGAACCACCTGCACCCTGCCCGATAATCCGTATTCGGCGAGGAGTTCACGCAACCTGATTTGTTCCATCTCGCGGACGGCGACGTACACGCCCGTAACCCGCGGCACGGCCAGAAAGGCCCGCAGGGAGTGGACCAAAATGGGGAGACCCCCAAGGGAAAGGAACTGCTTCGGGGCACCGCCGCCGGCTGCAGCCATCCGGGTACCTAGACCCGCTGCGGGCAAGATCACAAACACAGACATGAGGAGGCGAGTATACCTGTTCCATCTGCCCCTGTGAGCAGATCGCCCGTCGTTCCGCGCCTCGGGCTCGCGAGAGAATAGATTCACGTGATGCGACTGGAAGGCTTCAACCGTACCCTCTTTCACCCTGGTCAAAGGGTTTGCTGCGCACTCTCCGGCGGTGCGGACTCCACAGCCATGCTGCTGGCCCTGCTGGAAGCAAACACTGAAAAGGAAGCGCTGGGTACCGTGGTAAGCGCACTCCATGTCCACCATGGTCTTCGCGGTGCGGAAGCGGACGAAGACGAGGCATTTGTTCGCGCCCTTTGTCACGCCCGCGGCGTTCCCCTGACCGTCAAACGGGTCGACACACCTGCCCGGCAGCAGCAAGAAGGAGAAGGGCTTGAGGAGGCCGCCCGTGCGCTGCGCTATGCCGCCTTTCGCGAGGCTCTCGCGGAGAACCTGGTCGAGGCCGTTGCCACCGCCCACACCCTTGAAGACCAGGCTGAGACCGTCCTGATGAAGCTGCTCAGGGGCGCGTGGAGCGAAGGTCTGGGGGGCATCTCCCCTGAACTGGACCTTTCCCCCAAGGGGACGGCCACTAGCCACCGTCCATCTGCGGCAGCCCTGTCGTACCAGGTACTCCGTCCCCTTTTGCAGGTCCGCCGAGCCGAGGTTGAACGATTCTTGGTGGAGCGCCATCAGGCATGGCGGGACGATAGCTCCAACCAGGACACAACATTAACCCGCAACCGCATTCGGCACACCTTGATGCCAGCCCTGCGAAGCTTCAACCCCGCCCTTGATGCCACCCTTGCCCGCACGGCTGAGATTGCACGCGACGACGAGATCTTTTGGAAAGGCGAGGTGGCACGCGTTCTGCCCGGCATGCTGCTTCCCGGCAAACCCGTCCGGGGCGGGGGCCGTGCCGTCAGCACAGGGGTGGGAGAGCGCTCGCTTGCGATCGAGCTGGAACGGCTGAAAGCCCAACCTGCAGCCCTGAGGCGGCGCCTGGTTCGTGCCGCTGCCCAGCAACTCGGCACCCGCCTCAGCGCTGAAGAGACAGCCAAGATGCTTGCGCTCGCAGGCCTGCTCTCCTTTCAGGCAATCACGCCGCGTAACGGCGCCCGTCTCGAGTTCGCGGGCGGGCTCCGGGTCGAACGGTCCCTACGGGAGCTTCGCCTTAGCCGGCTTGAGGCGGCAACCATCCCGAAAAAGATGTAGTGGACGGCATGGAAATAGGCCAACCGCGTAATCGGTTGTCAAGTATAGAATCGTTCGTAATACCCGCCAGCAGGGTAGACACCGTCGTTCGGGGCCTCGCACCTTCTCCCCGCGTTCGTCGTCTAATGAGTGAAGGGCACTCAGATCTGGTACAGCGGGTGGCTGCAGCAGTTTCTGGGTCCCAAGGAATCGAGGAAGCGGATTGAACTCAACAGTTAAACAATTGCTGATCTGGGTAGTGGCAGTTGCCTGCTTGCTCATCGGCTGGAATTTTGTGCTCAAGAATATGAACGCGGGGCACAACCGAACGATCTCCTTCTCGGAGTTCCAGAGCGACATCGAGAGTGGCAAGATCGCCGACGCAACCATCGCAGGTACAGAAGTCACTGGCAAGTTCAAGGATGGAAAGGAGACCTTCTCCACCAACATCCCCCAGAACTACCCTGATCTTTACAAAGACATGCACGATCACGGGGTCCAGGCCACCATCAAGGACCCGCAGGGAAACATCTGGTTTGGCCTGCTGCTGCAGGTGGCGCCGATCCTGGTCATCCTTGCACTTTTCCTGTTCATGATGCGGCAAATGCAGTCAGGCGGAAACAAGGCGCTCAGCTTTGGCAAGAACCGCGCTCGCCTGCTCAGCATGCAACAGAAGAAGGTCACCTTTAAGGATGTGGCTGGGGTCAACGAGGCGAAGGAAGAACTCAAGGAGATCATCGAGTTCCTTCGCGAAGCCCAGAAGTTCCAGCGCC
>CAXTRM010000067.1:0-14729 GCA_964246625.1 uncultured Acidobacteriaceae bacterium
TTGCTGGGGATTATGGCTCGCATGATGACGGGCATGGCGGTCCCAACCATTCGTCTGATTCGGCGGGGTCGGCCAGCGCGATGCGGGGCGGGTTGCAGGTCGGGCCGCCCGGACGCTGGTGGGACGACAAGCACTTTGCCAAAGACCTGAAGCTGCGCCCGGACCAGCAGCGGCGCATGGACATGATCTTTGAGGCCAACAAGCCCGCGCTGTTAAACCGGCTGGGAACGGTGCAGCAGGAGGAGATGCGCATGGAAGGGTTGGCACACCTGAAAAATCCTGAGGAGGCCACCCTGAACTCCCAAATTGACCGTGTATGGCAGGCCCGCGCTGAGCTGGAAAAGGCCAAAACACACTACCTTTTGCAGATCCGGCAGGAGATGGACGCCGACCAGATCGCCCGGCTGGAAGAGCATCACTAGCTGGCCGGGTTTCAGCGGAGATGGAGCGCCTTACTGAAGAACTGGACGGCCACCCCGGCGACCTCCGTGTGCACGGCACGCCGATCCGTTCCGGAAGGATCGGTGCAGCGCTCCGGCGAGGCAGCCTTTCCTGCAGCTGTGCAGACGTCTAGAAAGTTGGCGTACGAGGCCTGGGGCAGGATGGTTTCCCGCGCGCCATGCAGGGCGGTCTTTCCGGAGTCCGAAGGCGCCCCGCCAGGCCCTGAGCCGCCACGCACCACCTCCACGGGAACGTGCACCCTGTGCAGGCTGTCCGGCGTGAGGGTGAGGGTGTAGCTTGGCTCCATCGCGAAGACAGCCTTCAGCCGGGCATCATGGAAGTCATCCCCGGAGCGGGCCAGGCTTTCCCCACTCGATCTGCGGGCCTGTTCCAGCAGGACGGAGGGGGCGGGCCCTTTGGGGTTCTCCGGCGCGTGACAGGCGGCTGCTTCCGGCTGCCTGCGACACAGGTCATACAGGGCGGCAACGTCGGTCCTTGCACCGGCCAGGGCCAGAACGGTGTAGCCACCCACGGCGAACCCGGCAGCTCCGACGCGCTCACGATCGATATGCGATCCCAGTTCCGGGTCGGCCAACAGGCCATCCAGTACCTCGGAAAGATCGGTGGCACGCTCCCACCAGAGGACCGATCCCTCCGGGGTGATGCCGGTGACCGCGTTATCGCCGGGATGGTCCACGGCGGCGGCGACAAAGCCGGCCCGCGCCAGTCGGGTACCCAGCCAGGCCAGTTGTTGCGCAGCATCACCGGAGCCGTGCGAGAGCAGAATCAACGGAAACGGCGAAAGCGATGGAGCGAATGCCGCGTGGGGTGAGGCCATGCCGGCCTCAAATAACGGTGGATCGGCCAGGCCTACGAACTGCGCCTCTTCATGGGACGACTCCGCGGCGGGATACCAAACGGTGACGTGCAGCCGATGGGTTGCCGCGCCGCGCCAGTTGCGGCGTGCCGTGGGCTCGATGTCTCGTGTGACCACCCCTGCCTTGTCAGGCTGCGGCCCCGGGCCCTTCTGAGCCAGGGCGGGGCCTATGCGGCCCAGCAGCAGGGTACCGAGACACAGGAAGGCTAAACGAGACGGAACGCGCATGCACACGATCTTACCGATCCGGTTACGCCATGGCTTTGCGTCCCGAAGGTACGCGACGGAGACACCGTCTCCGGCGTCAGGTCCAGTACAGGATGCGGGCGAAAGGCAGCGTTTCCGCTACGGTTCTTTCAAACCAGTCGCGCATCTCGCGCATGGGGTCTTTCGGGTACACGTACTTGAAGCCGCCAAATTTGGTTCGTTTCTGCGTGCGATTGGCTTCATCGAGATCCAGGGTCGTCTTCGGGTACCAACTCAGCAGGACGTCCTTGGAGCCTGGCGTGAAGCGATGGGTGATGAGCTCGGTGGTGAGGTCGACATCCTTGATACCGGCAAGGGCTGCTCCCACCGCGCGCAGCAGGTCGCCGTACTCCCCTTGCCAGTTCGGCACCGGCATGATGGGCGCAATGGTGAGCCCGACGGGATAGCCAGCCTGTGCCATGCGGCGGAGTGCCTGCAGGCGCTGTGGCACGCTCGCGGTGCCGCCCTCAAAGCCGCGCGACACGCCATGGGCGTTGATGCTAAAGCGGACGCGTGTCCGGCCGTTGTGCTCAATGGGCACAAGCGAGCCGACGCCGTCGAACTTGGTTGTCCAGCGCAGCTGAACAGGCGCGTCCCACTGGCCGAAGAAGCGGATCGACTCCGCCAGGGCTCCGGTCAGGTGCTCGATGCCGAGCGGATCGGTGTAGCAGGACGCCTCAAAGGTGGTGCCCTCATGGGCCCGATCGAGCGACGCGGAGGTGATCCTCCCGGAGCCCAGGTACCCTCGCAGGTTCTCAAGAATCTCGGTGAGATTGGCGTAGACGCGCGTGACCGGGGGGCCGCTGAGGGAGCCTGCCAGATAGCAGTACTGACAGTGTGCCGGGCAGCCCTGGGCGAGGTGGAACTGCCAGTCGGCCGAGGGCGGGATCGGTTGCAGCTTCCGCGCTGACGGCGGAGACATGACTATGGCAAGCGAGGTCTTTGCCTGCGCATAGGCACGCTGCGCTGCCTTGCTGTCCGGCGGGGCGTCTTTCGGGACAGGGTCCGTTAAGCCGCGCAGCTGGTTGCTTTTCAGCCGGATCACCTCGGCACCGAACGACTCCGCACGCTCCAGCATGTTGCGGCCATGCGGCGTGGCAAAGGCGTCCGGTGTGATGAACACGCGACGTGGACGCCAAAGCCGGCTTTCCGCCGGGGCAGGACTTGAAGAGACCAGCGGCTCGGGGTCGGCCTCCCGTAACAGCGCCTCGCGCTGTTCGGTGGTCAACTCCAACGTGGGCGCGTGCTCGTGGACCACTGTCTCCATTGCTGGTTAGATGGCAGTGCAGACTGTGTGCTTCAAAGTCCTTTGGGTGACACGAAAGCGAAGATGGAGAAAGATGAGGCTCTTGCTTCGTTGTTTCCGGTACATTGCGCTGCAAGAGGCAGGCCGCCTGGCTTACGAACACCTGACTTACGAGGCAAGAACAGGAACATGGAGTGGTCAGAATGACGGGTGGAACACCAGCAAGGACCATGGCGCTTCTGGCCGTGGTGCTGTGGGGGACGTTTGTGGCATGCCCTCTTTTGAGCGCCGAGTGCCGCTTCAAGCATGCCGACTCGACCCAGGCCATCACGTACCGCTTCCTGCCGGAAACGACGCCCGAAGGTTTGCAGCTACGGGTTGAGATGACGTTTCGCCTCCATGCCGGAGAGACCGCGGAGGTGAACGTGCCTTCTGACCTCATCGGCGACCTCCATCTGAGTGGGGCGGCGCAGATCCTCACAGACCAATGGCCAGCAACGAAGACGGTTCTTGCCTCAGCGACCGGCCCCGTGACGGTGTCCTACAGCCTTCGCAATGGATGGAACGGCCCTCTCGTCCATCCACATCAATTTCAGCCGGTACTTCGCTCGCCCTACCTCGAGATCACCGGGGACAAGGCACTTGTCTGGCTGAAACAGGACAGCCATGCGCGGACCCTGGTGAACTTCGACTGGCAGGCACTTCCACCCTCATGGACCCTGGCGACCAGCTTCGGCGTAGCTGAGGCTTTGCGCACAGGCGCAGGCGTCTCGAGCTCGCGGGAGCTGCAAGCGCGCTGCCAAAGCTTTACGGGGCCGTGGGCCGATGTCAACCAGGCGCTGTTCGCCGCTGGCGACTTCCGTTTACATCCATTTCAGATTGGGCATCGGACCGGCTTTCTCGCGGTTCGCGGCACATGGCCTTTCTCCGACAAAGACGCGGAGCGACAGATCGGACGCGCCATCAAGAGGGTACGAGACTTTTGGCAGGATGAGACCTTTCCGTATTTCCTGGTCACCCTGCAGCCGTTCGATCAGGATCACGGCAGCAGCGATGGATCCGCGTACACGCATGCCTTCTGGATGTACGTTTCTCGCCAGGACCCAATCCAGGGTCTGCTGGCGCAGTTAGCGCATGAGGCGTTTCACGCATGGGATCCCCAGAAAATGGGATATCTGTCAATGCCGGAGTACAAAGAGACGAAGTGGTTTCAGGAAGGATTTACTGAGTACTACGCGCAAAAGCTTACCTGGCAAGGCGGAGAGCTTAGCACCGCAAAGCTTGTGGCTTCCCTGAACAAAGACCTGCTGGCATTTCCTTCCTCTACGAACGAGTACATCCGGGGCCGTGTCATCGCCCTTTGGCTCGACGCAGCGATCAGGCGAGCCTCAGGAAGCAAGCACAGCCTGGATGAGGTCATGCGCCGTATGGTGCAGGACCGCGACCAGCCCCTTACCGAGCAGCGCATCCTGTCTACCGTGGCGCTTTACCTCCCTGCTGAAGCCCTGCTCACCTTGAGGCAGGCCGCTGAGCAACAGGGTGATCTCGACGCACCTGCCGAGCTTCCGGGAGTGGTGAGCTGCTACCGCGCTGTCCATGGCCAGTTCCCCACGTTTGATCTCGGTTTGGACTCACGAGCGACGCGAGCCAGCGGAAGGATTACTGGCGTAGAGCCGAACGGTCCCGCGTTTCAGGCGGGCCTGCGTGACGGGCAGACGTTTGTGGCGGCGTCGTATGCGTGGGATGACCCGACTCATCCCGCTACGTTCACCATTCTGGTAAACGGAGTGCAGCAGCAGATTACCTTCAACCCAAATGGACACGCTGTGACGGCCTGGCAGTACGTTCTGAGTCAGGGCCCAGGGTGCGCCGCACGAGGGTCCCAGGGAGGTTCGTGAGCCCCCTGGGGATGGATCGAGTTGCCTCTACTTCGGCAAGGCACCCGCGTCACGGATGTAGCCCTTCGCGTCGAACTTCTTCATGGCGCTGGCTCCACTCATGTAGCGCCGCTTGCCGAAGATGGGACGCTCCTGCCATGGGCGATCGAACTTGCCAAGAACGGCCCAGGCGATCGAGGCATACCCGTTAGGATCGCGGCCGTCCAGAAAGTACTTGTCGTTCAGATAGATCATCCATTCCATCGCGGTGGGGGTGTCCGGCGTCCACTCGACGATCTTCTTGCCCCAGTACATGCGCAGGTAGTTCGGCATCCACGCATGGCGCACCATCTGCATCTGCGCCGCATTCCACAGCTCGTCATAGGTTTCAGCGCGTTCCAGCTGGTCACGCGTGTAAAGCACGTCGCGCTTGTCTTTGTCATGCTTGGCGATGGTCTCGGCGGCCCAACGATCGACGCAACCCGGGTTGTCATAGTCCGGCTGGTAGCGAACGAAGTTCACGCTTAACTCACGCCAGGTGATGACCTCATTAAAGTAGCTGTCTCGGGCCTCGGCGAGTTGGGGGTCGCGCTCCACAGCGGCGTTGATGGCATTGGCTATGGTCAACGGCCCGACGTGGCCGAAATGCAGATACGGCGACAGGCGGCTGGTGGCATCGCGCTCCGGATGCTTGCGGTCATCGGCGTACTTCATCAGCTTGCTGTTGGCGAACTCATCCAGGCGTCGCCATGCTTCCTTGCGGCCACCCTTCCAGTAGGCTACCGGGCCCACGCTGCGGTCGAGGTCCGGCCATCCCGCTGTCATGTCCTTCGCCGGATCGTCCACAAAGAGACCGCGAGGCTTGTGCCAGGCCGTGGTGGCCTTCGGATTGGTGTACGGCTTCATGAACTCCGGCAGCAGCTTACGGATGCGCGGCCGGGCGATGGCTCCGGAGTATTGCGCCTTTTCCAGCAGGTAGGACGGCACGATGACGTCGGCGTCAACCGTCCAGAAGGGAATCCGGAGCTTGTCGGCGAGGTCCACACGCCATTGCTCCGGCGCCCGCATCGGGTTCTCATCGCCGACCACCATGGCAGCCTGCACATCGCTGAAGAAGCGTTGGTGATCCTCGTTGGGTGTGTTACGCAGCACAAAGCCGACGTTTCGCGAGGAGCAGTCTTCGGCCACATCTCGTAGGCCCTCGTTCAGAAAGACGTAGTGCCGCAGATAGGAGGAGCGGAAGTAGTTAATCCCGGCGAAGTAGGCCACCACCGGCAGGTTAAGCGCATTGCCGAGCTCGACGGCCTTGTCCAGCGCCTGGTTATCCAGCCCCCGTTGCGCCCGCTGCATCCAGTACACAACGCACTTGCCCTTAGGGTCCGGTGCCCCGGCGCGGCGGACCTGGACACGCTTGTCCCGCGCCAACTGACGCATGGCCTCCGGCACGTGCTCGTCTGCCTGCAGATGTTCGCCCTGCTGCGCATACGCCTGGTCCTTTTGTTGGACGGCAGTTAATTCGGTGGGAGTCATTTGTGTCGTGCTCACCTCCGCTTGGATGGCAGCACGCAGACATAGCGGTTTTGCGATTGTTGGCCTTGCAAAAAGAACCGGCGCTGCGCATGGTCAGCGCCGTGTTGTGATGGGCATCCGTTGTGACTAGTGGTGACCGCCACCGCCATGGAAGCCGCCACTGCCAAGGCTGTGGCCCCCGGCAAAGCCTCCTACAGCCGGCCTACCCACGGCGCTGGCTCCTGCAACGCCACCACGAGGCACACCGCCCAAGCCGCCCGCGCCCCGCAAGGGAGGAATGCCGCGGTACACCCCGCCACGGTAAAAGCCGCCGCCCCAGAAGCCGAAGCCCACGCCGAAGAACGGGTAACCGTAAAAGCCGTACGGTCCCCAGGCGTAGGGAGAGTAGCCAAAGTACGGATCACCGTAGCCGTAGCCACCGGAAAAGCTAGAGGCTCCCGGGGCATACGCGGCAGAACCTTCGCTGTTCTCGCCGGCCCAGCCCCCACCTCCGTCGTGGCGCGCGCCGTCGTCGGCCAGAACAGCCCGTGTCTCCTTGGGACCGGTCCATGGCAGCAGATCGTCATCGGCCATGTCGCGGTCGAATCTGGCAGGCTTGGCCCGGTCTCCACCCAGCATGATCTCGTGGCTTTCTTTCACGGTGATCGGCTTCACATCGGTCGCCATGTCCGTGCCCGGGAAGGCATAGGCCTCCCCATTGAAGACGCGTACCGTATGGGTCGCGGTGTTGAAGGTGTAAAGCCCGGGCGACAGCACCTGGGTTTGGCCCTCCGGCATGTCGACCAACAAAAGGTCGTGAGCCCGAACGACATTCACGCTTACATTCGCCCGTCCCTGTTCCAGTTGCACCTCAGTGCGGCCTGCATCCGCTGCCACCATGCGTACAGTGGAGTTTGCCCCAACGCGCAGCAAGGCACCGGAAGCTAACAACAGATCCGCCGAGCCATTGGCGGTTGCCAGGGTCTGGCCGACCTGAAGCTGATGTGTGGCCGATGATGGATCGGCACTCAAAGGACGGCCATCGATGTTGACCTGACCCTGTGTAAAGTTAAGAGCTCCCGGTGCGGCTCCGTACGTGTGCTGTGCGGCAAGGGTGGGGACGTACGCGGTCGCCAGGAAAAGCGCTAAGGTGACAGCTTTCTGCCTTGGCATAAAGACCTCTTGCTATCAGATGCGGAGGGCATGCGGCCGACGCGCACTACACGTTTTCACCAGCACTTTTAGTTACAAAGGTCACATTACCTAATAGTTGTACGCTGTTACCACTTTTTGGTTGCGGCGGTGGCCAGAATTGCGACACTCTTCCTGAGCAATACAACCCAGCCCAACCGCTCTCTTGAGGTCCTCATGAAACTTCTGTCTACGCTTCTGGCTTCGGCACTTCTGGCTACGTCAGCCGGCGCTGCGATGGCCGACACCATCATCGGCAGCTACGGTACCAATCAAGGTGCCACGGGCACCACGGCGGCCAACTACACCCCACCTACAAGCTTCACCAACACAGCCCTGGTCTACATTGGCAACTCACCCACCGGCACCGGCACAGGTGCTACATATGATCTGCCGACAAATAACGTCTGGGCAAACCCAACCGGTGGCTCAAGCTGGGTAGGCATCAACCCGAAGGACTACCCGAACGGCGGTCACGTTGAAACCCCGAACGGCACGATCTACGACTACCTGACGACCTTTTCTGCGACAGCGGGGAGCTACCTGGACCTGACCCTGATGGCAGACGACACGACCTATGTGTACTTGAACGGCGTTCAGGTTGTGTCGCCGAGCAGCTTCAACACGAGCGGCCGCTGCGTCACCGGGCTGCCGACCTGCACCATGCAGGACAATGTCCGGATTGGTAACCTCGCGGCAGCCAATACCCTGGTCTTCGGTGTGGAGCAGCTCTACGGCAACGCCACCGGCGTTGATTTTTCCGGAACCGTGGGCGTCACCCCGGAGCCCAGCTCCTTGCTGCTGATGGGCTCGGGCCTGTCCGGCATGGCGGGCATGTTCTTCCGCCGGCGCCGCCAGGCATAAGCATCCTGCTCGGATTGTTCCTTCTGAAAAGAGGCGCCTCAGGGCGCCTCTTTCTTTGCCGGTAACTCGCACAGCCGTGTGACAGCGCGTCTAAGCAGGGCATGGGTCGCTTTTTGATCGGCGCAGGTCTTGTGTTCCTCCTCGGTGGCTTGCTTGTACTCGGTTTGGAGCGTGCGGGACTGCCGTTCGGTAGGCTACCCGGCGACCTCAGCTATCGCGGCAAAAACGTGCGGATCTTTGCGCCTCTCGGCACAAGCCTCCTGCTCAGCGTGCTCTTATCTCTTGTGCTGTATCTGCTGGCACGCTTTCGACGCTAAGGGAGCACGACCTCCCTGGCCCTGGATGGCATCAAACAGGCACGGCGCACGAAGCCCGGCCGAACTTTTCTTCACAGGATCTGCGCATGCCTTTAGGGACCCTCGCATTACATCAACTGGAAGCCAAGCTTCCCAAATGGATCAGCCCTCAAACACACGGCATCATCGATTACAGCCATGCGGCGTTGTTTGCGACCGTGGCTGCCATCTACTGGAAGCGAAACCGGCGAGCCGCCGTGGCCGCCGCCAGCACCTCTGCTCTGGTTCTGGTACAGAGCTTGCTCACGGATTACAAGTTTGGGGTCAAGAAGCTGATCCCGTTCAGCGTCCATGGACAGATGGATGGCAGCTTTGCGGCGGCTTCCCTGGCGATTCCCAAGACCTTTGGCTTTGAAGGTACAGCACCGGCAAGGATCTTTCACATCAACGCGTTTGTCGAGGCAGCGGTGGTCGGTCTGACAGATTGGAACGACAAGCGGGCACGCGCCGAAGAGAACTAGCCGGCATTCACAGCACGCTACCAGCCAAACTGCAACAGGGAAATCGAATGAGGGGGCAGGTCTACGGCAATGTGGACCTGCCCCTTTCGTGCCTCCTGCCAGGCTGGGGAGCCGAACAGCTCCAAACCCGCGTGCGCCTTCAACAGCGTGAGTTGGGCTTCTGTCGGCTGAGAAGGGCTGCCCATGGCCTGCCAAGCGGTATAAGCATTGCTGTGGTCGGTGTCGATACGGTATTCGGTAACCAGCACACGCGTGGCATCGGGCGGCAAGCCGGACACGTTGGCTTTTACCTCCGCCGTTTGCGTTGCGTTTGCCGCGTCCGCATAGTTCCAAAGCAACACGGACGCGCCCCGATGATCGGTGGTCGCAAGGCCATCCACATCGCCGGGCGCTGAAACGCCCTGTTCCAACAGACGGTCCAGTGACAAGGCACCGGTACTGCTGACTGCCAGGCGCTCGCCCTGCACCAGGCCCAGCATCCTGAACAGGTTCAGGATCGGTTTGTCGACCCCATCGGTCGAAAGGTCCCGAAAGCCGCCAAAGGCCTCCTGTCCTTCGAACTCAAACGACCAACTCAGCATGGCGACCAGGTGAACCTGGTACCTGGCGGCAAGGTCCAGCAGGGCTTTATAGGCCGTGGCGGTGTATGCCGGATACAGGGTGCCGTTTCGGTAGTTGTTTGCGGGATTGCTCTTGCTCGAACAGGCCGCACAGCCTTCGGGGTCGGCCTCGCTTAGAATCACGGGCAGGTGACGCAGCCTGGGGTGGCTTGCTACGAGGCGGAAGCCCTGATCAGCGTCCTGCAACTCCTGCTGCAGGCCCATGGTGACCCTGCCCTCCGCAAAGGTGGGCTGTCCTTTCGCGTGAAAGGAGAGGAAGTCAAAGGGCACCGCGCCTCCCGTGGCCGCACTCTTGCCGCTCTCGACGTGGGTAAGGAAGTCGTCCAGGAACTTGCGGGCGTGCCCATTGCGCGGACTGGTGGAGGCGGGGCCGCCTACCTGCGCCCCCGGCAGGGCAGCGCGCACACCGGCAACCGCGAAGTCATACAAGCGCCAGTACTCCTCCGGTGTCGCGTGCCAATAGTCGATGTCGGGCTCGTTCCATACCTCGAAGGGCCACTGTCGCACGGTGTCTGCGCCGTAGCGCTGCACAAGGTGGGCCGTGACAACGCGGACGAGCTCACGCCACCTGGCATAGTCTCTGGGCGGGTTGTTGGAGCCGCCTGAGATGGTGCTTTGGGGAAAGTGGACCTGGTAGGGCTCATGCCGATTCGGCAACGTGGCCGCAAGGTCTTTCGGCATAAACCCAAGCTCCACCATCGGCCGAACGCCGGCCTGTTGGTACGCGTCGAAGATGCCGTCAAGGATCTTGAAGTCATAGTGGGGATTGCCCTGGGAGTCCTCGCGGTAGACGCCCGTGGAAGACCACTTGAGTTCGGGTGTACCGTCGCCGGAGGTCAACAGATGGTGCGCGCGGATGTAGATCGGGACGGGGCTTAGGTCGTGGAGTTCACGTAGCAGATCGCGACCATGCGGCGTGGTGGTGTAGTTGGCCTCGTCATACCCGAACCAGCCGTAGATGGGCTGAGACGCTGTGCGGACAGACGCAAGATCGACGGAGACCGTCACACGGCGCGGTGCGCTGGGCTGCTGCGCAACCAAGGGCAGGGTGACTGCAAGAAGGGCAGCGGCAACGAAGAAAGGACGCAAAAGGGTGCTCCTGTGAGGCGCGCTCTTCGAGCATACGCACCTCAGGGCAAAGCTGGCGTAAGGCGCACCTGCCTACTGCAGGTACAGGTGGATCGCTCTGGAAGGAAAGTGTTGCCCATAGTACTGGTCTCCAGCTTGCAGCTACGGGATCGTGTGATCCGAATACCAGGAACATCAGGACGCGTATGGCAGGAAGGGGTCTTTCCATTAGCGGCGTTTCTCGGGACCGCTCGTCTTTCCTCCACGCCCTGGCTCCACAAGACTTCTCCGATGTGGCCGCGCACACGGGCATGCCAGCCACATCTAAAAGGCAGGAGCCTATGTGGAAGCCTTGCTGGCGACGGCCAAGATCTGGATCGAGTACCTGGCGCGCAGCGTTGAGATCGCCGCCGCCCTCATCATCGGCATCGCAGCCGTGCAGGCGACGCTTCGTTCGCTCATCCTGTTCTTCCGTCCCGGCGCCCCTCCCGAAGCGAAGAACGGAGTACGCCTAACCCTCGGCCGCTGGCTCGCCGTTGCGCTTGAGCTTGAACTGGCAGCCGATATCCTGAACACCGCCGTCACGCCCAGCTGGACCGACATCGAAAAGCTCGCCGCGATCGCCACTTTGCGAACAGCCCTGAACTACTTCCTCGAAAAAGAGATCGAACAGGAAGCCAGGCCAGCTCAGATTGAAGCGGAAACAAAGGTTGGCTGCGCTGTTGGCAGCGGGCACACCGTTCCATCGTCGGCCGCCTCACCCGAGCAGGTCTAACGTGCTTCCCTTGGACACGCGCCTCATACTGCTTGGGGGAACGCTTGTCGATGCTGCAGCCGCGGTGGTCATCGGCCAGGCCGTGATTACGGCATTGCTCTCCATCATGCGCCTGCGGGGGAGCGATGCTGCTCGTCTTCTCATTGCAAAAGGCGTCCTTTCTGCTCTTGGCTTCAGTGTCGCTGGAAGCCTGCTCAAGATCATCGCGTTGCAGACCTGGGCGCAGATTCGGCTCTTTGCCTTCGTGTTTGTCCTGCGGACCTTACTGAAACGTGTGTTCACTTGGGAAGCGAACAGAATGCAGCAACGATTCGTCGCCGCCAGTCGACCGTAAGCAGTCTGGCGCTGCCTGCGCCGCCCGTCATGGAGAAGCATCTTTCGTCAGTGGTGTGACCTCGAATAAGTTGGAAGCAGGACCGCCTTTGCACCAGGCTCAACCTCGTACGTCATGGCCTCCTGAATCTGGTCCAAAGCGAAGGTTTTGCCGACCTTGGTTCGAAAAAGTGGATCGGCCATTTGCTGAGTCAGGAACTGAAGCGCGGTCTGTAGCTTCTCGCTGTCGCGCACGGTAGCACTGTTGAAGTTGCTGAACGGCTTCATCGTCAGATTTCTCGCCATAAACAGAGCCGAGGGGACCGAGACAGGTGCCGCTCCGTCGAGAAAGCCATAAAACCACACGGTGGAGCTGCGCGGCAGCCGTGGAGCCACGCGCGTGACAAGCGCTCCACCCACCCCATCGAAGACCGCGGTCGTGTTCAGCTCAGCAGCAAGTCGCTCGAAGGTTTCATCGAACATGGCATCGGTCGTCACGAGGACCTGCTCGCATCCAGCTGCCTGGAGGGCTTCCGCAGACTGCCGGGAACGTACCAAAAACAGGACCGGGACCTTTCTCAGGCGAGCGAGCGCGGCAAGTGCAAGGCCGGTCGCGGACCTGCCTGCCGTGACGATCACGCCGGTGTGCCCGCCCTCTAGAGCTTCTTCGAGAAACGCATGTGCGGTGATCACATTCACAAGAGATCCGGAGTAGTCCGCTACAGAAAGCTCCTCTGGCAAGACAACGCAGCTGTTGACAGGAACGACGGAACGTTCAGACCAGAGACCCACCGTTTCGGCGCTGCGTGTCAGCGAGCGATAGATGGCGACCTTTCTGCCGATGTAATGCCTGGACACGTCCCGCCCGGCGGCCAGGACACGACCCGCCGCCGATGCTCCCCAGATGTCATATCTGCTCGTGTTTAAGCCGGTCGTGGCCGCCGGCCTCTTCAGGAACATCTTGTCGCCATGGTTGATGGCGGCAGCCTCTACTTCAACGAGCAGATGGTCGCTCGGCGCCTGCTCCGGTCTAGGTACGTCTCGAACTTCCAGTTCACGGTTCTGAGTGACAACAACAGCTTTCATCGAAGTGCTCCATTGGACCGCCCGCCCTTAGCGGCATGCAGTCCGACATGAGCCCATCACAAACTGTCCACTTCCTTTCTACAAGTACGGATAGTTTTGTTAGTGTCAGTCGCATGCAGCTTAGTACGCCGTGCCCCGTCGCGTTCACGTCCAAGATCCTCGGTGGTCGTTGGAAAGCCCGTATCGCCTGGGCGCTTATGAGGAACGAACCTCTTCGCTTCTCCGCACTTCGGCGCGCGTGCCCTCCGGTGAGTGACCGGATCCTCACCAAAGAACTCCGTGAACTCGAGGGCTGGGGCCTCATCTCGCGCACGGAGTACCCGGTCATCCCGCCCAAGACGGAGTACCGCCTCACCGAGCTCGGCAACACGCTCCGTCCCATCATGGCCGCCATGGCTGCATGGGGGCTTACGCATCGCGCCTCCATCGCCGATACTCCGGTCTCTGTCGCGTCGTCCTCTTGATCGGTCCTGAGAGAGGTACATCCTGGGTTGGGCCTCACCGTTGCCTTGTCGCCAGGAATACGGAGGTTAGCTTCTGAGAACGCCTTTCGCACTGTGCCGATCGCCCTCTCCGGACAGCTTGTCGAAGTGTTCTCTTGCTTTCTTGATGGCGCGCCAGTTGTTGCCGATCCAGCCGACCAGATGCTCCATGGGCTCCAGCAGACCAAGGCCAAGCGCCGTGAGCTCATACTCCACACGGGGCGGTATCTCTGGAAAGCTCTCACGCGTCAAAAAGCCGTCCCGCTCCAGGTTGCGCAGAGTCGAAGTCAGCATGCGTTGAGAGATGCCATCAATCAGGCGCTGCAACTCAGAAAAGCGAGCGCGATGCCCGGGAGAGCGCGCGAGCATGACGACCAGCAAGATGCTCCATTTGTCCCCGACTCTTGTGAGCAGCTCCCGGGCGGCCTTGGCGTGATCGCCCTTGCACATCAGCGCCACGGGCTCCAGGACGCCTGGTTTCACCGCTTTTGCCATAGTTCCCTCGATGTTCGTTACTGCGTTCAAAGTGCCGTCTTCCGTAAGCCGCCACTCTCATTCAGTATGTAGGGATCGATAAGGAAGTGAGGCACTCCTTTGACAAAGGCGAAGACAATTTCATACTGGGTGATTACGCTGCTTCTGCTTCTCGCAACCGCGGTCTCAGGTGTACCGGAGCTGTTCTCGCACGGACCGGCGCAGACAGTGCAAAGCCTCCACGTGCTTGGCTATCCGCTGTACCTCATGAAGATCACAGGATGCGCAAAGCTTTTCGGGGCCGTTGCCCTGCTGGCGAATCGCCCACCCAGGCTGGTCGAGTGGGCATACGCCGGGTTCTCCTTCCTGTTCCTCGGTGCTACAGCGTCCCACATGCTCGCGGGCGACTTCGTTCATGCCCCCATCCCGTTTACCTGCTTCCTGCTGCTCCTTGTGTCCTATGTGCTCTACCCCGGGGTACGCCGGACCGAAACCCAACACGAACGCCAATCCGTTGCAGTTGCAACGTAAACGAGTGATCCGCCATGAAGGGCTGGCCAGCACGGGATGTCGGGTCATGCACCAGGAGATCCTTCCGGCGTGGGAGAGACCAACCTGGACCGGTGGCGTAGGCTAGACGATGGTGCCGCGCTGAAAGGGCGGCTTTGTGCATGTGTGCAGCGACTCTGACCTCCCCTGACCTGTTACGTTCGACCTCTGCGAGCCACCCCGCCCATCCCAAGACCACCAACAGGCCCCTGGTTCGCTGGGGGGAAAAGATGGCCGAGCTGTGCCAGCCCGAGTGGATTCACTGGGTTGATGGTTCAGAGGAAGAAAGTCAAAG
>CAXTRM010000068.1:0-1954 GCA_964246625.1 uncultured Acidobacteriaceae bacterium
TGCTCCTGGGGGCAGTTGCGTGTTTTTTCGATCGGCTCTCTACAATAGGAGGATCGACCTTGGAACGTGCCCGGGCCGAAGGTCCCGCAAGTCGTCCGTCCGTGCCGGCTTGATCTTCGCCGGGCGCTGTGCAGCCCGGCCGGTCCTTGATCCGGAGCTAAAATCTTGGTTTTCAAGATTTTGAGAGTAGAGGGGGGGGGGTATCCCCGTCCCTGAACGGCGAAACCTATGAGCATCGCGCGCAGCCACGTTCAAACCATCGATCATCTCCGCGGCCCCGCCGGCCGCTTGGAGGCCCTCCTGAACACTGGCACTGAAGACCCGCCCTTCGCCGCGCTCGTGGCCCATCCGCACCCCCTCGGGGGTGGCACCATGCACAACAAGGTCGTCTACCACACCGCCAAGGCACTTTCGAGCTTCGGTCTCCCTGTTCTCCGCTTCAACTTCCGTGGCACCGGACTGAGCGAAGGAGCGCACGACGACGGCCGCGGTGAGGTTGAGGACGTCCGAGCCGCTCTGGACGGACTCACTGCCCTGTACCCAGGCAAGCCCATCCTGTTCGCCGGTTTTAGCTTCGGTTCCAATGTGGGTTTACGTGCCTGCTGCGGCGACCCGCGCATCGCCGGCCTGATCGGTATCGGTCTTCCGGTCCGTGCTGCCGGCCGGGACTACCACTACGAGTTCCTGCAGGGCTGCGGCTCGGTCCCCAAGCTGTTCGTGTCCGGTGACACCGACGAGTTCAGCCCCCAGGGCACCTTGGAAGCCTTTCTGGTCACCGCGCCGGAGCCCAAGGAGCTTATCTGGATCGCGGGCGCCGACCACTTCTTCGCCGGTGTCCCCGGCTCCCCATCCTCCAAGCTCGATGAGTTCGGCTCCGCTCTTCGCTCATGGCTTGGGACGACCTTCAATCTGCCACGCTGAGCCTTTGATCGTCACTCGCCTGCGGCATGCGCTCGCACCAGCTCTCGACGTACTCCACACACGCGTCGGGCTGCTCCTCCGCGGGCCGGTGCCCCACCCCTTTCAGGATCGCCAGCTCCGAGCACGTTAACCTCTGCCTCAAAGCGTTGGCTGTTGAAAGCGGCACGGCGCGGTCGTGGTCACCCCAGAGCAGCAGCGTCGGCAGCTGAAGGCCGGACTCAAGCAGCAGCTCCAGTTCGTGCATGTCCGCGTGCCAGGTCCGAAGCAGGCGCAGCAGATGCCCGATCGTTCCCCGCACGCGGAGGTTTTCCCGGTACGGCACGAGCCGCTCCGGGCTGTCCCAACTCCGTGGACCTGCCATCTGCCGCAGCCCGATTCGCTGCAGCCAGCGCGGATACCACGGGATCGTGTAGGCGAACGCCCTTCCCCAGGGCGAAAGGTAAAAGCCGATCAGCCGATCGGCATGGCGAAAGTAGGGATGAGCCGGAGCTAGCAACACCAGAGACCGCAGCAGGCCGGGGGCGGATGCCGCCAGGTGGAGGCCCACCGCGCCGCCATGGGAGTGGCCCAACAGCACCGGCCGGTCCAGCTTCAGGGCTGCCAGGATCTCCCGGGTACAGGCGGACGCAGCAGCGAGCGTGGCATCCGCCTCCAGGTCGCGCTCAGAGTACCCTGCGCCCGGGAGGTCGACGGCAACGACATGCCGGTCCCTCGGCAGCGCGCGCAGAAACGGCTCAAAAGTCGCAGCGGTGCCCATCAGCCCGTGAATCAGAACCAGCGAGGGCCGATGGGCTGATGGTTGACCCTGTTCCAGGTAGGACACACGCCCTTGGGCTAGCTGCAGGTCCTGCCGGGTGGCCATGTGCTCCGCTAAACGGCGGCTCCGGTCAGTTGCGCTTCCGCAGGGACCGGCCGCCCTTGCTCGTTGGTTTGCAGGAGTTCGCCCAGCAGCTCGCAAACCTGATCCACATGGCTCTTTTGCAGCAGAAAGGAGGGCAGGAAGCGCAACACGTTCCCCTGCACCAGATTCAAC
>CAXTRM010000068.1:1964-8510 GCA_964246625.1 uncultured Acidobacteriaceae bacterium
CGCGCTCCAGACCAGACTCTGCAATGGGGCGTGCCGGCCGTTGCAGCTCCAGTCCGAGCAGGAGACCGCGCCCGCGCGCCTCCACCGCACACGTCTGCCCGGCTACCAGCCGGTCGAGGCCAGCCATCAGGTGGGCGCCCGTGTCCTGTACCTGGGCAAGCAGGTGTTCCTCTTCGACTACCTTCAGGAACTCCAGGCCGAGGCGGCACAGAAAAGGGCTTCCCCCCAGCGTGCTGCCGTGTTTTGCCATGCCGAAGGAGTGGAACAGATCGTCGTTGACCAGCAGGGCGCTCAGGGGTAAGCCCCCACCGAGCGGCTTGCCCAGCAGCAACATATCCGGCTTTACGCCGCTTCGCTCGAAGGCGAACCAGTCGCCCGTTCGCCCAAGCCCGCACTGGATCTCGTCGAAGATCAGCAGGGCACCAGACTCATCGGCAAGCCGCCGCGCTTCCCGAAGGTACTCCTCGGCAAGGACGTGGACTCCACCCTCCCCCAGAACCGGCTCCAGCAGGATAGCGGCGGTGTGGGATCCAACTGCCTCGCGAAGGCTGGCAATGTCGTTTCGTGGAACAAAAGACACATGCGGGATGCCAGGACCGAAATCGATGCGGTACTTTTCCTGTCCGGTGACCGACAGCGCGCCATAGCTGCGGCCGTGGTAACTCTGGCGAAGGGCCACGATCTCGCGCTTGTCAGGGCCATAGTTCTTGCGGGCGTGGGTGTGCGCCAGCTTAAGCGCACCCTCAACGGCTTCCGTGCCGCCGGTCGAGAAGAACACGCCGCGCAGACCCGCCAAACCGCACAGCTTTTCCGCCAACTCACTCGAGTAGCGGTTGGCGTACTGTGGGGACAGATGTACGAGCTTGGCAGCCTGCTCGCCCATGGCGGCGAGCAGCCTTGGGTGAGCGTGACCCAAGGCGTTGACCCCGAGCCCGGCCATGAGATCCAGGTATCGATTTCCCGAGCTGTCCCAGAGGTATACGCCTTCACCGCGCTCCATGACCACGGGAAACCGGGCGTACACTGGCACCAAGACCTCCGCATCGTGGGCGAGGAGAGCAAGTGCCTCGGCATTTTGCCGAAATGTGTCCGTCATGCACCCAGTTCACAGGAGGATCGAACCGGGGTCAAGGTTTGCGTTGTACCTGCCTTGGGTCAGGGCGCACCCAGGCTGTGGGATTGCATGGTCTCCGGAAAATGGTAGAGCGGTATGAAACAGTGAACTCCCGCTCCTCTTGCCGTGCCTGATACCGCGAGTCAGGGCGCACGAACTTTGGCCCTCCACGTGCTACAGAGCCCTGGTAACCGTATCGCCGCCGTATGAAGCGTTTTTTCCAAACACGGATCTTTGCTGTGCTCCTGGCCGTGCTGACGGTGGCTGCCATAGGGCTGGCCATCGGCAACTTCGTTCAGGAAAGCGGCTATCAGGCTCCGACGGATGGTGTGTCATGGCGTGAAGTGCCCGGTGGCCTGCGTGCGTACCGTGTGCCGTCCGACACTCCGGCCTACAGTGCAGGCATTCGGCGAGGCGACATCCTGACAGGGGTCGACGGGACGCGAACACCAAACATCGCGACGCTGGACCGGGCGTTGCCCGGGGTGTGGCAGCACGCCACCTACAATATCCTTCGGGCAACCGGAGCAGGCCTTCGCACGGCAGCCTCCCTTGAGATCAACGTCATCCTGGCACCGGCCGATCGGACGGATGCACAGGTACTCCGGCTGATCGCCCTCGTCTACCTCGCGATCGGGCTGTACGTCTTGCTGCGTCGCTGGACAGCTCCGCAGTCGACTCATTTTTTCAT
This sequence comes from uncultured Acidobacteriaceae bacterium, assembly GCA_964246625.1. Classification (GTDB taxonomy): domain Bacteria; phylum Acidobacteriota; class Terriglobia; order Terriglobales; family Acidobacteriaceae; genus Granulicella. The sequence goes on from CAXTRM010000068.1 coordinate 3,770, forward strand.
CTTCTGCCTTGCCTCGTTCGTTCTTTACAGCTTCAAGTACACCAGCGTCCTGGATGGGCTGGACCTCACAGTCTTCATCGGGAACGTGCTTGCGATCGCACTCCAGCCGGCACTGTTTCTCCATTTCGCGCTCAGCTTTTCGGGTATGCGGCAGCGTCTGGCCTTGTGGCGCACCTTGTATGCACTTCTGTATGTGCCTGCTGCGGTGCTTGCGTCCTTGCGGTACCTTTCGCTGTTCACGTGGGAGCCGACAGCCCGCTTACAGCATCGGCTCGATCAGATCGAATTCAGCTACCTGGCCGTGTATTACCTGCTCGCGGCGGGCGTCTTCTATGTCCGCTACCGCACAGCGAACCAGCCCCTGCAGCGCCAGCAGTTGAAGTGGCTTTCCCGGGGAACCCTCCTTGCGGTTGTGCCCTTTACGGCTCTTTACGTCATTCCCTTCCTCCTGGATCTGAACGTTCCCGGCGTCCTGACGAAGGTTGCGCTGCTCTTTCTACTGCTGCTCCCGTTGACGTTCAGCTGGGCCATCGTTCGCTTTCGCCTGATGGATGTCGACCTCATTCTGAAGCGCGGGGTCTCGTACACACTCGCAACAGCTGCCCTGGTCGGGATTTACTTCGGTGTCGTCGCCCTGGCGGCGGAGCTGATCCACAATCGGTGGCAGCACTTTGGAGAGTGGGGTCTCGTTGGAGCGGTCATTGTTACGGGTTTCGTGTTCGATCCGTTGAAGCACGCCATACAGGAACGGGTCGACCGTGTTTTTGATCCGAAGCGGTTGGATTACCGGGAAACGCTGATCGAGTTCGGTCGGCGTTTAAATGCCCAGACAGATCTCGAGACCCTGTTGACCTCACTGGTGGAACGCCTCAATGAGACGCTGCTGGTGACGCGGGTGGCGGTCTTCCTTGCGGAGGAGGCCTACTCTGCCCGGCAGCCTCGATTCTCCCTGGTGGCCTCGCATGGGCTGTCCTCCACGCTCGACAACGCGGGACTGGATCTGGGCTTTTTGCAATTCGGGCTGCTGGATGAGGAAACACACCTGTTCTTCGAGACTCCCGAAAATGTGCTTCGCCTGCCCGAGTCACAGAAGGCAACCGCGGCCGCGCTTGACCTGAACTACTACGTGCCTTGTCGCGCGGCGCGTCACGCCGGCGGGGGGCAAAGCACCATCGCGGTGCTCGGCCTGGGACGCACCCACCAAGGAGACTTTCTTTCTAGCGAAGACATGGAGGTTTTGGAGTCGTTGGCCGGCTACATCGGCATCGCCATTCAGAATGCCCAGTTGACCTCCCGGCTCGAGCAGAAGATTCTCGATTTCGAGCGCCTTCGTGACTTCAATGAAAATATCGTGGAGTCAATCAATGTCGGCGTATTCGCTCTGGATCTTGAGAATCGTCTTGAGAGCTGGAATACACAGATGGAAGTGATGGAAGGAAAACCTCGCGCCGAGGTGCTGCGTCGATCGGCTCGCGAGGTGTTCTCTCCGGAGTTCTCCGAAGAGTTGGAGCGTCTGGAAGGGCAACACAGCGTCCATACGCTATACAAGTACCGCCTTGTGCTGCCCGGGGGAGAGGTGCGGACGGCAAACATCACTATGGCGCCGCTGCTCAATCGTGAACTGGAAACGGTCGGCCGTTTGGTCATCGTGGACGACATCTCCGAACGGGTGAGTATGGAAGCACAGCTGACCCAGGCCGACAAGCTGTCCTCGATCGGACTGCTGGCCGCCGGGGTTGCGCACGAGGTGAACACACCGCTCGCCGTGATCTCCAGCTATACCCAGATGCTGGGCAAGCAGATTCGAATGGACGAGACGGCGCAGGCGCGCCTCGGTCCCGTCATTGAGAAGATCACGCAGCAAACCTTTCGGGCTTCCGAGATCGTGAATGGCCTGTTGAACTTTTCCCGTATGGGTACCGTAGACCTTGCGCAGGTGGACCTGAACCAGATTGCAACGGAGACCGTGCTGCTGCTGGAACACCAGATGCGCGGGTCAGGTGTAGCCGTCCGCACACAACTAGCTCCGGTACTGCCCTCGATCCTAGGCAATCGCGGCAAGCTGCAGCAGGTTCTGGTGAACCTCGTCCTGAACGCTCGGGATGCGCTGGCCGAGGTGTCCAACCCCGAGATCGTCCTGAGCACGCAGCAGGTCGGCTCTGAGGTGGAGCTGTCTGTCTGCGACAACGGATCGGGGATGCCGCCGGAGGTTTTGCGGAAGATCTATGATCCGTTCTTCACCACCAAGCTGCAGCCAAAGGATGGTCAGCGAAAAGGAACAGGTCTCGGGCTTGCTGTGTCCTACGGCATTGTTCAGGAACATGGTGGGCACATCGACGCAACGAGTGAAGTCAGCGAAGGCACCACCTTTCGCCTGCTCTTTCCGGCATCCAGCCCGCCAGCTGCACCGTATCCGAGCGGGGCCGCATCCCAAGCAGTTTCTACCACAGTGCGCAACGATCGAGGAACCGTAGTACATGCTTGATGCCGCTTTCGCCGAAAACTCGACTGCCCCTGCACTTACCAAAGCTCCGACCGCAGGGCCGCGCATCCTGATCATTGACGATGAGGCCGGCATTCGTGACTCACTGGAAACTCTGCTGACGCTGGAGGGGTTCCAGGTGCAGCTGGCGGTCGATGGCGGCAGCGGTCTCGACATGCTCACGCGGTACAGCTACGATCTCTTGCTGCTGGACCTTGCCCTGCCGGGGGAGACGGGCATCGACCTCCTGCCGCGCATCAAGAACCTCGTTCCCAGCCTGCCGGTGATCATGATTACCGCGTACGGTACCGTGAACAACGTTGTAGATGCCATCCAGGCAGGTGCGTCCAACTTCGTTCAAAAGCCCTGGGACAACGAGAAGCTCCTTGCAGACATTCGTTCCGCCATCGGCCGGAGCCGGGCCGAAGAAGAGGTGCAGCAGCTCAAGCGAGTGCTGAAACAGCGGTACTCCTTTGAGAATATTGTGGGGAAGAGCGACCCCATGCTGCAGCTGTTCGAGCTCATCCAGCAGGTTGCCCCGAGTCGCTCCACCGTGCTGATCCAGGGAGAGAGCGGTACGGGAAAGGAGCTGGTCGCCAAAGCGGTTCATGCCAACTCTCCGCGTCGAGAGCGTCCGTTCATTCCGGTAAATACCGGCGCTGTTCCATCCGAGCTGCTCGAGTCGACTCTTTTCGGACACGAACGTGGAGCTTTCACCTCGGCCGTGTCCGCGAAGAAGGGTCTGTTCGAGGTTGCCGATGGGGGCACCCTGTTTCTGGATGAGATCGGCACCATGGGCATGGACATGCAAGCCAAGGTCCTGCGCGTGCTGCAGGATCGCCGCTTCATGCATGTGGGCGGCACGCAGGAGATCCAGGTCGATGTGCGCATTATCGCGGCAACGAACGTGAATCTTCAGCAGGCGGTGAAAGAGGGTCGTTTCCGTGAGGATCTGTATTACAGGCTGAACGTGATTACGGTGGAGCTGCCACCGCTTCGTCAGCGCCGGACCGACATACCCTTGCTGGCAACGCACTATCTTCAGCGGTACTCGGAAGAGAATGGCTTTCCGACACGAGAGCTTGGATCGGACGCGCTTCGCGTCATGATGGATTATGAGTGGCCGGGCAATGTACGCGAGCTGGAAAACGCAATGGAGCGCGCGGTAGTACTTTCCCGGAACAAAGAGGTGACCTCGGACCTGCTGCCGGCGCAGCTGCGTGGACAAAGCTACTCAACAGCCATGCTGGAGGAGAACACCCAGGCTTCCCTCTTCGACGTGATGGAAGACATCGAGCGTCGGATCATCTCGGATCGGCTGGAGCGCTGCAACTGGAACCAAACAGAGGCAGCAGAGTACTTCCGTATCCCGCTTTCGACCTTGAACCAGAAGATCAAGCGGTTGAGCGTGGAAGTCAAGCGGCGCCATCGCGAGTAAGGCCCCGCTGGCCGCGCCGCTATCGCTTTTTGCCGACCTTTGTCGCGGCTTTCTTTGCGGGCTTGACGGAGTTCGTCTTCGCCGCTCCCGCTCCAGCCACGGTCTTGCCCTGCTTTTTGGCTACCGCCTTGGCTGGAGCAAACTTCGCGAGCGGGCGGGATGAAGCGGATTTTTGCGGAGAGGGCTTGACGACGACAACGGTCTTCGCCGGCGTCTTCGCGGAGCTTGCCTTCGTAGCAACCGCTTTGGAGGGGACCGGGGCCGATACAGACTTCTTCGCCGGCGAGCTGGTCGAGGGAGTTGCCTTCGGTGAGGCCGCCTTCACGGCGGGGGCGGTCTCTTTTGGCTGCCCCGAGCTCAGGGACCGACCAGAAGCCGCCTTTTTCGAAGCCGTTGTCTCGATGGCAGCTTTGCCCTTTGCAGCCCCCTGCGTGCCGGCGTCGGCACGAACCGCTGCGGTTACTTTGCCCTTGACGGGAGTAATAGCGGCGCGCGAGGCCCGACCAGAGTGTGTGGGTTCGACTTGTGGATCGGCTTGCTTTTGCTTAGCTACGGCAGAGGACATCTCCGCGTCTGGAGTGTCATCGTCTGTCTCATCAGCTTCTGAGTCGTCCTCGGGACCCTCTTGCCCCGTCAGCTTGGGCTCATCGACGTCGCTGTCCTGCGTTTCCTCGTCAGCCTCGAGGTCTCCATTCAGCTGAGATTCTGACTCGGTCTCGTCGTCGGAGGCCTCGTCAGGGTCACTGGCCACCTCTTCGACGGCCTTCTTAGAACGGCTTCGTGTAGCCTTTGCCGGACGCCGCCGAACTGCTACCTGGGGG
>CAXTRM010000068.1:8520-14570 GCA_964246625.1 uncultured Acidobacteriaceae bacterium
TGGGGCGGAGCGGGTGGCGAGAAAGGTTCCAAGAACGCCCTGGTGGCTTCGGCGTTCTCCAATTTGCCATCGATCAGGGCGAAGAACAGGTCGTCCAGCAGCTTGTCATACCCGGGCAGATCCGGCGTGATCCGCATCTCCTGCATGAGCGCGTACGGGATCTTTTGCCGCTGCTGTGGCCACTCCTTCAAGAAAGCCTTCAGCTTGGATTGCACTGCGGTACTCCGGGAGGTATGCGCCAGGTGTAGCACAACCTCCGGGTCGGCCTCCCTGATCAGGCGCCAGGCGTCGGATGGCTGGGCTGCGGCCTTCGAGGTAAGCTGGCTTGCGAGTTCCTTCCCACGAGCATCCAGGCTTTCAATCTGCTGTACGAACCCTTGCCGAGCGAATCGCGATTTCAGAGACGATCGGTTCGCCTCCGACATCTTGGCCGTGACGATCGGAAAGAACATGGCGGACAGGTCCGGGTGGAGGCCCTGACCTTCCAGCTGGCTTGCCAGTTCACGGATCTCGTCCATGCCATGCCGATCAGCATCGGCCACGCGCAGAGCCGCAAAGAGGACGTCGCGCCAACCTTCGGAGGTTAGGTGCTCGAGAACACTGACGGGATCTTCTTCATGGAAGAGCTCTTCAAGCTCATACCGGCGATCCCAGTCCGGCAAACGCTCGATATGCCCTTCTTCTTTGCTGTTGCTATAGCGTCCTGCTGTGCGCTCTTCCATGGACCAGCCGAGACGTTCCTGCAAGCGAGAGGCGCGCAGAAGCAGAGCAGGTTGCTCAATGAAGCCGTACGGGGAAACGAGGCGAAGCTCCCGGTTTTCGATGTCGGCAGTGCCATTGAGAGGGTCCAGCAGCAGCCCATAGGAGCCCTCATTCAACGAGACGGCCATGGCATTGGCCGTAAAATCACGCCGCCGCAGATCGTCCAGGACAGAGGCAGGCTGTGTCTCCGGTTGTCCGGGTTTGGGATACGTGACGCTCAGCGTCGGTCCTAGCTCCACCCGAACACCACCACGGAAGGTCAGATAGATCGAGCCGAAGGCTGGGTTTTCCCCGGCGACCCTGGCCCCTTTTCCTTCCAGCTCCGAGATCAGCGACCTGGCTTCGCCCTGCACGGCAAAATCGAGATCGCGGACGGGGGAGCCCGTGGTAAGGTCGCGGACGGCCCCGCCCACCAAAAAGACAGGCATGCTTTGTGCTCGCGCCGCTTCACGGATAGCTTCAAGGGCGCGCCACTGGGAGGGCGTCAGGCGATTTTGGATGAGGTAAATATAGTCGGCCATAAAGGACGCGGCGGCCTGACCCGGCGGAGAGCGAGAAACGCTGCAGAATCATGCGCTTACGCCTTCACGACGATCCAGCCCGACACCCGATTCTACATCACCCCGTGCGTATCTAGCTTTCTGCCTGCACAATATTTGTTGCGATTCGGATCTCCATGGCAGCCCAACAGAGGTCCCGGGCTTCGCTACAATTCACTTCCATGACCGTTGCAGAGTTGGCCAAGCTGCTTGGCGCGGAGTTACGACCGTCCCGCCTGGGGCGTGATGCCGCAGGTACGGTCCTTTCAGGAGTGGCAGGGGTGTCCTCGGCAACGAAGGATGAGGTCGCCTTCGTTGCCAATCCCAAGTACGCAGGGGCTGCACGAAAGACCCTCGCTGCCGCGCTCATCGTGGATCACGGCTTTCCGGAGCTCGATGTGCCCACACTACGCGTCCCAGACGCCAAGTACGCATTTACTCTCGCGGTGGCGGCCTTTCACCAGGCTCCGCAGTTCCAGCCCGGGGTTCACCCAACGGCGGTGATTGCTGCTTCTGCACGAATCGGACCGCGAGCCCATGTAGGACCCTATGTCGTCATTGGCGAGCACTGCAGTCTGGGCGAGGACGCTGTCCTGCTTGCTCATGTGGTGTTGTACCCGGGGGTAGTCGCCGGCGCACGCTTCTTCGCTCACGCCCATGCCGTCGTTCGTGAGTCCTGCCGGATAGGGGATGATGTCACCCTACAGAACGGGGTGGTCATCGGCTCCGATGGATTCGGCTTTTCTCGCGATGCAAGTGAGCGATGGGTGAAGACGCTGCACCCAGGGCCTGCAGTCCTCGAGGATGCTGTGGAGGTGCAGGCGAACTCCTGCGTCGACCGGGCGATTGTGGGCGAAACGCGCATTGGACGCGGGACAAAGATCGACAACCTTGTGCAGGTGGGCCATGCCTGTATGGTTGGGGAGGATACGTTGTTGTGCGCCCAGGTCGGCCTGGCAGGCTCAACGCACGTGGGGAACAGGGTTACGCTCGCAGGGCAGGTCGGCGTAGCGGGACACCTGACGATTGGAGATGGAGCCGTGGCCACAGCGCAAACCGGGATCCCCGCCGACGTTGCTCCGGGAGCAGTCGTGAGTGGCTATCCAGCGATGGAAAATCGTGCATGGCTGCGCATGGTGGCGGCCATGCATCGGGTTCCAGCACTTTTGCGGCGGCTTCGCGCAGACGAGAGCTCCGTATGAGCCGAAGCTTCTGGAGAGCTCGGGCCGGCGTGATCTCCGCTCTGGCCACGGCAGTCCTTGTATCGATGGGCGGATGCCACTCCGCCTTTGTGCAGGCAACCGTCGTCAACCGATCCGATAAACCGATTGAGCTTTTTGAGATGGATTACCCGAGCGCGAGCTTTGGTTCGGGGTTGTTGGCTCCTGGAGCGAGCTACCACTATCGCTTCAAGGTTCTTGGCGAGGGAGCGGCGAAACTTAGCTGGACGGACTTCCAGGAACATGAGCACAAGGCGACGGGGCCGAGGTTGTCGGAAGGCATGGAAGGTTCGCTTGTTGTCAGCATCGGGCAAGCGGATGTCGTCTGGTCGCCCCAGCTCCGAAAGGCGCAGTAGCGGAGTGGAACTAGTTGGCGCCTGAAGCGCGTCCGACCTTGGGTGTACCCCCGCCATCCTGCTCTGCAGTCACCTCTGACGAGGCAGCCTGGCCGGATCGCCTACGCTGGTTGGCCCCGTATGCCACAAAGAAGGCCCCCACGGCGAGGATAAGGCCGGCAAAGATCCAAAGAAACGTAATCACGCAACACTCCTGATTTCCAGCGTCATAACTCGCTTTATAAGATGCGAGCTGAAGGTATTCGGTAGACTCGGTCTGTGAACCGGGGCGTTTTCATTACGTTCGAAGGGCTGGACGGCTCTGGCAAAACGACCCAGCTGGAACTGCTGGCTTCCAGCCTCGCGGCGCGCGGACACATGGTGGTCACCACGCGAAACCCTGGGGGAACTCGCCTGGGTGACCAGATTCGCGGTCTTCTGCTGAACTCACGTTCTGAGCATGCTGCAGCGGGTATCGCACCCGAGGCAGAGATGGCGCTGATGTTTGCCGATCGGGCACAATCCCTCCAGGAAGTGATCCGTCCAGCGCTTGAGGAGCGCGCCATCGTATTGTGCGACCGGTATACAGACTCCTCCGAGGCATACCAGGGCGCGGGACGAGAGTTGGGTGTGGAGCGGGTCCAGCTACTGCACCGGATTCTCTGTCGGGATCAGCAGCCGGACCTAACGATTCTGCTCCTGCCACCTCTCGGGACCTCGCTTGCGAGGGCTCGCCGGCGGAACCAGCGGCACCTGGAGACGCGTGGAACAGACGAGAACCGTTTTGAAGCGGAGGGGGACGCCTTCTACAGCAGGGTTCACGCGCAGTACGAGTTCATCGCGGCACGGGAGTCGGGTCGCGTTCTTGCCTTCCGAGATCACGCTTCCATCGAGCGCATAGCAGAGGAGATCCTTTCCGCCGTACTGGACCGCTTGACCCAGCTCACGGACCCAAGCCGGGTCCCTGCCGGTGCTCCGTCCATCTAAGAGTGGACATGTATGCCGCTTCGACCGACAACATAGGTCCCAAACAGAAGGGCGAGTACCGGATTCCGCCCGGGCTGCGCCGCCCCCTCCTGCGGTATATCCAAAGGCCGTGGCTGAACTTCGGGGACCCGATTCCGCTGTTTGAGCACCTCCACAAGACGTTCGGGCCCATAGCCCACTACCGGTTCATGGGTATGTTGATCGTCTTTGTAAACGATCCCGATTTGGTCGGTGAAATCCTCATCAACCAGGCTTCCGCGTTTGTGAAGGAGCGAACGCTGCAGCGGATGAAGATCCTGCTGGGGGAAGGCCTAATTACCTCGGACGATCCGATCCACATGCGGCAGCGCAAGCTGGTCGCGCCTGCTTTCCATCGTCAACGCATCGCAGGGTACGCCAGTGAGATCGTGCGAAGTGCTGAAGAACAGACCTACGAGTGGCAGAACGGTTCCACGGTGGATATCGGTGACGAGATGATGCGGCTTTCGCTGCGGATCGTGGCTCGGACACTGTTTGACCAGGAGATCACACCGGACGTCCTTTCCGTTGTGGACGAGGTAAACACCATCATGGGGATGTACAACTTCCTCGTTGCCTTCCCTGGGATCGAGCATGTGTTGCATCTACCCCTGCCTGGCATCAGCACCTTCCGTCGATCGCGAAGCAGACTGGACCAGGTCGTCGCAAAGATGATTGCCACGCGACGTGCCATGCCGCTGGAGGTACTGGAATCCAAGGGTGACCTGCTTTCCATGCTGGTAGCCGCGCACTACGAAGCAGAAGACACGGACGGCGCCGCAAGTGGCCAGGGCGACGCAGCCCGCATGACGGACACGCAGGTACGGGACGAGATCCTGACCATCTTTCTAGCCGGGTATGAGACCGTAGCCAATGCCCTCACCTGGACGTGGTACCTGCTGAGTCAAAATCCAGAGAGCGCGGACCGCTTGTATGCCGAGGTGGACGAGGTTCTAGGTTCCCGGACGGCGACGCTGGCCGATGTTCCCCAGCTTCGCTATACAGAAATGGTCTTTGCGGAGTCCATGCGACTCTACCCGCCCGCGTGGGCCATGGGCCGGAAGAGTACAGCCCCCGTGCAGCTGGGGGAGTATCGGTTTCCGCCAAAGACCAATTTCTTCTTCAGCCAGTACATCATCCAGCGGTCCGCCGAGTACTGGGAGGACCCGATGGCGTTCCGTCCCGAACGTCACACCCCGGAGAACAAGGCGGGCCGGCACCGATTTGTGTACTTCCCTTTTGGTGCCGGGCGCAGGCAATGCATCGGAGAAAGCTTCGCGTGGATGGAGGGCATTCTGTCGCTCGCCACCGTAGCCCAACGCTGGCGACTCGACTTGCTGCCTGGCCAGAAGATCGTGCCTCAGGCAAAGATCACGATTCGGCCGAAGTTTCCCATGCAGATGCGACTGACTCAGCGCGGGTGAACTTGTCTCCGGGGTCTGGAGGGAACCCCGGAGACGGTACGCTGCATCAGCCCCACAGCCCTGCAGCGATCTGGTCCGTGCGTACGCTAGGCTTACGGAGTGGCCTTTCCTTCCAGTTTCGGTACGTACTACGGTAATGAACGCGTTGTTGCGGATCTCCGTGCCGCCATCGCGGCTGGCCGCTTTCCCCACTCCCTTATCCTCGCCGGGCCACGCGGAGTCGGCAAGTACACGCTTGCGGCATTACTAACGTTCTCTCTTCTTTGCGAACGCCAGCCTCGGGAGCGTGACGCGGAGGGTAGGCTTTTGGCCGACTTCTGCGGCGTTTGCCGCAACTGCACAAGGCTGCTGGCCTCAACCGACCTGGACGGGCGCGTGGCTGAAGCTGTTGCGGCGCGTGAGGAGATGCGCGACACGGAAAAGAAGGACACGCGCATCCTGGTGCAAACGCATCCGGACGTCCTGATCGTCCCGCCCGATCCTCCCCAGAACCTGATCAAGGTCGGGCAGATCCGCACGGTGATCTCCAGGGCGCAGTACCTGCCCACCGAGTCGGCTGTCCGGGTGTTTCTGCTGACGTCGGGCGCGCTGATGAAGGAGGCTGCCAACTCGCTCCTTAAGCTGCTGGAAGAACCCCCGGAGCGCGTGCATCTCCTGTTGCTTGCGGAAAACGTGAGTGAGTTGCTCCCAACTATCCGCTCGAGGTGTGCAGTGGGGCGCCTCGGATCGCTTCCCGCGGAAGAGATCACAGCGTTGCTTGCGCAG
>CAXTRM010000069.1:0-2773 GCA_964246625.1 uncultured Acidobacteriaceae bacterium
GGCCTGCTGCACCTGGAGATCATCCAGGAGCGCCTCGAGCGTGAGTATGGCCTTGACCTGATCATCACCGCGCCGGGTGTGCGCTACAAGATCACCATGACCGGTGGATCGGTGCTTGAGGTCGACAACCCGTCACGCTGGCCCGATCCCACCGAGATTGAAAGCATCGAGGAGCCGGTGATCACGGCGAAGATCCTCACCAACGAGGAGTACGTGGGCGGCATCCTGAAGCTGGTGGAAGACAAGCGCGGGCGTCAGCAGAATCTTGAGTACGTCTCCGAGACGCGCGTCATGATCACCTACGAGCTGCCGCTGAACGAGATCGTGCTGGACTTCTACGATCGGTTGAAGAGTGTGTCGCGCGGCTATGCGTCACTGGACTACGCGCTGGCAGGCACGTGGGTGTCACCCATGGTGAAGATGGACATCCTGGTGAGCGGCGAGCCGGTGGATGCCCTGTCGATCATTGTGCATCGTGACTTCGCCTATGACCGGGGCAAAGCGCTTGTATCCAAGATGCGGGAGTTGATCCCGCGGCAGATGTTTGAAGTGGCTATCCAGGCAGCCATAGGCTCCAAGATCGTGGCCCGCGAAACTGTCACGGCCATCCGCAAAAATGTGACCGCCAAATGCTATGGCGGCGACATCAGCCGCAAGCGCAAGCTGCTGGAAAAGCAGAAGGAAGGCAAAAAGCGCATGAAGCGCATCGGCAAGGTCGATATTCCGCAGGAAGCGTTCCTGGCTGTGCTGAAGGTCGGTGAAGAGTAGGCGCGGCCTTTCGGGCGGGCACTTGTTCAAGCAAAGAAAGCGGAGATCCTGAAATTTCCAGGATCTCCGCTTTTTGTTTGGGATGGAAGAGTACAGGTGGGGCAGCAAACGCTGCGGGAGGTTATTTCCTGGGCGATGTAGCTGCGGGCGTGGGCCGCCGTGTTGGCGAAGGAGCCGACGGCGGAGGAGCCGCGACGCCAGAGCTGGTGTTGTAGGCGTTGATGACGGCCTGCGTGATGTCGGTGGTGGGCTGCCACCACAGGACGGGGTTGACCGCCTGGGCCTGCTGGTTGCCCCCGACGTTGACCATCATGGTGAAGCCGTTGTCCTGCGCGTACTTGACCGCGGCCTGCCCCACCTTTTGGTACATCCGCCCTGCAACCTCATTCATGTCCTGGTTGTAGGAGTTCTGGGCATCCTCGCTGTCACGCTGCAGCTGCTTTTCCTTGGTGTCGATGACCTTGAGGCGGTTGGCCCGCTCTTCGTCGCTGGTATTGGCCGGCAAGGCCTGCACCTGCTTACGGAGAGATTCAACCTCCTGCCCTTCCCCTTCGATCTTGTTCTTTTGCGGCTCAAACTTCTTGTTGATGTCCCCGAAGGCGCGCTGGCCCTCGTTGCAGTTCACGATGACCGCCTGCACGTCGATGACGGCTACCTTGGCGGGAACGGCTTGCGGGACGGTCGCCGTGGCTGCACCGGGTGCAGGCGCGGCAGGGGAGGTGGCGGGAGCAGTCTGCGCGTGCAGGCTGGGCGCAGCAAGGGCCGAAGCCATCGCAAAGGCAAAGGGCAGCGTACGGTTCATGCGGTGTGAGTAGCTCCTTACAGCAGCGGTAGGAAATGGAATGTGCCGCAAGACGCGGAAGTCCGCTCAGGTGCAGCAGCCAGAAAGTTGCCCCAGGTACGTGGCGGCCATGTGATTTGCTCCGCTGGCGTAAGGCAGCCAGCGCACGGCTCAGCTCTGACTGAGGAAATTATATAGGAGCTCCGGCCGATGCGAGGCAACCCGAACAGGATCTTCTAAATTCGAGAGAAGCTGTCTGGCTTGCGTATGAAAATTAGAGAGCAAGGGCGCTGGTCTCTCGAAACATGGCAGCGTACGCGGGGCATTTCACCATAGGGCCTTTGGCACGCGACGTGCTAGGTACGGGGTGTGCGATGGTTCGCAGGGCAGGCGCCCGCGAGCGGTCTCAACTCCGGCAAGAGTACAGAGAAGCCCCGAGATGGGCTCCACTTGCCGGGCCAGGCTCTTACCGAGTCTGTTCTGGGAGGCCAGTAACTGGCCGTTGGGAGCTGGAGGTCATCTCTCGGGGAGGGGAGATGGCCTTCTGTCTTTCGGGTACCGGCAGTCGAAGCGCTGCTGCAGAAGTGCTAGTTGCTCCAGCGCCCTTTCTGTCGTAGGATATGTTGCGTTAGGTTAAGTCGCCATACCGGAGGGGTAGTCGGCGATGCTGCCGTAGCATAGAGTGGTACATGGCTGGCAGTATGCGTCTGTCTCGCGAATGGTTTTGTGTGGGGACACGATGCAATCCGGCGGTCTGATCTCAGAAGGCCGGAGATCCCCGCAGGAGATCCCCGCAAAAGGCGAGCGAGTTCTGGTACGGAGCGGTGGTAATGAACCATCCGGTTCCGGGCTTACAAAGCTGACATCCGTAAAGCGACATCCGGAGCGCCGTGGTCCCGGATAAGTGTCGAGATGAGTTGTCCCGTTTCCATTCAGGCTGACTGAATGCAGTGAAGTGAGCGAGCAACACGCTTGAGCGCCAACAAAAATCGGGTTACCTGGAATCAGGCTCACGGTGTGCCCTACACGGCGCCCTCTGTGAAAGCGTGGTTTCTGTGTTGCTCCGCCGCGAAGGCAAGGGGAAGTAACAGGAAATGTCAGAGCAAAACGTAATGGAAGGCTCGCCGGTGGCTGGGGGCGAGGCGTTCGACAACGACTTCGAGGGCGAGCAGATCGACGCAGGCGAGGGCGACGGAACGGGTGGCAGTCAGTCCGCTCCAGGGA
>CAXTRM010000069.1:2783-14047 GCA_964246625.1 uncultured Acidobacteriaceae bacterium
CCTCCGACGGCGAGGGGACCGCACGGGGGGGACGGACGCCCGCCCACGGAAGGGTCAAACCAAACCGCCCCCGGCGCGCCGGCGCAAGCGGAAAAAGGCCACATCCGGGAGCACAGCCCCCAGCGAAGGCGGATCACTGGAGGCAACACCCAGTGACATGGGAGCTCCGGCACCCGTACCTGTCGTTATGGAAGGGGAAAGCCTCGCCCTGGCCGCCGTCGCGGTCGCGCCGGCGCTGCGCCGGCCCGCGATGAATGGTGCCCAGGCAAACGGCCAGGGGCAGGGACAGCCGCAAGGTCAGGGTCAAGGGCAAGGGAAGCGCTGGAAGAAGAAGTTTCGTGACCGGGAGCGGCGCACCGGGCAAGGCGGCTCCGGGGAGTTCCGTCCCGAGGGCGGCAGCAACGGGGGATTCAACAACGGGGCAGCAGGGTTTACTCAGGGGGAGCGTTCCTTCAGTAACGACCGTGGGTATGAGCGCCCGTTCCGTCGTGAAGGCGGACGCCCTGACAACTTCGGCAATCTGATCTCGCACCAGGGCCGCAAGACCAAAGGACAGGGCGGCAAAGAGCGGAGCTTTGTCGGCCCCATGGATCACAGCTATCGGGAGACCGCGCCGGAGTTCGGCGAAGCGCCGCCATCCACCATCCAGGTGCGTGGACGCCGTGGCGGCCACCGTCAGTTCGGGGACAACCAGCCCATCGATCACAACGCGCCGCGGGCCGTGCCGATTCCAGAGGACGCCCAAACGCACATCTACCTGTTTGTGGAAGATTTGTTCATCACGGCCAAGGTGCAGGAGACCGCACGCAAGCTGGGAGTCAAGGTCGCCTTTGTCAAGAATGACAAGGAGGCTGTTGCAGGATTGACGAGCGGCGAGGCGGAAAACAGGCCCGCGCTTATCGTCTTTGATCTCAACAATGCCAACGCAAAGCCCCTCACGCTCATACCCAAGCTGAAGGCCAAGCTGAAACGGTCTGCATCCATCATCGGCTTCCTATCCACCATTCAAGGCGATCTGAAGGCCAAGGCCGTTGAGGCCGGATGTGACACTGTGATGCCCCGGGCTGCTTTTTCGCAGAATCTGCCCAACCTGTTGCGCCGGTATGGTGTCGAAGAAGCAGAAGAGATTAATTACAACTATTGATTTGCTCCCCCAGGCACGTGGGTAGCTGCAAAAGCTAACCCGCGGGGAACGATACGCCAGGTGATTGACTCCCGGCGTTCACCAAAAACGTACCTCGAAAGCGGAAGTGCACGCACCGCCGTCGAAGCGTACTTTTGTCGGGGTCAGTTTCAACGTGACCTTACGTGATGTTTGGCAGGAGGGCACGTGCACACAGTACAAAGCAGGACCTTTGAGGACGAGGTGCTTGTTATCGACGACACCCTGTATAGCGATTGCGTGTTAATCAACTGCACGCTTGAGTACAGTGGAGGGCCCGTGGCCTTTGAGCGGACCCGGATGCGGGGATGCCAGTATGTCTTCTTCGGCAGAGCCCGGCGTACGGTCCACTTCCTGCAGGGTGTAGGGCTGCTGGAGCATGGCGCCAATGAGTGGGCGGAGTTTTCCTCCCTGGTGCACTAGGAGGCCGTTGCAGCGTGACCATCCAGTCGCGGCCCAGGAACCCAGAAAGGCAACAGGGCCCTGAAGTTTCACTTTAAGTTCTGGGCAAAGGCTTCCCGTAAGGCCTTCGGGGCAGGAGGCTGTCCTATGCGGTCCGGCCTCTTGCCTGGATCTCAAGAAAACATTGGACCAGCGACAGGGCAGCGGGGGTGACGCCCGCGATGCGGCTTGCCTGGCCAAGGGTGGACGGCCGGATGCGCCCGAGCTTTTCTTCCATCTCGCGGGAAAGTCCCGACACTTTGGTGTAATCGAACCAGTCCGGGATGATGCGGCCTTCATCGCGCTTCAGGCGCTCGATGGACCGCTGCTGTTGGGCCAGGTACCCGGAGAACTTGATGACCGTTTCCACGGTCTTGATCTCGTTGCGAACCCACGCCGGCACCCTGCAGGAGGTGCCGTCTTCGGAGAGGCGTAGGCCCTCCATCCACGGGGTCAGGGCCTCATGGGCCATCATGTACGGGGCAAGCACGGGCAGCAGGGCTTCCAAGGTGACCGCTGGCCGCTTCAGTAGCTGCGCGGGCCTGTCCCCGCGCAGCGCCATTTGGGCAGCGGGGCCCTGAGGGGCTGCTTCGGGCGTGCCGACCAGACGCGGCGACCCTGTGCTGACCGCCTTTTCGAGGCCGAGGTCATTGAGCCGCCGCGCGTCCTCCTCGCTCAGCTTGAGGGTGTCCAAGAGCTGCGACAGAACCGAGGCGCGATGCTGTTTGGCCTGGAAGGCCGCCCATGCGCCGTCATCGATCAGTCCCAGGTGACGGCCATGTGGTGTCAGGCGTGCATCGGCGTTGTCGATGCGCAGGTGAAGGCGGAACTCGGCACGTGAGGTGAACATCCGGTACGGCTCGTCGGTTCCCTTGGAGATCAGATCGTCGATCAGGATGCCCGTGTAGGCCTCGGTGCGGTCGAGGGTGAACGTCGGAGCGGGTTCGTCAGCAGCTGCGCGCGCCATCAGCGCGGCATTGATGCCGGCCATCAGTCCCTGACAGGCTGCCTCCTCGTACCCGCTGGTGCCGTTGATCTGTCCGGCCAGATACAGGCCGTGGAAAGCCTTGACCTTTAAGCTGCGATCGAGCTCGGTCGGGTCAATCGCGTCGTATTCGATTGCGTAGCCGGGACGCAGCATCTCCGCCGTTTCGAGACCGGGAATGCTGTGCACCATCGCGGCCTGCACCTCCATGGGGAGTGAGGTCGACATGCCGTTGATGTAGACCTCATGCGTGTTCAGCCCTTCCGGCTCCAGGAAGAACTGGTGCTGGCCCTTGTCGGGGAAGCGCACGATCTTGTCTTCAATGGAAGGGCAGTACCGGGGACCGATGCCTTCGATCTGGCCCGTGTACATGGGGGAACGGTGCACGTTGTCGCGAATCAGCGCCAGGGTTTCAGGAGTGGTATAGGCGATGTGGCAGGAGATCTGCTTCAGCGGCGGCGTCCAGGTCGTGGCGCCCTCGGCGGGCGTGCTGCGGAAGCTGAACGGGGTAGGATCGGGATCCCCGGGCTGCTCTTCAAAGCGCGACCAATCGATGGTGCGGCCATCCAGCCGTGGCGGTGTGCCCGTCTTCAACCGGGTCTCCCTAAGCCCGAGCTTCTTCAGGGACTCGCCCAGCAGCACGCTGGCGGGTTCACCGGAGCGGCCCGCGGTGTACTGCTGTTCGCCGCAGTGAATCAGCCCGTTCAGAAAGGTGCCCGTGGTGATCACGGTGGCGCGTCCATGGACGGTGCGACCGTCCCGAAGTTGCAGGCCGACAACGCGCGGCTTGTCCGGGCCTGGTTCTATCAGCACATCGACCACCTCGGCCTGCTTGATGAAGAGGGTCGGGATGGACTCGAGCTATTCCCGCCTACGGACGCGGTATACGGCCTTGTCGCACTGCGCACGGGGGCTCCACACGGCGGGTCCGCGCGAGGTGTTCAGCAAGCGGAACTGGATCCCGCAGCTGTCGGCGACCTCGCCCATGATGCCGCCCAGGGCGTCGACCTCGCGGACCAGATGCCCTTTGGCCACGCCGCCGATCGCGGGATTGCAGGACATCTGGGCGATCAGGTCGAGGTTCAGGGTGAACAGTGCGGTTCGCAGGCCCATGCGCGCGGCCGCCGCGGCCGCCTCGCAGCCAGCATGCCCCGCACCCACAACCAACACATCAAACCGCTCGGAGAAAGCCATACTGCTTATTTTACGAGCACAAAGGCCCGCCTGGCTGGGAGGCAAGCGAGCCTGCTTTTGAGCGTATGCCGCGCACGCTGCCTGCCTTGGGGCCTCCGCCCTATTCCTGCTTCTCTTGAGTCACCAGGCAGATCAATGCCCGAGTCCTTCTAGCCAGCCAAGCTCCTTTAGCTTTTGGGCGCTTGATTCCGGAGGCGTAGCAGGGCATTGGAGCGGAAGGTTTCATGTCATCGCGGAACGCTGAACCGGCACCTCTTCAGTAGCGGCACCTCTTCAGTAGCATGGAGGCATGCTGATTTTGAACGCCGTGGAAGCACGGGTCATAGGCTGTCTGATCGAAAAAGAGATCACCACACCCGAGTACTACCCCCTCAGTTTGAACGCGCTCGTTAGCGCGTGTAATCAGAAGAGCAGCCGCGATCCGGTGTTGGATCTGAGCGAAGCCGATGTCCGTTCCGCGCTGTTTGCGCTCGAAGGCGACGGTCTCGTGCGTGTGCTGGCCGAGGCTCGTGTCCCCAAGTATGAGCACCGTCTCCGTGATCCGTTGCAGCTGCGGCGCGATGAGGTGGCCGTGCTTTGCCTGCTGCTGCTGCGTGGCCCGCAAACCGCGGCCGAGCTTCGCGCCCGCGCAGATCGTCTGTACAGCTTCGAAGATACCCAGGCGGTGACCGCAACCCTGGAGCGCCTTGCCGCACGCGACGAACCCGTGGTCCGCATCATGGCACGGCAGCCCGGGGCACGCGAGGCGCGATGGCGGCATCTGCTGGACGGTGTGGCTGAGGACCCCACAGGCACCGCGCCGATGCCAGCAGCCCCGGCAAGCCGGGCAGCCGACCCAGGCGAACGCGAAACCCTGATGGCGCGTGTGGCCGCCCTGGAAGAGCGTGTAAACACCCTGGAAGACCGGCTGCAGGTACTGGCTTCAGCCTTTGGCGTTGCCTAAAAGGGACGCGTCCTTGGCAAGAAGGTCTATGCTAGGGAGCAACGTTCACACACATGAAGTGGTCCCGGGAGGATGGCATGGCCGTGTCTGGTAGCCGGAGGGTGCGTGCGGCACTCGCCGCAGGGGTTTTGATCGCTGGGGTTGCACAGATCGTTGCCGCGGCTCCGGTCGCGAAAACGAAGCTGCCCGAGTTGAAGTACGAGACCTACACCTTGCCCAACGGGCTCAAGGTCATCACGCATGAGGACCATCGCCTGCCGCTGGTGGCCGTGGATCTCTGGTACCACGTCGGTCCGCTGAACGAGCGGCCGGGCCGCACCGGCTTCGCCCATCTCTTCGAGCACATGATGTTTGAGGGTTCGGAGCACGTCGGCGAAAAGGCCCACTTCAAGTACATCGAGTCGGCTGGCGCCACCGATGTCAACGGCACCACGGACTTCGACCGCACCAACTACTTCGAAACTATGCCCGCCAACCAGCTGGAGCTGGCGCTCTGGCTCGAGTCGGACCGCATGGGCTTCCTTATGGAAGGGCTCGACCGCGAAAAGCTGGCCAACCAGCGTGATGTGGTCCGCAATGAGCGCCGTCAAGGCGAGGGCCGCCCGTATGAGCTGGCCCAGGAAGAGGAGTTCCACCTTCTTTTCCCGAAGGAACACCCCTACTACGGCAGCGTCATCGGCAGCCACGCCGATATCGAGTCTGCGCGGATTGCTGACGTTCGCGACTTCCACCAGCAGTTCTATACCCCCAACAACGCTTCCATTGCGATCGCCGGCGACTTCGATCCCAAGACGTTGAAGACGCTTCTGGAGCGCTACTTCGGACCGATCCCCAAAGGGCCCGCTGTTCCCCCGGTCAGCGTGACCACACCGCCTGTTACCGCCCAGAAACGGGCTACCGTCACCGACACCGTGCAGCTCTCGCAGGTTCGTATCGCCTGGCTTACGCCGCCGGCCTACACGCCTGCGTCGTATGACATGGACGCGGTCACCTTTGCCCTGGGCGGTGCCAAGGCCAGCCGGTTGGATCAGGCCCTGGTGTACAAGACGCAGGTGGCGCAAAGCGCCAGTTGCGATAGCCATACGCTCAAGCTCACAGGTGTAGCCGAGTGCGTTGTGACGGCCAAGCCCGGCGTCAAACTGGAAGATCTGGAGGCCTCTGTCTGGAAGGAGATCGGCCGCCTGCAAACGGAAGGGCCTACGGCCGAGGAGGTACAGGCCGCCACGGCACGCGCCATGACCGGCAAAATCAGCGGGCTGCAGCGCTTGGGCGGCTTCGGTGGTGTCGCCGATACTCTTGACGAGTACAACCAATACACCGGGGACCCTGGATTTCTTCCCAGGGATGTGGCCATGATCCAGGGTGTGACGGCTGCCAGCACCCAGTCTGCCGCAATGAAGTACCTTACCCGCGAGAGCGCGGTCGTGGTTTACACCGTGCCCGGAAAAAAGGTCGTCAACGACGTACCGCGCAGCCCGGAAACTACGGACGCTGACGCAAAACTCACCAATCCCTACACACCGGCCTTTGAGACAGCCCAGGACTGGCGCAAAGCCGCACCCAAGCCTGGACCCGCACCGCAGGTGCATCTTCCCGTTCCGCAAACCTTCGCTTTGGCCAATGGCTTGAAGGTGTACGTCACTGAAGACCACGCCTTGCCGGTCGTCTCTGCCCTGGTCGTCGCCCGTGCCGGCAGCGACAGCAACCCGGAAGGCAAAGCAGGTCTTGCCACGCTCACCGCGGAGTTGATGAGCGACGGCACGGCTTCGCGCAGCCTGGAAAAGCTCGCCGAAGATCAGGAGGTCCTCGGCACCAGCATCGCACCTGCGGCGCAGGTGGACGGCAGCACGACAGCAATGACCGTGCTGACCAGCTATGCCGCTCCTGGTTTGGAACTGCTCAGTGATGTTGCCGAACACCCCGCCTTCCGCACCGAAGACCTCGAGCGCCGCCGCAAGCAGCGGCTCGTCCGCATCCAGCAGGAGACCGACAACGTTCAGCAGATGGCCCTGCGGGTCGGCCCCAGGCTCGTCTTCGGACAAACTCCCTATGGCATGCCCGGCACCGGCACCACCGAAAGCGTCACTGCCCTTACCGCGGACGACATCAACGCTTTTTACAAGGGCCACTATGGCCCGCAGGATGCCGCTCTGGTCCTTGCCGGTGACCTCACCCAGGCCCAGGCCCGTGCCCTGGCGGAAAAATACTTCAGCTCCTGGACGGGCACAGCCAGCGCGGCAGTGACGTTGCCGGCAGCGCCTGCCCCGCAACCGACGCATGTGGTCGTCGTGGACAAGCCGGGCGCTCCACAAACAGCCCTTTTTGCCTTCGGCATCGGTGTGCCCGCCAACTCACCCGAATACCCCACCTTGCGGGTGGCCAACTACACGCTGGGCGGCTCCTTTGCCTCACGTATCAACATGAACCTGCGCGAACAACACGGGTACACCTATGGGGCTCAGTCGCAGTATCAGGGCTTCCGCGCGGGGGGCCAGTTCCTGGCCGGTGGTCTGGTGCGGACAGATGTAACGGCACCGGCGGCCAAGGAGCTCATGACTGAAATCCGGAACTTCCCTTCGCATCCCCCCACGGACGCGGAGTTGGTCGCCGCCAAAACGGCGCTGCAGCAGTCCTTACCCGGCCAGTTTGAGACCATGGGGGCCACCGCGGCTGCGGTCGGTTCCATCTTCCTGTATGACCGGCCGCTGGACTATTACGCCACGCTGCCGGCCAAGTACAACGCCGTTACCGCGACCGAGGTTGCCAAGATGGCGCAGGAGGATCTCCATCCGGATCAGCTGGTCATCGTGGCCGCGGGCGATCGCACCAAGATCGAACCGGCCCTGAAGGACGCCGGGCTTGGGCCTGTGGAGGTCCGCGACTTTAATGGCCTGCCCGTGTCCACGCCCGCTGCGGCCACGGCAACGCCAACCTCGGGCGGTGGCCGCTAGCGCAAACGGCGGCCGGGGGTGCGTGCTCCCGGATGCTCCCAGATGCGCCCGCAGCCGCTGGCCATGCCCTGATGCAACCAGTTCCACGCGCTTGCGGACGCACATGCTAGTGTGTTTGTGTCGGATGGCCGTTCCTTGCCATCAAACCAAGTGTAAGGAGGGCCCACCCTGTGGCATCTCAATCCACGCCGCTTCCGGACCGGCTCACCATGACCGAGTCCGTTATGAACAAGTTGCAGGAACTGGCCAGGGCGCAGAACATCAGCGTCTCAGACGCCCTGGAACAGGCCGTCAACATCAGTGACCTTGTGATTCGCAAGAAGAGTGAGCCCGGCACCAAGGTCTTATTCAAACGCGGCAGCCAATACGAGCAACTCACGCTGGGCGGAAAGTAACGTTGGACGGACCGGTCAAAAGCGGCCAGGAGCACGATGCCACGCCGGAAGGTGTCATTCTGCCGCTGGACGTGGTGACCGAGCCCGCCCGGCGTTCCTGGACGCCGCAAGCTCCAAGCGTCACCGTCGCCGATACACAAAAGTACGCCCCGGAACGCCAGCGGGACGTCGTTCGTCTCATCGTCACCTGTGGCCTGCTGTGCATTCTCGGCTACCTGGTCGTGTTTGCCACCATCGAGAGTGCTTCCTACCCCTCACATTGGGCCCAGACCAAGGAACTTTTGCAGATCCTGCTGCCGGCCCTGACGGGCATCATCGGCACGGTGATCGGCTTCTACTTCGGCACTGTCTCGGCCGGGCAGGCCAAGAATTCAGGGGATGACGGCAACACCTGAATCCTGGTAGACGCCCCCGATCGAGCGCGAGTTGAGCAAGAACGGACGCATCCGGTGAGGAGCCTATGTTCGCCACGCCGCCTGGGCCATAAGCCGCGCCGTCCGCAGGGAGGCCGTCGCCTCCCCGGTGGGATAAAACTCCATCGCAATCCACCCGTGGTAGCGCCTTTCCGCCAGCTTGCGATAGATCACCCCGTAGTCGATCTCGCCCGTTCCCGGCTCATGCCGTCCGGGCACATCCGCCACATGGATCAGGCCCACCCAGTCCAGATTCGCCTGCAGCTTCTCGATCAGGTTTCCCGCGCCGCGCTGCTCATGGTACAGGTCATACAGCACCTTCACATTGGGCCGGTTCAGTGTCTTCACCAGGCTGAAGCCTTCGGCAACGCTCCGCAGATAGCTGGTCGGGTTTTCCAGGACGTCGATCGGCTCAATAAGGATCTCCACCTGTGCGGCCGCTGCAAGATCCGCCGCTCGTGCCAGGTTGTCGAGCGCTATGTCTCGCTGCTGCGCAGCCGAGATCTTGCCGTCCACTGCGCCTGAAAGAAGAATGACGCGCTTGCACCCGAGCGTCTGCATCATCCCTAACTGCTGCTTTAACTCACCGAGGAAGGCTTCAGTCTGACCGGCTACGGCGAAACCCGTCTTGAGCCCGCTGGCGGCATCCACCTCGAGCCCAAAGGTGTGGATGCGCCCCAGCACCCGTTGGGTCTCGGCCGGGCTCCACTTCTGGAACTCGCCCACCAGCTCAACACCCTGGTAGCCAGCCTGCGCCACAACCTCCAGGCAGCGATCAAACGGTGCGCTTCGTTCCAGCGTCCACAGCATGCAGGAAAACTTGGGCCCCGCTGCCGCGCCTTCTGTCGTCAATCGTCCCGTGCCTTGTGCCGCCCAGGCCAGCGGAGATTCCACCGCGGCAGTGAACGCACCTCCCAGCAACAGCTTCGACACCGCACGCCGATCCATCTGCGTCCTCACTCCTCTTTTTTCTTGTTCCTTGCCTTGATCTTGAACCAGATCGGGCTCCCGATGAACTTGAACGCTTTACGGATCTCGTTGGACAAAAACCGCTCATAGCTGAAGTGCAGCTTCACATCGCGATCTGTGAACAGCACAAACGTCGGCGGCGCCACCGCGGCCTGCGTCATGTAGTAGATCCGCACGCGCTTGTTCATCGGCACGCTGGCGCGGCCAAAGTCCACCTTGTCCAGAAAGCGATTCATGTTGCCCGTGGTGATGCGCTTGCGGCGCTCACGGGCCACCAACTCCACTTTCTTGAATACTTGGTCTAAACCTTTTCCCTCTGCTGCCGATAAGAACAAGAGGGGGGCATAATCCAGATACTTCAAGTGATCGCGAACTTGCTCTTCAAAGGCCTTCTTATCGGCAGGCGGCTTGCCGTCGAAGGGACGGGTCCCGTCCTCGTTGAGCTTGTGCTTCGGTGGAGCCACCAGGTCCCACTTGTTGACCACGATAATCACCGAGCGCCCGCTCTCATGGGCGTACCCACCAATGGTCGCGTCCGAGCCTGTGACACCCTCGGTCGCGTCGATCATCAGCAGCGCCACATCCGCGGCCTCCAGGTGCCGGCGGCTCATGATCACCGAAAGCTTCTCGGCCATCTGCGTCGTCTTGCCCTTCCGCCGGATGCCCGCGGTATCGATAAACCGGAAGTCGTGCCCCTCACGGGTGACCACCTCATCCACGGCATCCCGCGTTGTGCCGGCGATCGGTGACACGATGGCGCGCTCGGTTCCGGTCAGGGCATTCAGCAGCGTCGACTTGCCCACGTTCGGCCGGCCAATGATGGCCACCTTGGTCTCCCGCTGCACGTGCTCGCCGTGCGTCCGCAGCTTGCGCTCCCGCTGCTCCTCTGCGGTACCCTCCTCAGCGTCCTCGAACTCGCCCACATCGAAGGCTGGCTCGATCCCCGTGCCGCCCGTGGGTGCCTCGTAGTCCCGCTCCCCGAGCGGCGGTGCATCTACGCCCGCCGGTTCATCCGCCGTCGCGGCCTCGCCCTCCAGCAAGCTCTCCTGCATCGCCCGAGGCACCAGCACCGCCCGATCCCCCAGGAAGTCGCCCTCATCCTCGGCGAACTCGCCATCCTGCGTGTCCAGGGTCTCTTCCGGCTCTTCACCGTCCGGCGCCGCATGGTCCTCCGCGGCGTCCGCCCCCGCGTTTTCTGCCGTTGCGGGCAGCACCTCCCACACCGCGTCCAGCAGATCGCCAATGCCCGAGCCATGCTCCGCCGACACGGGAAACACATTGCGGAAGCCCAGCGTGCGGAAGTTCTCCGCACCTGCCTCCATCTGCGCCGTGTCCATTTTGTTCACCGCCAGGAACAGCGGTTTGCCGCCGCGCAGCAGCATGCGCGCCAGCTCCTCATCGGGCGCGGCCAGCGACGTGCGCCCGTCCACCACCATCACAATCGCGTCTGCCTCGTTCAGCGCCACGCGGGCCTGCCGAAAGATCTCACTTGGAATCAGCGCCTCATCGGTGGGCACCACGCCCCCCGTGTCTACCAGGCGCACCTCGCGGCCACCCCACTCCACCTCGCCGTAGATCCGGTCGCGCGTAATGCCCGGCTCGTCGCCCACAATGGAGCGCCGTGTCCCGGTCAGCCGATTAAACAGCGTCGATTTGCCCACGTTGGGGCGCCCGCAGATCGCCACCAGGGGCTCGTGCACCTTGGGCGCCGCTTCGCCCAGTGTCGCAGGCGTCACCCCGGCGAAATTGCGCGCTTCGGCCGCAGTCCGGCGACGGCTTCGCGGCGCGTCGTCATCCAGATCGCCTACAAC
>CAXTRM010000070.1:0-13978 GCA_964246625.1 uncultured Acidobacteriaceae bacterium
CCACCGGGCAAAACGGTATGCAACAGGCCAGGCTCTTTACCGAGGCCGCCAAGGTCACGGGCATCATTCTCACCAAGCTCGACGGCACGGCCAAGGGCGGCATCGTCGTCGGCATCGCGCACGATCTTGGTTTGCCGGTCCGCTTTGCGGGGGTGGGCGAAAAGATCGACGATCTCTTGCCCTTCGATCCGGATGCTTTTGTCAATTCGCTGCTGACCTAGCCTACGTCTCTGGGCAACGTTCTTCGCGCACTCGCCACCTAACAGACTTAGGTACAGGTTGGCTGTCAATGACCTGTACGGGCTATAAACACGTACATCTGTTTACTTCTGAGAGACAATAGGCGTAGTTTGTGTCGCGGCAATCTTTGCGATGCTTAGCCGTCACACAAATCTTCGACCTTGTGTAAGGGAAGACCCATGCACCAGATCTTTGCAACACTGCTTTCTCTCTTGGTTGCCCTCTGTCACCACACCAGCCTAACGGCCCATCCTGTGGAGGCAGCGGAGTTGCCCGCGGTCGTTCAAACGACCTCCACCACCGAGAACCCGTCCATGATCCTGCCCGACCGCTACGCCCTGGCTCGCTACACCACGGCAGACGGCGGCTATGCTGATGCTGCATGCTCCTCTTGCCGGCAGACCGGACTCTCCTACAGCAATCGCTAACCCTGGCCGAGGCATCCGCTGCGTTCGCATCCCCTAATCCGACGGTGGGATGCGTTCTCGCGATGCAAAATATCGTTCTCGGCGAAGGTGCCCACCGGTACGCCGCTCGGGATCACGCGGAGATCGTGGCCCTGAAGCAGGCTGCGGCTTTGGGGCACTCCGTTCGGGGTGCCACGGCCTATGTGACCCTTGAGCCCTGCTCGCATCACGGTCGCACCGGGCCCTGTGCTGACGCGCTGGTGGCAGCAGGCATCGCACGCTGCGTCGTCGCCACGGTGGATCCGAACCCGTTGGTGAGCGGGAACGGGCTCAAACGGCTCCGTGACGCTGGCGTCACCGTTGACCTCCTCGCAGCCTCGTCTGCGGAAGCACAAACGGCTCGACGGCTAAACGACGCCTTTGCCTTCTCGGTCCGGCGCGGTCGTCCCTTCGTCACACTGAAGGCGGCACTCTCGCTCGACGGTAAACTTGCTCCGCCCCCATCAGCACGAAACATCGCGGAGCCTGTTTGGCTTACCGGTGCCGCGGCTCGTGCCGATGTGCATCGGCTTCGGCATGCGTCGGATGTTCTCCTTACCGGCATCGGGACCGTTTTGGCCGACGATCCTCACCTGACGGATCGAAGCGGTCTCCCGCGCCGCCGTCCTCTTGTGCGGGCTGTTCTTGATTCTTCGCTGCGCCTGCTGCCTGAGGCCGCTCTCGTGCGCGAAGCAGCGGATGACCTCATCCTGTTCTTCGACCCGGCCGCGGCCAGTCCGGAACGCCGTGCCCTCCTGGAGCGGCATCCCTTGCAGCTGGTGCCCATCGAAGGTCTGAATCAGACGCGCGCTCTCACGCAGGTCCTGGAGTACCTCCAGCAGCAGCAGTTCCGCTCCGTTATGACAGAAGGTGGAGCTACCCTGAACGCGGCTCTCCTGCAGGCAGATCTGGTCGACCGCGTCATCCTCTACTACGCGCCCGGCGAACTCGGCCCGGAAGCGCTCCCCTTTGCCGGGGAGGCCACCTCACCGTACACCCAGAAGCCTCCTCACCTGCAACCCGGTCACCTGCAGAACCGGCTCACGTCCCAAACGCAAAGCAGCTTTCCCCATGGCGCAACCGAAGACGTTCGGATCAGTGGCTACCTCCACGATCCCTGGGCCGGCATTTAGGTCGCGCCGGGGTTGCGTGGCATTGCGCACAACTCCGGTACACTGGATCCATCAACGAAGCGCTTTGCCACTCCAGGGCATCTGAGAGCTGCTGAGACCTGGGTCGTATCCCCGGGCCCGGCTTTGGGATCCAGATTTAAATTCCCTCTTTTGAAGATTTTGCACAGAAGATAGGGGGGGGGGTGGTACCTCGCCACCCCGGAAGCGGAGGCTCATGTTCACAGGTCTTATCGAAACCACCGGCACACTTCAATCCATCCAGCCCACCGCCGGTGCGACCCGGGTGCTCATCGCGGCGCCCACGCTGGAAGGCCGATGGCATCAGGGCGACAGCATCGCCGTGAACGGGGTATGCCTCACCGCCATCCCCGTCGCGGACAGGACGCACTTTGCCGCGGACCTCGCCGAAGAAACAGTCCGCCGCACCACCCTTGCCCAACTAAAGGCCGGTTCTGCCCTGAACCTCGAGCTCCCCACACCCGCGGGCTCTCCGCTTGGTGGTCACGTCGTGCAGGGCCATGTAGATGGCGTTGGCACACTGGTCTCTCTCGTGCCCCTGGGCGAGGATCTGGAGACCGCGGACTGGCGGCTCACCGTGGAGCTCCCGGCAGAGCTGGCCGGCTACGTCGTCCAGCAGGGCTCCATCACCGTCAACGGCATCAGCCTTACAATCGCCAGGCTGCATCCTGCGTCGGCCAACGGAAAGGTTCGGCTTGAGATTGCCGTGATCCCGCACACATACCGCAGCACTCACCTGCACACCCTCGTTGCTGGCAGTCCGGTCAACATAGAAACCGATGTGCTGGCGAAGTATGCCCAACAGCGGCCGACCCCGTCCAGCCACAACTGGCTTACCGGCGAGTACCTCCTTGCCAACGGCTACTAGGGAAGGTACGACGCCCGAGAACCTCGCCCGGTCGTCGTGCCGCCCGCACTAGGCCGTTACATGCGCAGAATCCCCGCCGTTGACGTCATACGTCGCCCCGGTCACCATCGCCGCGGCATCACTGGACAGAAACACTGCCACCGGGGCCACCTGCTCCGGTTGCAGCCACGGCACCCCGAGCGGAACCTTCGGCAGACGCGCCTTGATGGTCTCCTCTTCGGTGGGGTGCTCGGGCGGCGGCGTGGTCATCGCCTCTCCCACCGCCATGCTCCAACGCTTGTCGTTCCGCGTGAGCGGTGTGTCGATCAGGCCTGGCTCAATGGAGTTCACCGTGATCCTGTACTTGCCTAGCTCCAGCGCGGCAGACTTCATCAGGCCGATGATGCCCCACTTGGACGCGGCATAGGCCGCGCCGTTCTTGGTGCCATAGCGTCCCTGCATCGAGGACACCAGGATGAGACGGCCGCTCCCGCGCTTCACCAGGTAGGGTGCAAACGCACGTACCGTGTTGGCCGTGCCGTTCAGGTTGTTGTTCACGGTATCGTGCCAGTCATCGTCATCCATCTCCAACAAGGGCTTGAAGGTCTGTATAGCGGCGTTGGCGACAACAATGTCAATACCGCCGAACTCGGTCTCGATCTTGTCCGCGATGGCCCGGAGGTCGTTGATCTGCCGGATGTCGGCGATCATCGTCGTCGACTTCGGGCCGATCGTATCCAACAACCTGCCCGTCTCGTCAAGGTCGTCCTGCGTCGACGAGGGATACTGGGTCTTGCTGGAAACAGCGGCTGCGATATCCACGGCGACTATCTTGGCCCCGTTTCGTGCCAGGTCGACCGCAATGGCCCGCCCGATGCCGCGTGCGGCCCCGGTGACCACGGCGACCTTGCCGCGCAAAAGGGCAGGGAAGCCCTCACCCGTCCACACCTGCCCCGCCGCTGTCTGGTCCTGCTTGCTCTTACTCATGCGCAACTCCTTCGTGTCATCAGATGCGATGGAGCTGGAGTTTGCAGAAGGCATGCCCAGTGGCAACAGGAAACGCCGACCCCTGGGGATCGGCGTTCGGGACCAGCTTGATTCGGCCTACAAAGAGTTCATATTGTGCAGAAACTCACTATTGTTCCGTGTCTTGCCGAGCTTGTCGGAGAGCAACTCCATGGCTTCCACGGGCGACAACGGATTTAACACCTTGCGCAGGATCCAGGTACGCTGCAACTCGTCCTTGGGAATGAGCAGCTCTTCCTTACGCGTGCCGGAACGCTGGATGTCGATTGCCGGGAAGACACGCTTGTCCACAAGCTTGCGTTCCAGAATGACCTCCATGTTACCGGTTCCCTTGAACTCCTCAAAGATCACCTCGTCCATGCGCGAGCCGGTTTCGACCAGCGCGGAGGCAATGATAGTGAGCGAACCGCCCTCTTCAATATTGCGCGCCGCGCCGAAGAAGCGCTTCGGGCGCTGCAGTGCATTGGAGTCCACACCGCCCGAGAGCACTTTGCCGCTGGGCGGCACAATGGTGTTGTACGCGCGCGCCAAACGGGTGATGGAGTCAAGCAGGATGACCACATCTCGCTTGTGTTCGACCAGACGCTTGGCCTTTTCGATTACCATCTCGGCCACCTGCACGTGACGTGCCGCCGGCTCGTCAAAGGTGGAGCTGATGACCTCACCCTTTACCGAGCGCTGCATGTCGGTGACCTCTTCCGGGCGTTCGTCGATCAGCAGAACGATCAGGACTACCTCAGGATGATTTGCCGTGATCGAGTTGGCGATCGCCTGCATCAGAACGGTCTTGCCGGTACGTGGCGGGGCAACGATCAAGCCACGCTGGCCCTTGCCAATGGGTGTCAGCAGGTCAAGCACGCGACCGGAGATGCCTTCCCGCACGGTCTCCATCTTGATCCGTTCCTGTGGATAAAGCGGCGTGAGGTTGTCGAACAGGATTTTGTTGCGAGTCTCTTCGGGCGACTCGAAGTTGATCGCCTCAATCTTGACCAGGGCGAAGTACTTTTCACCTTCATGCGGGCTGCGGACGTTGCCGCTGATCGTGTCGCCGGTCTTCAGATCGAACTTGCGGATCTGGCTGGGCGAAACGTAGATGTCATCGGGACCGGGCAGGTAGTTGTAATCCGGCGAGCGGAGAAAGCCGTAACCGTCGGGGAGGATTTCCAAGACACCTTCGGCAAAGATGTGACCCTCTTTTTCACTCTGCGCCTGCAGAATCTTGAAGATGAGGTCTTGTTTCCGCAGAGCACTGGTCCCGGCGATCTCCAGACCGCGGGCTAGCTTGCCAAGCTCGGCAATGCTTTTTTCTTTTAATTCAGAGATTGTCATTTGTGGTTGTAGGGATCTTTCAGAGGGTAAATAGGGTCGAACAGGAGGGAGGCACAGCAAAAGCTACAGCGGAACGCTGCAAAAGAGCTTGAAAGGAAGGAGGGCGGTGCGGATGGGTATTGCAGGGGTTGAGTATTTAGATTGCGCTTATCGTAGCAGATCGCAGAAAAAGCGCAAGGGGAAAAGCGGCAAAGCCGCGCAGCTTAAGCCGCGCGGCGTTCGGTGGTCAGAACTTCATCCTGCTGCGATTCACCTACGGTGTCGTTCATGGGGACCGTGTCCTTGAACCGCTCCAACACATCGTTCGTGGTGTCCTGCAAGCGAGTGTTCGGCTTGTGCAGCTTGCGGGTCGCCTTTGAGGCGAGCTGGCATAGCTGGTAGCGATTGTTCACATGGGTGAGAGCCCCAAAAATCAGATCTGAGCGCATAGTATGTCTCTCCTCAAGAGTTTAGGGAGGCCGGAACGGTCCAACTCCGTCGCCTGAAACGCAGGCGATGCCTCACAGGATCGATAAAGCGTCGTATACCGGATCCTTGTTCATGTTTTAGACGCGGGAGCGTTGCCCCAAGATGCGTCCCTGATCGACTCATTTACCCGGCGCACATTGCATGCGCTAATGTCCCTATTTTTTCCACAGAACGAAGGTCTGCCCCAGGGAGTTTTGCCACAGGCGATCCGGAAGGCTTTACCCAGCGAGTTCCGAAGTGCGTTCCGTGCGACTCAACAGCTTGCACCTTACAAGGTCATCGGTTCGGGGTCAATCCTTTTTTTGGGATTCCAGACTGACCGGATACAGGAAATCACAGGCTCTCTGTTTCCTTAGTGAGCTGTGGTCGCTACTGGGTCCAGTAACTCCTGTCCAGGGTTCGGTACTGGATGGCCTCGGCGATGTGCTTGACAGCGATTGCCTGGGCTGAGTCCAGATCGGCGACGGTGCGCGCCACCTTGAGAATGCGGTCGTGGGCTCGCGCACTCAGGCCCTGCTGCACCATGGCACGTTCCAGCAGCCGTTCCGCATCGCTGGACAGCTCACAGTGTTGCCGGATCTGGTTGCTGCTCATCTGTGCATTGGCAAAGACGGCCCGCGTCGGGCCGCGCCTTGTCTTCTCTGTGCGGGCATTATCCTCCAGAAAACGGGCATGCTGGCGCTCCCGTGCCTGCTGCACCCTTTCCCGGATGGACGCCGAGCTTTCCGACGCCACCGTACCCCGCAGTTCCTTGTACTGAACCGCTGGCACCTCGATGTGAATGTCAATGCGGTCCAGCAATGGCCCGGAAACCTTGCTGACATACCGCTGGATCATGGGCGGGGTACACAGACACTCCCGCCCCTTGTCATTGAAGTAGCCGCAAGGACATGGATTCATCGCCGCCGCCAGCATGAAGCGGGCCGGGAAGCTGAGGCTCATCGCCGCCCGCGAGATGGTCACATTGCCGTCCTCGAGTGGTTGCCGGAGCACCTCCAGAACATTGCGCGGAAACTCCGGGAGTTCATCCAGGAACAGAACGCCGTTGTGGGCCAGGGAGACCTCGCCCGGCCTCGGGATCATGCCACCGCCGATGAGTCCGGCGTCAGAGATCGTGTGATGCGGAGAGCGGAAGGGTCTGTGCGTGACCAGGCCCTCATCCTTGTTCAGCACACCGGCAACGGAGTGAATCTTGGTCGTTTCAAGGGCTTCCTCGAAGCGCAGCGGCGCCAGAATGGACGGCAGCCGTTTGGCCAGCATTGTTTTGCCTGAACCGGGCGGGCCGATCATCAGGATGTTGTGTCCGCCGGCGGCTGCGACCTCCAGGGCGCGTTTGGCCACATGCTGGCCGCGTACGTCGGCGAAGTCCGGAATGCCGTCCTGGGCCTCCGCGAGCAGCTGCTTTGAGGCGACCCTGAGTGGCTGAGCCCCGATCGCGCCCAGCGCGGCTCCATTCAGCAGTTCACGGACCTCAAGCAGGTTGCGTACGGGAAAGACATTTACCCCGTCCACCACGGCGGCCTCGCGGGCGTTTGCCGCGGGAATCAGAAGGTTTTTGATGCCCGATGCGCGCGCCGCAATGGCGATCGGCAACATGCCCTGAACGGCACGGAGGCCGCCGTCGAGGCCCAGCTCGCCGACCAGAACGAAGTCCCCCACATCTTTATTGGCCAAGCCGCCATAGGCACCAAGGATGCCCACAGCGATCGGCAGATCGAACCCGGAGCCCTCCTTTTTCAGGTCCGCCGGGGCGAGGTTGATGGTGATGCGTGTGGGAGGAAGCTCAAAACCGGAGTTTTTAATGGCGGAACGGACGCGATCACGGCTTTCCCGCACGGCAGCATCCGGCAGGCCCACGGTGCTGAACTGCTCTTCCTGGGTTTTTACGCCCGAAAAGTCCACCTCAACATCGATCAGGTGGGCGTCGATGCCGTACACCGCCGCGGAGCGTGTCTTGAAGAGCATGTGGGTACAACCGCCTGATCCTGCCTGCAAGGCTCGAGTGCCCGTAGCCTAGCACCGTGGCCGGGGCGACCCCATACCACTTTCGCCCCTACAATGACGGAGGGCTTTCACTGGTCCTGTTCATGAATACCAGCCTGTTTGAACTCTTCAAGATCGGCATCGGCCCTTCGAGCTCGCACACTGTGGGCCCGATGCGCGCGGCCAACCACTTTGTCGCCGGCCTCTTCGCCGACACGCCGGCTGACGCGGTCAAGCGCCTGGTCGTCGATCTTTACGGCTCCCTTGCGCTGACAGGGGTGGGGCACGGGACCGATCGCGCCGTGCTCTTCGGCCTGATGGGGGAAGCGCCGGACACCGTGGACCTCGAACGGATGGACGCGGCACTGGCCGAAACGCGGCGAAGCGGGTACCTCCGTGCTTTTGGGACCCATGTTTTTCCATTCGCCGAGGCCACGGATCTGCGGTTTCACCGCAACCAGATGTACCCGGATCCCGCGCAGCCGACTCACCCGAACGGGATCCGCTTCACGGCCTTTGGCAGTGCAGACCAGGTGCTGGGGACAGAGCTTTTCTACTCCGTAGGGGGTGGTTTCATCCTGACCGCGGAGGAGTTTGCCAGCGTTTCCGGCAGCCGGCAGCGTGTCGTTCCCTTTGCCTTCTCGCATGCGGCGGATCTCCTGCAGATGGCCGAGCAGAGCGGCTTGCTGATCGCCGAACTTGTTCTGGCCAATGAGATCGCGTTGCTGGAAGACCCCTCGATCCAGTACCGTCTGGACCGCATCCTGCGGCTACGTGCCGATGAGGCCCTTGTCCGGAGACCCTCGAGCGCAACAGAGTCAATCGAGGCAGCCATCCTTGTGCTCTGGGAGGTCATGGACGCGTCGATCGCGAAGGGTATCGCCACGGAAGGGACACTGCCCGGAGGGCTGAACGTACGCCGCAGGGCCCCGGGGCTGGCACGCCGGCTTGCCGCACTGGACGACGCGGGCAAGGCACGGGATCCACTGGCGCCCTTGGACGTGGTCACCCTGGCAGCGATGGCCGTCAACGAGGAGAATGCAGCCGGGGGCCGGGTGGTAACGGCTCCCACCAACGGGGCTGCAGGGGTCGTTCCAGCCATCGCCTACTATTACCTGCACCATGCCAGTCCGGGCTGGACGGAGGCCGAGCGCCGGGCGGGGCTGTTGCGCTACTTCCTTACGGCGGCTGCGATCGGCATTCTTTACAAAGAAAACGCCTCGATCAGCGGAGCCGAGGTGGGCTGCCAGGGGGAGGTCGGTGTGGCCTGTTCCATGGCAGCCGGCGGCCTGGTCGCGGCGCTTTCGCCGCCTCCGGCGCCGTCGTTGCCCGGGCCGCAGCGCCGGGAAGCGGTGGTCTCCGTCAATGCCCAGGTGGAGCATGCTGCCGAGATCGCGATGGAGCACAACCTGGGCATGACCTGCGATCCCATCGGCGGTCTGGTGCAGATCCCCTGCATCGAGCGGAACGGGATGGGCGCCGTCAAGGCGGTGAACGCGGCGCGCCTTGCAATGAACGACACCGGAACCCACAAGATCTCGCTCGACCAAGTGATCGAGACCATGTATCGGACCGGTCTTGACATGCAGTCGCGTTACAAGGAAACGTCGTTGGCGGGCCTGGCCTTGAACATCATCGAGTGCTAGGGCCGGACAGCTAAAACTGCTGGAAGGTTGGACAGATGGCAACGCGATGGACAAGACGGCAGGCGCTCCAACACGGCGCCCTGGCGTGCGCGGGGGCATGGATGGCACCTCGGGGGTGGGCACAGCCTGCCGGTGCCACGGAGGCGGCGGTCGTGATGACACCGTCCGGCAGGGTGCGTGGAGAAGAGTCAAACGGGGTGCGCGTCTTTCGCGGCCTCCCATTCGCGGAGCCGCCTGTGGGTGACCTCCGGTTTCGGCCGCCGATCCCCAAGAAAGCCTGGGCAGGGGTGCTTGATGCGACCCATTTCGCCGCGGCGCCGATGCAACAGGGCGGTGGTGACGTAAAGCAGAGCGAAGATTGTCTGTACCTGAACGTGTGGACCCCGAAGCTGGACCGGGGCGCCGCTTCGTGTCCCGTGTTCGTATGGATTCATGGCGGCGGTTTCACTGGGGGTGAGTCGTTCGCAAAGATCTTCGACGGTACAGTGTTTGCCCGGCAGGGTATCGTCATCGTGACGGTGGCATACCGCCTGGGCGTCCTGGGCTTCCTGGACGTGGAGCCGCTGCTTGGTTCGGCCTATGCAGGGTCGGCCAACAACGCCCTTCGTGACCTCCTGCTTGGACTGGAGTGGGTCCGGACCCATATAGGGGCCTTTGGCGGAGACCCCGGACGGGTGACCGTGGGCGGGGAGTCCGCCGGCGCCAAGTTGACCGACATCCTTGCCGGGGTACCCCAGGCACGCGGTTTGTTCCACGGCATGATCTCGGAGAGCGGTGGTGCCGAGCGCATTTGGCCCAAGGACGTGGCACAAACCGTCACCGGGGGCTTCGGGAAGATCTGGACCCAAACCTCAGGCGCATCGGTTCAGCAACTGCGATCCGCCCTGGCGGAGCAACTCATTGAGGCGCAAACCAGATTTCTGAAGGGCTGGCCGCAACACTTCCCCTTGCGCTGTGAACTGGATGGCGGCCTGCTCGCCGAACCGCCCCTCCACGCCCTGGCTGCCGGCTCGGCAAAGGGAAAACGGTTGCTGATCGGGACCAATCGTGACGAAAGCGCGCTGTTCCTCGGCGCCCATCCCGACCAGGACCCAACTGGGGCAGACCTGGGCAATATGAACCTTGCCGCCTTTGAGGCCGTTTATGCGAGGTATGCAGCAACCTATCCGGAGATGACCGCGGAACAACGGCGCATTCGAGCGGTAACCGCTGAAGAGTATTGGGTGCCTTCAACGCGGGTCGCGGATGCTGTGGCCAACTCCGGCGCGCAGGTTTGGGCCTACGAGCTGGACTTTGCCCGCACCACAGGGGCGTACAAGGGCATGGCATTCCACTCAGAAGATCTGGGCCTGGTTTGGGACAAGCCCTCCAGGGAAGGTGAATCGGCAGGTGCGGAGGCAAGTCTTGCGAGCCAGATGAACGCTGCCTGGGCTGCCTTTCTCCGGGGCGAGGCGCCGGGGGCCCCGGGCCTGCCGTTTTGGCCGGAGTACAACGCCCAAACTCGGGCGACGATGCGACTCGATCGAACCAGCCGGATCGAGCAGCATCCACAAGGAGCTGAACTGGCGCTTTGGCAAGCCTTTGAGCCGATCAGGTGACGCTTCGCCCTACAATCAGAACGATGGCAGAGCTTCCCGTTGTGGACGTGGTCGGTGTGGGGCTCAATGCGACCGACACCCTGATCCACCTTGCGCGCTACCCGTTGCGCGGCTCCAAGACGCCATACCGGACGGAGCTGTTGCAGCCCGGAGGTCAGGTGGCCTCCGCGATGGTGGCTTGCCAGACATGGGGACTCCAGACGCGGTATGTGGGCAAGCTCGGCGATGACGAGGCCGGTGCTTTGCACGAGCGGGAGTTTGCCCGGCTGGGGGTGGAATCGCACACCCTGCGCGTCCCTGGGGCCGCCAGCGCCAAATCTCTGATTCTTGTGGATGGGCAGGGCGAGCGAACCGTGCTTTGCCGACAGGATGAACGGATGTGCTTGCAGCCCGCCGAACTGCAACGGGAGTGGGTGACCGCGGCACACGCTCTGCTCATCGACGGCCATGACACCGCAGCCGCGGCGCTTGCCGCTCAGTGGGCGCGCGCCATCAATGTTCCGGTGGTGGCAGACCTGGACGAGGTGTATCCCGAAATCGAAGCGGTGCTGGTCCACGTGGACTACCTGATTGTCAGCAGAGATTTTCCTATGCGCTTCACGGGGGAGGCCGATCTCCGATCGGCGCTTCAGGAGCTTGGGCGGCGTTTCGGCTGCCGACTTACGGCAGCCACGCTTGGTACCGGGGGTGTGCTGGCCTGGGACCGAGACAGCTTTCATCACGTCCCGGCGTACCGGGTCCCCATCGTGGACACAACGGGAGCAGGAGACATCTTCCATGCTGGATTCTTGTTCGGGATGCTCCAGGGTTGGCCTACGGCCCGGCAGCTGGACTTCGCCTGCGCCGCGGCAGCCATGAACTGCATGGGGCAGGGAGCCCGGGGTGGTATCCGTCCTTTAGACGAGATCGAAAGGTTGATCGCCAGCGGCGAGCGTTACAGCCTGGAGGAGGCATCGCATGACGCGTCGACGCTGGATCGCTGACACATGGACCGACACCACGGCAAGCCTTACCGGGGATCAGGCCTTGCACCTTGCCCGTGTGCTCCGTGCCGAGCCGGGGCAGGTCTTTGACGTATTGGCCAACGGCTTCCTGCGACAGGCGGAGGTAACCTCGGTCTCCGAGCGTGAAGTCGTGTTTGCCTTGGGGGAAGAGCTTGAAACCGATGCGGCTCTGCCCGTACATCTGCTGCTGGCCGTGATCAAGTTCGATCATTATGAGTGGGGTCTGGAAAAGGCCACTGAACTGGGAGCCGCCAGGCTGACTCCCGTGCTGGCGCGAAGGACGGACAAACATCTGGCACAGGCGGCGGGCAAGCGCGTGGAGCGCTGGCGACGGATCGTGCGGGAAGCCGCGC
Source organism: uncultured Acidobacteriaceae bacterium (assembly GCA_964246625.1). Lineage (GTDB taxonomy): Bacteria > Acidobacteriota > Terriglobia > Terriglobales > Acidobacteriaceae > Granulicella. Next base: position 12,092 of record CAXTRM010000070.1, read on the forward strand.
AACAGGCTCGCCGAAGCGATTTGCCCGAGGTGGACGACCCGCAGTCGCTGAAAGCGGCTCTCGCCTTGGTAGAGGCTCCGCAAAGAGTGCTTTTGGCTGAAACGGAGCAGGAAAACACGCTGGCGGCAGTGTTGCAATCACAGCAACAGCCCGACGGCCCCGACGCGGAGCGGAACCGCGCCCTCGCGCTAGCTATTGGGCCCGAGGGTGGTTGGGCCCCCGAAGAGATCGCGTTTTTTCTGGCGCAGGGCTGGCGGCCGGCAACGCTTGGGCCACGCATCCTGCGAGCGGAGACGGCCGCTTTAGCAGGGCTGGCGATCTGTTCGACCCTGCTGGAACGGCAACCTGCGTGAGGCTGCGTCCGGCTGTCACCAGGTACGATGGAGCGGTGCAGCGAGGTGTCGTGCCAACCCTCCCTAAGCCTTTGCGGCTCTTCGCACTCCTTCTCTGTTCTTTTGCTCTCCTCAGCTGTCTTGATGCCCTTTGGGGCTATATGCGGATAGGCAAGGCAGGGCTGGACTACCTTTGGCCCTATAAGCCGGCAGTTGACTTTTACGTGTATAGCCTGCGCATGCCGTATCTCCATACGCCCGCTTTTTTCACCGGCCCAGCGTTTCCCTGGATGTATCCGGCTCCCTCCATCTTCTGCTACGTGCCGTTCTATCCCTTCATCCAGCCCACCCATTGGTGGCTGAACTACGGGGTATTCATCCTTGTCGTTTCTGCCATCGATCTGGTGGTGGCATGGCGGTTTGTGGACGCGCTCAGGCGTTGTGGCCTTTCGATGCAGCACGCCATCCGATTGATTGCCGTGACCGTGATGCTTGGTTGGCCCTTGTACTTTGCCTTTGAGCGGGGAAATATCGAGTTGCTGCTCTGGGTGGGCATCGAAGCCGGCGTCGCGTGCTTTGCCCATCGCCGGTATGCCGCGGCCGCTACGCTGATCGGTGTGTTTGGTTCAGCGAAGTTGTACCCGCTGTTGCTTTTGGCGCTGTTTCTGAAGCCGCCTCGCTTTCGCCATCTCCTGCTCGGTGCTGCCGCTGCAGGAGGCACGACGCTGGCGGCGCTCCGCTATCTGGAGCCTGATATCGGCTATGCCTATCGCCAGATCAGCGCGGGTGTCCGCTTGTGGACCGAGCTGACCACCTTGAAATACTGGCCTGCCGGGGTAGGACCAGACCACTCCATCTTCGGCCTGTTGCGAGAGGCGACAGGCGGCTCCATTCTGCAAGTGCCGCACGTGCTGAATCTGTACCTCGTCAGCGCCGGCCTTGTTACATCCATGGTGTTTCTTCGGCGGGTGCGCTCCTTGCCTGTACCGAATCAGGTGCTCTTTATCGTGTGCGCCGCCACACTCCTGCCGCCCACATCGTTCGACTACACCCTGCTCCTACAACTGATTCCCTGGGGATGGGTGACCCTGCTGTGTGTGGACCAGGCGCGGCGGAACGAACCCGTCGAGCGCTACTTCCTGCCCATGGCGCTCTTCGGCATCGTTCTCGCGCCCTTGACGTTTCTGCACACCCACAGCAGCCTTCCGCTGTACTTTGCAGGTCCGTTCCGCTGTGTCGCGATGCTGGGACTTGCCGGCGTTTCCGCGTGGCGCCCGCTCACGGGGGAACACGGGAAGCTGCCCACGTCGAGCATCTCCCCCGCGGCGGCCCTTAGCTAAACATCTCCTTGACCTTGTCGAACAGGCCACGGGATTGAGGCTCGTTGGCGACGGGGATGGTTTCGGCCAGTTCGCGCATGATCTCGCGCTGCCGCTTGTTGAGCTTGCTCGGTGTTTCCACCCGCACCTCCACCACCAGGTCACCTTTTCCGTGCGCATTCAGGTGCGGCACACCCTTGCCACGCAGCCGGAACTCGCGCCCACTCTGGGTGCCC
>CAXTRM010000071.1:0-9538 GCA_964246625.1 uncultured Acidobacteriaceae bacterium
CGTGGATGTAGACGGCGCGGAAGGGCACGGTGTCGGCGAGGGTGCGCTGAGAGGCGTCGGGCAGGGGGACATCGGTCATCAGGTGGCAGCCGAGCATGATCATGCGGGCGACCCAGAAGAAGAGGATGTCGAAGCCGGTGACGAGGAGATCGGTGGGGTAGAAGGCGGCGAGATCCGGGGTGAGCTGGTCGGTGCCGTCCCAGCCAAAGACGGTGAAGGGCAGCAGGCCGGAGCTGAACCAGGTGTCGAGGACGTCGGTCTCCTGCCGGATGTCGGTGATACCGCAGCCCGTGCAGGAGTTGGGGGTTTTTACCGCGACAGTGATGTTGTTGCAGGCGCCGCAGTGCCACGCCGGGATGCGATGGCCCCACCAGAGCTGGCGGGAAAGGCACCAGTCGTGGAGGTTGTTCATCCACTCGAAGTAGGTTTTGGCGTAGTTGTCCGGGGTGAAACGGACGTGGCCGTCGCGGACGGCGGCGATGGCCTTGGCGGCGATGCTTTCGCCGCTCGGTTGGCCATTCGCTTCGGGCTGTTTGTTGACGGCGAGGAACCACTGCATGGACAGGCGCGGCTCGATGGTGGCACCGGTGCGCTGGCTCGTGGCCACGGCCATGGGGTGGTCCCGGACGGCGACCAGGGAGTCCTGCTCTGCGAGGTCGGCGAGGATGCGCTCGCGGGCGGCGTAGCGGTCCAGGCCGTCATAGGGCGAGCCGGGGAGCTTGATGCGGGCCTGCTCGTCCATGATGTTGAGCTGGGGGAGGTTGTGGCGCTGGCCGATGGCGAAGTCGTTGGGGTCGTGGGCGGGTGTGACCTTGACGGCACCGGTACCGAACTCGGGATTGGCCCAGTCGTCCGCGATGACCGGGATCTGGCGGTCTGGCTTGCCCGCCGCAGCGCTCAGGGGTAGCACGAGCTGCTTGCCGATCAGGGCGGCGTAGCGCGGGTCATTGGGATTCACCGCCACGGCGACGTCGCCGAGCATGGTTTCAGGGCGCGTAGTGGCGATGGTGATCGAGCCCGAGCCGTCCGCGAGCGGGTAGCGGATCTCGTAGAGCTTGCCCGCGCGCTCCTCGTGAACGACCTCGAGGTCGCTGACGGCGGACTGCAGCTGCGGGTCCCAGTTGACGATGTAGGCGCCGCGGTAGATGAGGCCCTGCTCCCAAAGGCGGACGAAGGCCTCGCGCACGGCAAGGCTCAGGCGGTCGTCCATGGTGAAGTACTCGCGGGACCAGTCGACCGAGGCGCCAAGGCGACGCATCTGCTCGGTGATGGCACCGCCGTACTCACCCTTCCAGGCCCACACGCGCTCGGTAAAGGCTTCGCGGCCGAGCTGCTGGCGGGTGGGGCCGCCCTCGGCCTTGAGCTGGCGCTCGACCATCATCTGGGTGGCGATGCCGGCGTGGTCGGTGCCGGGGACCCAGACGCTCTGCTCGCCGCGCATCCTGTGCCAGCGCGCGAGGATGTCCATCTCGGTCTGGTTGAGCATGTGGCCCATGTGAAGGCGGCCGGTGACGTTGGGCGGCGGCAGCAGCTGCACGAAGCTGCCGGTGGAGGGCGTTTCTGTTACGTCAGGCGCTGTTTCGACGGCGAACAGCTTTTCGTCCACCCAATACCGCGCCCATTTTTCCTCGATCGCCTGCGGATCGTACGCCTTCGGCAGCTCAGCACTCATACCTTCCCAGCCTAGCAGGGGCGCATGCGGCGGCCCCCGGGCTAGAAGCTGTACCGAAGGCCGGCCTCCACGCGGCGGCCGTTGTCAGCGGCGTACGGGATGCCGAACAGGGGTGACGCGAAGACGCCGCCCACCTGCGTGACGTTGGTGTGGTTGAGCACGTTGGCCGAGCGGAGAGTAACGGTGAGCACCTGTTGGTGTTCGGCCTTGCTGTTCCGGGTGAGCGTAAAGGCGCGCTGGATATTGGTGTCGAGGTAGAACTGCCAGGGCATCACGCCCAGGTTGCGTTGCAGAACGCCCGTGCCGCCCGTTGCGGTGAGCAGGCCATACCTAGTTTGGATGGCTCCGGGTGTACCCGGCGCAGCGATCTGGGGGCGATCATTGAAAGTGCCGTCGCCGTTGTTATCGAACCCCGTGGTGATGTTGTAGTGGGCGTCGCCACCGCCGTGGAAGTTGCCACTCAGGACGACCTTGGCAGGCAGGTTCAGGCTGGCGTTGCCGAACAGGTTCCAAACCGGCTGGCCGGTGCGATGGGCTATTTCGCCGGCGTCGGTGTAGGCGCTTTGCGGCTGAAAGAAGGTGTCATCGTCGTTGTCATCCAGTTGGTTTACCCAGACCCCGCCAAAGAACAGCTGCAGCCGTTTGAGAGAGTGCTGTTCGATACCGGCGAAGAGTACATTGGCTCGCCCCTGGCCGCTGTTCTGCACTTGCAGGATGTTCAGACTGGGTGCCAGGGGCCGTGGGCCGTTGGCATTGCCACTCGGTGGCGTGTTCACATTCAGCGTTCGCGCGGAGTTCCAGATACGCCCGAAGTAGTAGTCCAACGATAGGTTCCAGCCAAAGGGCAAGGTGCGCGTGCCACCGATGTTCTCAATGGCATAGGTGGCGTTTCTGATGTGGGGCGCCAGGGTGCGCAGGCTCCGGAGCGGCGTTGCGTCCCCAAACGGGTTGCAGGTGCCGGCCGCGGGGCCGCAGTAGACCGGGTTGTAGACGATGCTTGTCACGCGCTGCGTGCCATCTTCGCGTACAAGCTCGGACCAGTCGCGCCCGTTGAACTGGCCGGAGAACAGGCCGGCGTGCGCGTGGACGGTCCAGGTCCCTTTCTTTGTGGGCGACCACAGGACACCGAGCCGCGGCGTGGCGCCGGAAAGCGTAACGGGATCGCTTTGGAGGAAGTAGCGGAAGCCGCCGGAGATATGGACACCTTTGCCCGCATTCCAGTCGTCCTGGAGGTACAGTGCATCGCGGATCTGGGTGAACGAGAGTGCCGGGGTGCCGGACACGTTGGTAAAGGCCGTGGGCGTGCCGCCGGGCAAGCCGAGCAGGGCCCGCCGGTACTGCTCCACACCACTGATCGTTTCGGTTGCTGTGCCTACCACGGTGCCGTTCGCGGCCAGCACCGGCGCAGTGCCCCCGCCGAACTGGTAGGTGCCGTTGAAGGAGAGCGGCTGTCGGTCATTGTGGTGATTGGTAAAGAACTCTGTCCCGAACTTCAGGGTGTGCTTGCCCGTGGTCAGGATGGCATCATCGTCGATCTCGGTACGGAAGACATGCGAAAGCTGGTTGCCCACGGACGAGCCGCCGCCGGTAAAGGCGCCAGCTACCTGAAGCTGAGGCGCTGTCGAGGCGGGCGCATCGGTCTCGTTGTTCCACGAGAGCTGCACACGAGCCTCGTGCATCAGGTGCGCCGAAAGGGTAGTGATGTTGGTGAAGCGCAGGTTATGTTCACCCTGACCGCTGTTGTAGCCGGATTCGGCGAGTGCCGTGCCTCCCACACCGACATTTTGCAGGCTGTTGATGTTTGCGGAGTAGGAGCTGATGAAGGTGTTCTTTGCGCCGAGCTGCCAGTCCACACGGGCCTCGCCCACCCACAGGCGCTGCGGTGTGGGTACATTTGCAATCGTGTTTACGGCGTTGCCGCTGCTATCCAGCGTCACCGCATTGACCACGCCGAAGTCGTCGATGGAACGATGCTCGAGATCGACGGCGAAGTCGGCCCCTTTGCGGACAGGGCCCGTGAGCTCAAAGCCATACCGTTGCTTGCCGAGCGAGGCTTTGCTGGTCGAGAACGGGTCGCGGGCGTTCATCCACGGGCTGCCGTTGGTGGCAAAGAGCGCCCCGTGGAACGCGCTCTGCCCGGGTTTGGTGTACACCTCCACACGGCCGCCGTCGAAGGGCGGTTCGCGGTACTCCGCCGAGAACATGTCAGGATTCACCTTGATATAGGCGATGGAACTCTTGGGAGGCAGCTTGCTGGAGTCCTGAAAGCCATCCACGGCGATGGTGGTGTTAGCGGGACTGCCGCCGCTGGCCGCGCCCAGTTGCTGCAACTCGCGCTGCAGATCGTCCGGGTCGTCCGCGAGGGCCTGGAGCGACTTGCCGGAGATCGTCTCCGAGGCGCCCGTGGCCTGCGTGTCGGGACTGGTCGCCTCATCGGCTGTGACCTCGACCCCGATCTGCACGGTATCCGGGGCAAGCACGAGCTGGAGCTCCCCGGTGTGCGGCAGCTGCACCGCCAGTGCGCTTTCCGCAAAGCCCGCCGCCCTGACCACGAGCTGGTGCTTGCCTGCGGGGATACAGGCAAAGCGGAAGCGGCCATCGTTGCCGCTGGCCACCGGTGCGCCACCATCGAGGGTGACGGCAGCGCCGGGAACAAGGGCCTGCGTGCTATCGCGTACCGTTCCCGCCAGGGAGCTGTCGCGCGCGCCGTGGCAGGCGGTCTCGGCAGGCTGCGCTTCGGGTCCCGAAAGGGCAAGGGGCAGCGTGAGCGCCGCAAAGGCGGCTGCCGCAGCAAGGGTCAGCATAAGGGATGTCCTCGACGGGTGGACCGGTCGTGGCCAACCGCGGGTGACGCGGCGGCAACTGATCCGGTCTTGTGTAGTCTCCCCCTGCTTACGCGAAAGCAGAGACCGTAGTTCCCACAGGAATGCAGAAGGTAACTGAGTTTGTGCCTGCAGAGCCCTTGCACGGCATCCAGGGAGCTGACGTCGACCTGCAGCGAGGGGCAGGAATGCTGCAGAACGTACAACTGGGCAGCCCGTGGGAGCTGCCCCGTGGAGGGATCGTGCGTGTTCTGGCTGCCCTAGAAGGGGTTGATCTTGTCGGCTCCTTTTTTCTTCTTGTGCTTGCTGGAGCTCTCGTCGTTTTTGTCGAAGTCCGGCTTTGGATTTTTCTTTTTGTTGGAGTCCTTGGTTTCGGCGGCCGGCTGGGGATGACCCTGCACCTCGTTCACCGCGTCCGGAGCCTCTGCCGGCGCTTCGGCGGCTGGCAGGGGCTGCGTGCTGCCGCGGGCCGGGGTGGTCAGTCCGTAGTTCGGATCGGGCTTGCCGGTAGCTGCGTTGGCGTCGCTGGCACGGTTGCCGATGGGGTCGCCGGTCATGGTGCCCGGGGTCAGGACGTCCACGCCCAGCGAGGCGCCACTGCCACCCACGCGGGTGCCTCCGCCGCCGCCAGAGGTGGGGCTGGTTTCGGTCAGGGTGCCGGTGGTGCGCTCGCCGTCTGTTGTGCCGTTGCCTACATCGGACAGGGTCAGGGGGGCAGAGGCACCCGGCGCCGTGGGTGTGGGCTGGGCCGGTGCAGGCTCGTTGCTTGCTGACGCGGCAGGCGCTTCGGTGGCCGGCTGCGTGGCCTTTGGATCAAAGGCGACGCGGTAATCGGTTTCGATCTGGTGCACGATGGTCGGGGCGACGGTCGGCTTGGCATCTTCCAGCGGCGGCGCACCGAGCTGGGCGGCTGTGACGGTGTCCGGCTTGCGCACGAGCAGCAACTCCAGCCGTTTACGCATGGTGTACTGTGCCCGGCTGCCTTCCAGGGCATCGCTTGCCGCGACCTGCTCCGCTGTGGGTTGCGGAATCGGCAGGTTCATGGCGGAAAGCCGGTCCTTGGCGTCCTCCACATGCGGGGCCGCAGCGTGCTCCATCACCACGGCACGGTAGGCGGCCGCAGCTTTGCCGTCGTACTCCTGTTCCAGCTTGGCCCGAGGCCCTTCGGGCATTTGGAGCTGAGCCCTGACCACGTTGGACTCCGCCTCATAGGCGTCGCCGATGCCGATCAGCGTGTCATCCATGTGGCTGTACAGCGGATAGGTGTCCACAACCGTTTGGTAGCGCGCAATCGCCGCCGGGTAGTTGTTGTGGCTGGCATAGAACACCGCGAGGTCGTATTCGCGCTGGGCGAGCACCTCCTGGACGTCACGCAGCTTCTGTGTGGCTTCGGCCAGAACGGGTTTGGGCGCGTCCGGGTACGTCTTCAGCATGGTCCGGTACTGGTCTTCGGCCTTGATCGCCTTGGCGTAGTCGCGGTCCGGCACGTCCATCTGTTTCATGTAGATATCGCCCATGCGCATCTGCGCTTCGGCGGCCTCGGGCGAGTTCGGGAAGAAGGTAATGAAGTCGCCGTACTCCTGTTCGGCCTGCGCCATGGCCGCTGAACCGCCCTCCTTGAACCAGCAGTCGGCCACAGCCAGCTTGGCGCGCATCAGGTATTGGGAGTCCGGGTAGGTGTTCAGCAGCGTTTGCAGATCAAGCCGCGCCACGTCGAAGTGGCCGCGTTTTTGCTGGTCCAGGGCCTTGTCATAGAGCTGCTTGTCGGGCAGGCTTGCGTCTTTGCCGATTAGCGGGTTGTACTTCTGCTCGCGACGCAACTCGGCCTTGGTGTCTTTGCTTTGGACAGTGCGATCTTCCTTGGCGACCTTGTCCTTGGGAGCCTTTTCCTTGGGCGGAGCGGCGGCTTTTGCCTTTTTGGGAGCAGCCGGAGCACTGGTGGAGCCCGTAGGTTCGTCCTTCTGGATCCACTTGTGCTTTTTCTGTGTGGGCGCTGGTTGCTCGTCGGCCTGGGACGCCGAGGCCGCCTGACCGGAAGAGGTGCTGTCCGGCGTGGCGGCCTGTTGTGCCACGCCATGCGACCCGGAGAGCAACAGCAGAAAAGCAGCCCCTGCTGCCCAGCCTGCCCGGCTGTGAGGAAAGAAGTTCGGCTTACCTGCGTGCATCAACACTCCTGCCACCCGCCAAGCGGGCCGGCCTTTGCCCTATTTTAGGCGTGCCGGCGGGTTTCCGCCTACCCTGGCCGGTACACCCCGCTGCCCCTTGTTCGACGGGGCGGATCCTGTTTGGCAATCAAGGAAAACACCGCCGCCTCGTAGAGCCGTCCAGCCAAGGGGTGCAGGGGAGCGCGATTTAGGCTGTCCGCTCGGCCGCCCCGCGTGCCGTTTGCAGCAGTTCCCGCGCATTTTGCTCGGTTTTGCCCGGCTCGAAGACGGCCGAGCCAGCGACCAGCATATCTGCCCCTGCCCGTACCACGGCGGCCACGGTGTCCTGGGCGATGCCGCCGTCGACCTCGATGCGGAAGTTCAAGCCCATCTCCTGGCGCAAGCGGGCAAGGTGCGCGATCCGCTCCACCGAGCGGGGCAGAAATTTCTGTCCGCCAAAGCCAGGGTTGACGCTCATCACGAGCACATGGTGCACCATGGGCAGCACCTCGAGAAGCAGATCCACGGGCGTATGCGGATTGATGACCACACCGGGCTGCATGCCGTGGTCGGCAATCAGCTGCAACGTGCGGTTCAGGTGGCGGCACGCTTCCCAGTGCACCCCGACCATGTCGGCGCCGGCAGCGGCAAAGTCCGGGATGAACTTGTCCGGGTCCTCGATCATGAGGTGGCAGTCGAGCGGAAGCTGCGTCACCGCACGGATGGCTTTGACGGCGGGCGGTCCAAAGGTGATATTTGGCACAAAGTGCCCATCCATGACGTCTACATGGACGATCGTGCCCCCGCCCCGCTCGGCGGTTGCGATCTCCTCGGCAAGATAGGCAAAGTTCGCCGCAAGAATGGAAAAACAAAGCTCAATCACAACCGGCTCCACGACAAAGGTCAGGGGTAAGCATAGCAGCGCCGATCAGGCAGGTCGGCCCGTTGAGGAGGGTTCGGCAAAGGGCTTTTCGCCGTTTGGTTTGGCTCTCACCCCTGGGGCGGCCAGGGTTGGGCGCTTCTCAGGGCAGCGCTTCGCTTGGCAGCAGGGCTTTCCACCGGCGCTTGCTGCGCTTGGGGAGCACCGGGACAATGCGCTCCACGCCCTCGCGCCCAGGATGCAGAACGCGGGTTTTCACAGCTTCCTGCAGTGCTTCAGAGCCCGCCGCCTCGCGATCTACCGGAGCGGCTTCGGTGGGCGGTCCCAGCACGACCCGGGCGGCGGCATTGAGCAGCCTCCGGACGGGCCAGCTGCCATCGGGGTTGGGCAGCAGGACCTCGCCGGTGCGCTGCTTTTCAGGGCGGTAGTACCAGCGCTTGAAGAGTGCCAGGGCATCCCCGCGCAAGGAAGGGTCCACCTCGCCGCCCTGCCGGGTCCCTCCTTCCAGCGTCGCCAGAACCGCTGCCGCGCGGTCCTCCGGAGATGAGGAGGTGTGATCCGCCGCGGAGTCCATCGGAACCGCGCTCAGCATGAGCGGTTGCGCAAACAGGGAAGAGCCCACGGCGGTTTGCTCGCGCACAGCCCGAACGCCCAGGGTGGACAACCGCTGCGGCCCCACAAGTCTGCCGTGGTCCAGCAAGAACACGGCCGCCTCCGACGATCCTGAGCTGTCGCCAGGGTCGCTGGGCGCTGCCGCCTGCACGACCAGGGCCCGCACCTCGTGGGCGGATCGCACCAGCGGGTCGGCGCTCTGCGCGACGGCCTTGGCCTTTTCCCACTGGCGGTGCAGCGTGGCAGCACCTTCGAAGTCCATGGCCTCACTCGCCGCCTCGCGTTTGGCCGCGATCTCCGCCATCAGGCTTTCGCCGCGGGTGCGGAGGTAGGCGAAAACACGTTCGGCCTCCGCGCGGTACACCTCGCCGCTGACGGCGGCCTTGCACGGCGCCAGGCAGCGCCCCATCTCGCCGTAGACGCAGCCCGGGTGTTCCGGGTGCACCTCGAGATCTTCGTAGCAGCGTCGCACCTTGAACTGTTCCCCGACAGCCTCCGCGACGCGCTCTGCGGCAGCTCGGGAGGCGAAAGGGCCGAAGCTCTCGTTCAGCGCCCGACGGCTGAGCTTGTTGCTCACAAAAACGCGCGGATGATCGTGCCCCATGGTGACGCGCAGAAAGTACGGGCAATGCAGCCGCAGCCGCTTGCGGGCTTCCGTTTCGCCAAACAGCGCATGCGTCGCCCGATAGAGCAGAAGCACCGATTCAAATTCGGAGCCGGTCAGCGTCCACTCGATGGAGCGCACGCGGTCTCTCAGGTTAAGGCGCTTGGAGAGCACGGGTTTACCGTCCGCGTCCACCGTCTCCTGTGGTAACAGGAGGCGCCGCAAGCGCCGCCGGAGATCGGCTGCCCGCATCAGGTAGGGTTGGTCGGAGTTGCGCTCACCGCGCAAGGCCAACAGGCCCGCCTTGGCCGGAACGCCGCGCAGGATGGCCTCCGCCTCGTCCGGAACAAAGGTCACGCGTTCGGCGAAGCTGAAGCCGTCCCCCATGCTGCGATTCTAGGCGCCCGATCGCTCCTGCGGCTATGGTTCGCGTGGGGCATACACCATGGTCACATGCTTGGAAAATTCGCGTTTCCGGGCAGCAAAAGGGAACCGCCTTGGCCGGGGGCGCGTATCTTGCTCCTATCACCCGACCTCACGGAGATGCCCCATGCGCAAAGTTGTCTTCGGCTGCTTCGCCTTTCTTGCCATCGCCACCCTGGCGACGGCTCAAAAATTCACCACGGCTCCTTGTAATGACAACCACGAAGGCTCCAGCTGGTTCGGTCATGAAGAAAGGGCCTGCGAGTTGCGCCGCACCGTATTGCCCTTGCCAGGTGGTCCTCTCAGCGTCACCGGGAACAACGGCAACATTGAGGTCATCGGGGAAGATCGTGCCGACATTGCGTTGGAGGCCAGGGTCAC
>CAXTRM010000071.1:9548-11246 GCA_964246625.1 uncultured Acidobacteriaceae bacterium
ATCGTGACTGCGGGAGATATCCATGCGCAGGGCCCAAGTGCGTCCGGTTGGTCTCACCATGGCTGGTCGGTCGGCTTTAAGCTGCGTGTTCCCCGGCGGATTGCCGATGCGGAGCTCCATACCAGCAATGGCAACATCCTCGCCGCCGATCTACGAGGCCAACTCCGAGCTGAGTCCTCTAACGGCACCATCACGATGAATCGCATCGGCGGGGAGGTTCGTGCCTCCTCCACCAACGGGGGGCTGCATCTCGAAGACCTGGCAGGCACCGTGCACGCGGAGACCACCAACGGTGGGGTCGAGATCTCGCTTGCCGGGGATCGTTGGCAGGGTGGTGGTCTGTTTGCCAAGTCCACCAACGGCGGTGTGACGGTCAAAGCGCCCGACCGCTTTGCGGCTCACCTCACGGCGGAAACCACCAACGGCGGCATCTCTGTCGCGTTTCCGATCACGCTGCAGGGAAAGATCGGGCACCGCATCGACACGGACCTGAACGGGGGCGGACCGCTGGTGCACCTGGAAACGACCAACGGCGGCATCAACATCGAACGGCTCTAATGCAGGGACGGTTGCAGGTCATGCGCCCGCAACCGTCATGCCCTCAATGCGGACCGTCGGCACAGCGCCCGAGCCACGAAACTGGAGATCGTTGCCAATCGCGCTCACGTTGCGGAACATGTCCTTGAGATTGCCGGCAATCGTGATCTCTTCGACGGGGAACGCGATCTCGCCATTCTCGATCCACAGCCCGCTGGCACCCTGGGAGTAGTCTCCCGTGACCAGATTTACCCCGAAACCCATCGTGCTGATCACGAGAAGGCCCTGCTTGACCTCGCCGACGATGTCCTCATGCGTCTGTGTGCCCGGTTCCAGGTAATAGTTCCCGCCCCCGATGCCCGGGGAGCCCGAAAGACCACGGGACGCCTTGCCATTGGACCCCATACTGAGCTTCCGGCCCGTGTAGGTGTTCAGCATCAGTTCTTTCAGTACACCGCGCTCGATGACCACCGTACGCCGGGTTGGCAGGCCGTCGCCATCGAAGGGCGAGGTGCCAAAGCCACCGACCTGCAGCGTTGTTCCATCCGGCAGGGCGTGATCAAAGACCATGGTGCCGTCGTCGACCATGGTGATGTTCTCGCCGGCCACCTGTTCGCCGAGCTTGCCCGCAAACATGCTGGCGTTCCGGTAAATGGAGTCGCCATTCGCCGCGCTGAGCAGGTTGCCCATGAGCCCGCGTGCCGCCTCGGGTGGGAAGACCACCGGGCACTGCTGCGTGGGAACCCGCCGCGCTCCGAGCAGCCGCAACGCGCGCCTGGCCGCCTCACGGCCGATCGCCTCGGGGTCTTCCAGCAGCCTCGCCGTGCGCGCGCTGCTGTACCAGGAGCCGCTCTGCATGCCGCTCTCATCCTGTGCGATGGGGGTTGCCGAAAAGCCCACGTAGGAGCGCTGGTAGTCGCCGCGGAAACCGCGCGAGTTGACCATCACGCGTCGTGCCGAAGAGCAATCGAAGCTCGCCCCCTTGGAGTTTTGGATGCGTGTGTCAAAGGCCATCGCGGCGGCCTCACACTGCCGGGCAATCTCGAGGCGCTCCGTTGCCGGGATCCCGTTGGCGTCCTCGAAGAACAGGGCCTGGGCTTCGGGGTCATGCATACCAAAGGCGTCGCGGTCTGGAAGACCGGCAAAGGGATCAACGCCTGT
>CAXTRM010000071.1:11256-12938 GCA_964246625.1 uncultured Acidobacteriaceae bacterium
CGGCGCTTTCCACCAGCCGCGCGATGCCGGCGTCGCTTAGATCGGAGCTCGATGTGGAGGCGGTACGCTGGCCACCCGCCGCGCCACAAAACACGCGCAAGCCGATAGCCCGCGAGCCTGCCTCCGTGAGTTGCTCGACCTCACCCAGGCGAATGTGGACATTGAACTCGTCGCCCTCATACGCAACCGCTTCGGCATCGCCGGCTCCGGCACGCAGCGCGCGCTCGACGGCCTGTTCTGCCAGGGTTGCAAGAGACGCTTGCTTGCTGGACAGGTTTCCAGATACATCGCTCGACAGATCAGGCAACAGGGAACTCCGAAAGGCGCGGCTCACGTCCATCTGTCGCGCTTTGGAAGAGCATGCCGCTTGCACAGTACTCCGAGTCCTGCAGGCTCTTGTGCTCCACATGGGGAGCGGGCGCACGGGCGATCTGCCGTTTGATGAGCTTCACCTGGCCGTGGCAATCCTTGCAACGGAACTCGACGTCGTTGTCTTCCAGCGCTTCGCGGACCGTTTTGAGCTTCCAGAAGAAGGAGCGTTTGCCTTCAAGGACCCGTACCCGCTTCACTTCGCACTCGTAGATCTTTTCCCGTTGCGTCATCGTCCGGTTCCTCCTACGGTCATGCGGTCCAGCTTAATGGTCGGCATACCTACGCCGACAGGCACACTTTGCCCTGCCTTGCCGCAGGTGCCGATCCCTTCATCGAGCGCAAGATCATTGCCCACCATGGAAACGTGCTTCAGCGACTCCGGTCCATTACCCACCAGCGTCGCACCCTTCACCGGCGCGGTCACCTTGCCGTCCTCGATCAGGTAGGCCTCGCTGGCGGTGAACACAAATTTCCCGGTGGTGATGTCAACCTGTCCGCCGCCAAAGTTCACCGCATAGAGACCGCGCTTGACGCTGCGGAGGATGTCACCCGGATCGTCCTCTCCATTGAGCATGTAGGTGTTTGTCATGCGCGGCATGGGGATGGCCTGGTAGCTTTCGCGGCGGCCACTGCCTGTGTTGGGCATGTTCATGAGCCGTGAGCTCAGTTTGTCGGACAGGTAGGTGCGCAAAATGCCATTCTCAATCAGCACTGTTTCCTGCGTGGGATTGCCCTCGTCATCCACGTTTAGCGAGCCCCGCCGACCCGGCATCGTGCCGTTATCGACCACGGTGACTTTGCTCGACGCCACCTGCTGCCCAATCAGGCCTGCAAACGCCGAGGTTTTTTTACGATTGAAGTCCGCCTCCAGCCCATGGCCGACGGCCTCATGGAGCAGCACACCTGGCCAGCCTGGACCAAGAACGACCTCCATCTCGCCCGCGGGGGCGGCCTGGGCGCCCAGCTGCAGAATGGCGGTGCGGGCGGCTTCACGCGCAAAGTGTTCCGGACTCTTGTCGCCGGTGAAGAAGTCCATCGTGACCCGGCCACCGCCCCCCGAAGAGCCGCGTGCCCCTTCGCCGTTGGCATCCTTTGCGATCACAAGGACGTTGAAGCGTGCCAAGGGCTGCGTGTCGCTGGCAAAGGTGCCATCGGAGGCAGCGATCAGGATCCGGCGCAGCTCGTCATTCAGCCCGGCGCGCACCTGCACGATGCGTGAATCAAAGGCACGTGCGGCGCGATCGGCCCGGGCGATGAGCTCCAGCTTGGCCGCGATCTCCGCATCAACGGTGGCTCCGGCGACCGGATAC
>CAXTRM010000071.1:12948-13938 GCA_964246625.1 uncultured Acidobacteriaceae bacterium
GTGGCGTGCGCCGCTCCGTGAAGCCCTGAACGCGTTCGGTCTGCGGGCCGCTCGCGATCAGCGCCGCTGTCCGGGCTGCCTTGATCAGGCGCTCGGGGGAAAGGTCGTCGGTGTAGGCAAAGCCCGTGCGCTCGCCCGAAAGAACGCGCACACCGCAGCCCACGCTGATGCCCTCCGAGGCTGTTTTGACAATGCCCTCGTCCATGCCCAGCGAGGTTGAGGTGACTGCTTCGAAGTACAAATCCGCAAATTCGCCGCCGGCGCTCAACGCCTCGCCCAGGCAACGCTCCAGTAAGCGTTCGTTCAGGCCGAGCGTGTCAAAGAAGTAGCGCTTGTGATCGTATGCAGGCTGCAGAAAGGGGGAAGGGAGAGCGGCCATTGCTTCGATTGTACCGGTCAGGCGCTCGCCCTGTCGGTTACCGGATCATCGCCCGTTAGAGGGATCAGGGCTGTTTGCGACGTTGATATCGAGGAACAGCGTCGGCAGCCCTGGCGCATAGCAGTTCCCGTCGGGCCGGTACGTTGCACCGCAGCTGCGGGTGATCTCAGGCCTGCGTGGCGATTGCGCATACTGCCAAACAACGACATCGGGATCCGGCAGCGCATGCAACGGCCGTGGGTGCAGGGTGCAGCCCGGTGCGGGCGGGCACTGGTCCAGGGCGTCAAAGATGGCAACCTCGTGCAGGTGCCCGGCTTTCACGCGCGCGCGAACGTCCTCCACGGTGTCGATTTTCTGCCCGGGCGCGTCTTCCACCTGCTGGCCGCTAGCATAGACGCCTGGCCGAAAGCCGGAGGCCGCGACCGCCTCGGTCCAGCCCAGCAGGTACCCGGCCTGCTCCTCCAGCAGGCGGCCCCCTTCTTCCTGGTCCAGAAACAAGACCGTGTGGGCGGGAAAGCCCTCCTGCTGCGCCCGCGCGACCGCAAGGGCGGCATCCCTACGGCCCAGAACTGCCGGCTCGGTTCCAGCCTTGCGCGCCTTCAGGAGATCGG
>CAXTRM010000072.1:0-3751 GCA_964246625.1 uncultured Acidobacteriaceae bacterium
GCGCGTTGGATTGCATGCTGCTGAGGTTGACGGAAAGGTGTTCCCCGTAGGTGGGCGAGCCTCTGCGGAGGTCGACGGCGACGTCAAAGGCGTTACCGCGAAGACACAGAACGACCTTCTCGTGATCCAGGGGAGGGAGCTGAAAGTGCAACCCACGCATGGTCCAGGGGAGGGAGTAGGTGACGTACTCTTCGGCGAACTCCGTTGCGAGGCCGAGATCCCTCCAAAGAGGCCGATGGAAGATCTTGGAGAAGAAGCCGCGGGCGTCCCTTGTGACGGTGGGGCGAAGCTCGTAGCAGCCAGGGATGTTGGTTTTGACCACGGCGACGCGTGGGTAGGGCAGGAGATCTTCGGTGAGCTCGTTTTGCTCCGTCACGGGAAGACGATCGGCCGTTTCGGGGTTACGGGCTGGCACAAGCAGGAGTATAAACGACCGTTCCGGCGCACCCAGATGCAGCGGGCCGTGTGCGCGGTCATGGTTGAGCAAGCGCCTCGGGGGCTGTTCCGCCAGCAGGGAGGCGTGGGAGATTGAAGCACAGGTCAAGCCTGCTCCGGCGCCGTGAAAAGGAAAGAGTTCCGGCGAGGGGCGCTCGCCGGAACTCCGAAGTAAGACAAAAGCGGTGCGAGGTCCGGAAGCTACTTCCGGGTGCCTACCTCGATGCCGTTGATCTGGGGCAGGTCGACAGGACCGGGCGTGAACTGAATGGTGATGTTGCCCGCCGCATCCGCTGTTGTAGTGAAGGACTGCTCGGTAGCGATGAACTCACCACCTGCCGAGGCAAAGATGTCGTAGTTCTGCAGTGCCGGCACGCCGTTGATCGAGACGTTGAAGAGTCGCTCTCCCGGAGCGCTCCAGTAGGTTTCCGCGAAGTGCAGGTTGACGATGTAGGTCGTACCCGCGTGGAGGTTAGGGATGGTGTAGGTCATGGAGCCGTACCGGTTGGTCTGGTAGACGGCCTCGGGTGCGGGTGTGGCGACCTTGGCGAAGGACACCTGGTTGCCGGTGGAGGCCGTGTTGCCGCCCTCAAAGTCTTCATCGGCCAGCCAGCCGTCCACCGGGGCGCCACCGGCGTTGATAGCGACCAGGCGCGTGCCGATGGTGCCCCCGGCACCCCGGGTGATGACGCGGATCTCTGCTGCGGGTGCGGAGAGTCCACCGTCATTGATGGCGGCCACGGTGTAGAAGTAGGTGGTTGCGGGATTGGCTGTGGTGTCGGTGAAGCTGGCACTGGTGACGCCGGAGGCAATCTCCGTGGCGGCGGTCGCGGCGAAGCCGGCTTGTTGACTGCGGAAGACGTTGTAGAGCACACCCGGCGTGGCACTCGGCGTCCAGTTCAGGGAGACCTGGCCTGGCGCGGTCTGAGTGGCGGTCAGCTTTTGCGGAGGAGCGGGAAGGGCCGGGCAGTTGGAGGTGCACGGCACGCCGATTTCGATGCCGTTGACCTGCGGGTTATCGGCGGCCCCGGTGGTGAAGTTGATGCGCATGACGCCGTCCGGGTCAGGCGTGGAGGTGAAGGACTCGACAACGGCGGTATTGACCGCGCCAGCGGTGCCGACAGTGTCGAAGTTCTTCAGCACGAACTTGCCGTTGATCTGGACGTTGAACTGCCGTTGACCAGGACGCGTGTAGTAGGTCTCCGCGAAGTGGAGATTGATGATGTATTTCTTGTTGGGAACAAGGCCAGGGACGGAGTAGGACATGACGCCGTACCGATTGCTCTGATAGACCGATTGCGGGGCGGGTTGAGCCACCAGGGAGGTGTTGATCGCCGCGTTGCTGCCTGTGGCGGTGCCCCCGAGGAAGTACCTGTCCGCGACGTAGTTGGCTGTGGCGCCCCCACCGACGTTGATGGCCACCACATCACTGCTGATCGGCGCACCGGCGCTGGGGATGGTGGCGCTGACCTCGTTGGAGACCACGGAGGTCGACCGATCGTTCACCGCTTCCACGACGTAGAAGTAGGTAGCAGCCGGGTTGACGGTGGTGTCCGCGTAGTTGGTACCGGCGATGCCGGAGTAGACGAGGGTGCTGCTGGAAGGAACGAAGCCGGAGGCGGTGCTACGGAAGAGGTTGTAGCGTACGCCGGGGCGGCTGTCCTGCCAGGAGAGGTTGATCTGATTGGAGGAGAAGACGGTGGCCGTGAGGTTGAGCGGAGCCTTCAGGACCACGGGACAGTTGCTGGTGCAGGGTGCGCCCTCGTAGAAGGGCAGGTAACTGCTTTGGACGACGCCGGGTTGTACCGGGCCGCCTGCGCCGTTGACGATATGGGTGATGGAGCCGCTGCCGCCGAAGGTGGCAATGGCGGCATCGGTGACGGTCACGTCCGAGGTGTCGGGGACTGTGATGACGCTGTCCTCGACGATGTTTACGTTCTGGTTGAAGTACGAGTAGATGCCTAGACCGTAGGCCTTGTGATGTGTTACGGAGGGGGCTACGGCATAGGAGGCGTAGCCGTTGGCACCGTTGTTGGACCAAGCGGCCTGGCTCGGCGGATCGTAGGGCAGCTCGCTCTGGTAGAAGATGGTTTCGCCGTGCTCGCCGTTCCACTGCACCTGGCTTTGTTGGTAGTGTTCGACGAAGAGACCGAGAGCGGTGACGTGATTGCCGTTGACGACGAGGCCGTGGGCGGCGGTGTTGCTGGTCCAGCCGACACCGTTGCCGTGGTCGGCGCGCCAGGCCCAGATGTTGTCGAGCAGAACGTGGTTGCTTTCGAGGTCAAGCGTGGTGGTAGCCGAGCCGGGGGTCGCGCCGCCGATGCGGAAGAAGACGTCGCTCAACGAGCTGGGGTCGGCCTGGTGGGACGCGCCGTTCGAGGAAGGATCGCCAACCTGCACGAGCACAGGGGAGTTCACCGGGCCCGCGTCGATGAGCAGGGAAGCGATGCGGACTCCGTCGACGTCAGCGACATGGATCGCGGCGCTTCCGGTCTGCGGGACGAGTGTGGCGTAGCCAAGACCCATCACGATGGTGTCGGGCTTGACGATGTTGATGGCACCCGTGAGCGGATAAATCCCTGGCGTGAGGAGGAGGTGCTTGCCGGAGGCGAGGGCCGCGTTGATGGTGGCGACCGGTGTGGAAGGCTGCGCGATGAAGAAGTCCGCGATCGGGAGCGAGTAGCCGGTGCCGATGCTGTGCAGCCACGTGGGACCGGCGGAGCGCTCCTGCAGCGTGGGGACGAACACGTTGTAGTTGCCGCTGGCGTCCACGTAGAGGAAGGGCTTTTCGCGGCTGACGGGCGTTTTGGGCAGCACGGTGTAGGAGTTGGCAGGGTAGTCCGGGAAAGGCGCGCCCTGCACGCCGGCGAAGACCATGTTGTAGGCGCTACCCGTCCAGCCGCCGATCGTGCTGTTGCGGGTGAAGTACTGCTGCTGCGAGCAGGAGTTCACGATGCCGGTGACGACCGAGTCAGAGATGAAGCCACCGCTGGAGTAGTTGCAGGCCGTGTTGGTCAAACCCAAAGGGCCGTTGACGCGCAAGCGGCGGAGGGGAGCACCCTGGGAGACGGCCCACTGGAAGGTGGACGGGTCGTTTTCGGTCAGGTTTTCGAGCGAGCGCCAGAAGATGGTGGTGAGGGCGCCGTACTCGTCGACCTGGTTGGAGGTGACGTAGCCGTTGATGTTGACCGACTGCGGCGATTCACCCAGACCGGCCACGGACTCGTAGTAGCCGACCTGGGCTTGCAGATCGTAGGTGCCCGGCTTGAACAGCACCGCAGAGCGAACAGTGCTGAATTGCGCTTCCTGCGCGAGG
>CAXTRM010000072.1:3761-5554 GCA_964246625.1 uncultured Acidobacteriaceae bacterium
GACGTAGACGTTGGGGCCGAAGTCGGGGGCACTTTGCGCCGCCGCGGGGGAGACAGTGCCGGTGAACAGCGCAAGAGAAAGCACGCCAGCGGCGCGCAAAAGGTGGGAAAGCGGATGTTGTTGACCTAGCAGGGACAGAGCTCTGCGGGCGCGATTCGGCATGTGGGGCACTCCTGGTCACGTGCGGCAAGGGGATGGCAACGGAGTTCAACCCGTTTTGGCGTGAGATCCGAAGCTCGGGGGAAACCGCAGGACATCTTGCAGCAAGAAACAATCGCTTGTCCAGCGATGGAGGCCGGGCCTGGGTGTTCCGGGGCATGTGCGCCCCTATGCAAAGGGAGGGTAAGGGCAGGAGCCCTCCCTCGACTCTTGCAGCGCCGCGCGTGGTGCCCTGAGATTTCCCTTGGACAGAGGGCCGCTAGCTGACGGGGTGGCCCGCGGCTTCATAGATGGCCTCGATCGCGAGGTGGTCGGCGAGGCCTTCTTCGCCTGGGGTGTTGGGTGTGGTGTTGTTGTGGATGCAGTCGGCGAGGTGGTCGGCCTCGAGGGTGAACTGGTAGGGACCCTGTTCGGTGTTGGTCTCCTGCGAGATGATCCGGTCGCCCTTGTGCACGGTGTAGCTGAGGCCGTTATAACTGTAGGCCGGTTCGACGCGAAGAAAGGCTTCGGTGCCGGCGATGCTGACGAAGTTGGGTCCGGAGGCGCCGTAGCTGGAGCCGGAGCTCGCGATGCGTTTGGACGGGAAGGTCATGGTCCACTCGACGGTTTCTTCCATGGAGCTGTAGCGCGGGCCGGGGTTGGGTGTGGACACCTGGGCGGTGAAGCTGGTGGGCTCTTCGCCGGCAATCCAGCGGATGGTGTTAAGCGGATAGACACCGAGGTCGTAGAGGGAGCCGCCGCCAGCGAACTTCCTGTCCAGCCGCCAGCCCTTGATGCCGGGGCCGTAGAAGCCGCCCTGGAAGCCCTGGATGGGGCCGAGGGCGCCGGAGCGGGCCATGTCGCGGATCCTGAGAAACATGGGATCGTAGTGGATGCGGTAGGCAATCATGAGTTTGACGTTGTGGTCGCGGCAGGCCTTGATCATGGCGCGGCACTCGTCGGAGTTGAGGGCCATGGGCTTTTCGCAGAGCACGTGCTTGCCGGCCTTGGCGGCGCGGATGGTGTACTCGGCGTGCAGGGAGTTGGGCAGGCCGATGTAGACGGCGTCGATGGCCTTGTTGTCGGCGATGCGGTCGAAGGTGTCGTAGGTGTAGACGGAGCTTTGCGGGATGTTGAGCTGCCCGGTGTACTTCGGGGCCTTCTGGTCCGCATGCCCGGAGACAAGACCGGTGATGGCGCACTTCTGGGAGCTGCCGACCGCGCGGATGAAGATGTCAGAGATCTCACCGAGGCCAACGGCGGCAAAGCCGATCTTGCGGCCGTTCGGAACGGCGTTCTGTGCCCAGGCGGGAAGCGTGGTCGCGGCGGCGGCGAGGGCAGAAAGCTTGCTGAAGTGACGGCGATCCATGGGGCTCCTGGGTTTGGGTTCTGGGTTCTGGGTTCTGAACTCTGGGTTTGGGGCTAGGTTAGCGGTGGAAGGCTGGGAGGGTGCCTGGGACGAGGGTGCGGAGCTTGTAGATGTGGTCGTGGGCGCAAAGGTAGAGGGTTTGGCCGTCGGCGTCGCCCCAGGCGAGGTTGTTGGCGGTTTCGGGGAGTTTGATCTGGCCGAGGACCTTGCCTCCCGGGGTGAGGACGCGAATGCCGCCGGGGCCTGTGGTCCACAGATTGCCATGCGTGTCGGTTTTGAGGCCGTC
>CAXTRM010000072.1:5607-9559 GCA_964246625.1 uncultured Acidobacteriaceae bacterium
GACGTAGAGCGTCCGGTTGTCAGGGGAAAGCGCGATGCCATTCGGGGTAGGGAGATCGGTGATGACCGGTGTGGGCTTGCCGTCGACGACGTGGAAGACGGCCTGGTAGGGGAGCTGCTTGGCAGGGTCCTTGTCGCGGAGCTTGAGGCCGTAGTTCGGGTCGGTGAAGTAGAAGGAGCCGTCCGGGGCGAAGACGAGGTCGTTGGGGCTGTTCAGGTGATGGCCGTTGTAGTTGTCGAAGAAGAGCGTTTGCTTGACAGGAGCGGCGGGGTTGGCAGGGTCCTCGGTGAGGTGGACGACGTCGCGGGCGTACTGCTGCATGGCAACCACGGAGCCATCGGGTGCGGGGGCCATGGCGTTGGGACCCGTCGTGGCTCCCTGAGGTGAGGCCGTGGGCGTACCGGGCGGCTTGGCGTAGGGGCCGTGCGTGTAGTCGACCAGCGTGGAGACCTGGCCCTCGGCGGTAACGGCGTGGATCTTGTCGCCTTCTTCGTCAACGAACCAGAGGCGGCCCTTGTACCACATGGGACCTTCGGTGAAGGTGAAGCCGGTCGCGACGACCTCGGGAACAGCGCCGGGGGCGAGGAGGCGGTCGAGAGCGGGGTCAAGGCGGACGATGTGGGGATGTTTCGGATCGGTGGGGCTCATGGCGGCTCGGGAGACAACAGGTGCGGTGAGAGGGAACAAAAAGGCCGCGAGCAGAACGGCGGTAAAGGCGCGCATGGGGTTCGGACGCGGAAGAGGCGATGCGGGTTGCGGGTGAGTTTTGCGTGCCCCTGGCATGCGTGCCGGCTAGATTGCCGCGACGAGAGCGGAGGGTGTGGCCGTGCTGGAGGACGAATCTACAACGGCTACAGCGACCAGGCATGCGGGGCTGGTATGCTCCCCTCAGCATGGCGGATGGAACGGCAGCAACGGCGAGCAAGCCGAAGGGTGGCATACCGCGTGGCGCGACGATGGCGCTGGTGTTGCTGACCGCGATGAACTTTGTGAACTACCTGGACCGGTACATCCTGCCGGCGGTGCAGGAGCAGATCAAAGGAGAGTTCCGGATCTCGGACGACCAGATCGGGTCGCTGACGCTGTGGTTCATGGTGGCTTATGTGTGCAGCTCACCAATTACGGGGTGGCTCGGCGACCGGTTCCCACGCAAGCCGATGATCATCGTGGCGGCGTTGGCGATTGCAGCCATGAACTTCCTGACGGCGAGCGTGCATGACTATGATTCGCTGAATGTGCGTCATGCGGCGCTGGGTGTCGGGGAGGCGTGCTTTGGGGTGTTTGGGCCGGCGATGCTGGCCGATTACTACCCGGAAGACCAGCGCAACCGCGTGCTGCCGATCTTCAACATCGCGATCCCTTGCGGGGCGGCGCTGGGGTATTTACTGGGCGCGATGATCGCGAAGCACTCGGGATGGCGCATGAGCTTTATCTCTTCGGCTGTTCCCGGGGCCCTCATTGCCATCCTGATGGTGTTTTTTCTGCGGGAGCCGGAGCGTGGCGAGTCCGGTGGTAGCGGGGAAGAGAAGAAGGCCAAGGTCGACAAGGGATCGGTGCTGTCATTGGCGACGAACGGCGCCTACCTGAGCGCGATTCTTGGCTATGCCGCGGTGACCTTCTCCCTGGGCGGGATCTCGTGGTGGATGCCGTCGTTTCTGCAGCGCGTGGATGGCCGCTCCATCGAAGCGGCAGGCACGATCATGGGTGGCATCACGGTAGTGTGTGGGCTGGGCGGCACCATTGTGGGCGGCACGCTGGCCCAGAGGTGGTCGAAGAAGACGGGCAAGGCGCTCTACCTGGTACCGGCTATCAGTGCGGCGCTAGCTGTGCCGCCGGCGGTGCTGTGCTTCTTTGGGCCGAAACAGGTGACCCTGCCGGCCCTGGGCGTCGCGGTGTTTTTGATCTTCCTGGGAACAGGGCCGGTCAATGCGGCGACGCTGAATGCGGTGCCGGCCGGCCTGCGCGCAACGGCGATGGCAGGGCAGTTGTTTGCGATCCATGTCCTTGGGGATGCGTTTTCGCCGAAGATCATTGGCGCGATCAGTGACAAATCGAACCTGCGGTACGGGTTGGGCGCGACACTCGTGACCATGTTGGTTGCAGCGGTGATCTTTTTTGTGGGGGCGCGGTTTGCGCCGCCGTTGGATGAGTCGGTACAGGGAGCGGCGGCAGCCTAGCAGCGCCTGGCTGGGGAAGGAAGCCGGGCCTACGGAGCGGCAGGGAGCGAGGGTGCGATCTGCTGCGGGAAGGCTTGCTGACGACGGTGCGCTGGCATGAGCTGCTGAGACACCTGCCCCATGTGAGTGCGGCGTGGCAGCAGGCGCTGACCTGGGGTGATTGGGCGCTGGCCGCCGTGTGGTGCGTGCGGACCCGCACGGTGATGGTGCAGCTGTCGGGGGTGCCGGATCTGACCGGGGTGGAGTGGGACCTGTGCCCGGTGGAGGCGCCGGGGGTGGTCGTCGCCGTACCGGCGCGCGATGAAGCGAAGACGATCGGGCCTGCGATGGCGACGCTGCTGTCGCAGGACTACCCGTGGATGCGCATCCTTGTTGTGGACGACCAGTCCACGGACGCGACGGGCCGCATCGCCGATGAGTTGGCCGCGCAGCATCCGGACAGGATGGCCGTGGTGCACCTGAGCGAGCCAGCTGACGGATGGGTCGCCAAGACGTTTGCGATGGAGGTTGCCGCCAGCAGGAGCCAGTCCCGATGGCTGCTGTTGACCGAAGCGGATGTGTGGTTTTCGCCGAGCCTGCTGCGCCGAGCCGTCAGTTTTGCGGAGCGAAGTGCGGCCGATCACCTTGTGATCGCGACCACGGTGCTAGCGGAGGGCTGGGCGGCTGAGGCGCTGCTGGGCTTTCTGGGCGTGCTAGGGCTGTGGCTGGTGCCGCCGTGGCGCGTGGGCAGGGGAGGGGCAGCGTGGGATCTGGCTGCGCCAGGCGCCTTTCACCTGGTGCGGCGTGAGAGCTGGGAGGAGTTAGGGGGCATGGCTCCCCAGCGACTGGCGGTGGCGGAGAGCGTGACGCTGAGCCGGCGGATGCGTGCGGCAGGGATGCGGCAGCAGATGGTGTTCGCGCCGGGCATCGTGGTGCTTGCCAGACCGCGATCTCAGCAGGTCTTGGCGAGTGTGGGCAGGCTGCTGTGTTCCGTGAGCAACTATCGCCTCTGGATTGCGGCTTGCGCAATCCCGGTGTTCGGCCTTGTGATTCTGGCGCCATTGGCGGGCCTGGGCTGGTGGCCGACGCTGGTGCCTTCTGTGCTGGTTCTCGCGTGTCTGGGGGTGCAGTATCGCGCACTCGCCGAGGCGAAGGGAGATGCGGCCTTCTGGGGCTGGCTGTACCCGCTCGGCGCGCTGTTGTTTCTGTGGAGCTATGCCCGATCGATGGCGGTCACGCTGTGGACGTTCGGGGTGAGGTGGCGCGGAACCTTGTACCCCTTGGGCGCGCTGCGGCAGTGGAACAACCCGCTGCGGTGGGACCTGGAGGCAGCAAAGAACAGAGCGGAACGCCGCAGCGTCGAGCGCGGTACGCGTCAGCGACGGTGAAGCTGGAGCAGCACGCCGTTTCGGGGGCGAAGATTGACGGAGGGGGTCATCGGGAGCTCCGCAGGGGAGCCCGGCGCGAGAGCGATGCGCCAGTCACGCAGGATCGTGGCGAGCACCAGGACACCTTCCATCCAGGCCAAACCTTCTCCGATACACTGGCGCGATCCCCCGCCGAAGGGAAAGTACGCGAATCGTGGACGGGCCTTCTTGTTCGCATCAGTGAAGTGTGTGGGGTCGAAACGAGCAGGATCAGGCCAGAACCGAGGGTCGCGATGCGCGACGATCTGGGGAGCCAGCAGCATGGCACCAGGCTCAATACGGAAGCCGTGGAAGTCATAGGGATCGGGCCCGCTGCTGCGGCCCAGGACCCAGACCGTGGGATACAGCCGCATGGCCTCGGCGAAGATC
>CAXTRM010000072.1:9569-13013 GCA_964246625.1 uncultured Acidobacteriaceae bacterium
TGTATAGATAGCGAAGCTCGGCGTAGTGGCCCGTGGTGGCCTCCGCGCCGCCAAGGACGCGAACGGGTTCGTCGTGCCCCTGCTGCTGGACGTCAGGGTGCTTGGCGAGCTGCCAAAGCGTGAAGCTTAGAGCATTTGCCGTGGTTTCGTGGCCGGCCAAGAGGACGGTGAGGCACTCGTCCCGCACCAGCTTGTCGGACATGCGTGCGTGGGTTGGGTCGTCAGAGGCGTGCACGTCTTCGGTGTCCTCGGCGGCCAGCAGCATGGAAAGGAGGTCGCCGCGGTCGCCTGGGTGGCAGCGGCGCTCGTCGATAAGGGCGTAGAGAATGGCGTTGAGGCGATCGACGCCTTGTTGTACGCGAAGCATGGGGCCGAACTTCAGCTTTTGCAGCTGTTCGATGAGGCGATAGGGGATCCAACCAGGCGGGGGCGTGACCATGAAGGCGCTGACGGCGGCGGCGATGTTCTTGGCTTCCTCGACGGAATCGATGTTGAAGAGGCACTTGCCGACGATGCGGAGGGCCAGCAGCAGCATCTGTGGATGGACGTCCAGAAGACCGGGCTGCCAGGTGCCGGTCACTTCGGCGGCGTAGTGGCCAATGATGTCGCCGTAGGCTGCCACGCGCTCGTGTTTGAAGGCCGGGGCAGCCATGCGGCGTTGACGCATGTGGAGAGGCTCTTCGCTGGTGAGCAGGCCATCGCCGAGCAGGGCACGTGCGCGCTGCATGATGAGTGCACGGCGGTTGCGCCGTTCGTGCTCGACGATGATTTCCTGGATGAGGGCCGGATGGTTGAACTGGTAGATATGGCCTTCGAAGCTGCGGAAGTGCACCAGGTCGCCGTAGCGGCGGGCGTTATCGGTGAGGACGTCGACGGGGTTGGCGCGAAAGGCTTCCCCACTGAGCATACGAGGCAGCAGTCGCGGCCCAGGTGGGTACGGGCTGCCGGGGGTAGCGCGGATGTCAGGGACGAAGTCCATGCGCCCATGCTAAGCGAGGGAGCGTGCGCCCACTTGATGGGATCAACGGCGAGGCTTAGGCAAGCACGAGCTCGGGCTCGGCGGCACGACCGTGGCCGTAACGGCGCTGCACGTAGTCATCGAGGATGACCTGGAACTCTTCGACGATGTGGTCGCCTTTGAGCGTGGTCATCAGCTTGCCGTCGACGTAGACGGGAGCTTTCGGTTCTTCGAAGGTGCCGGGGAGCGAGATGCCGATGTTGGCGTGCTTGGACTCGCCCGGGCCGTTGACGATGCAGCCCATGACAGCGAGCTTGAGCTCTTCGACGCCCGGGTACTGCTTTTTCCACTCGGGCATGGATTCGACGAGGTAATTCTGGATGCGTTGCGCGAGCTCCTGGAAGTAGGTGGAGGTCGTGCGGCCGCAGCCGGGGCAGGAGGTGACCTGCGGCATGAAGCTGCGGATGTTGAGCGATTGGAGGATCTGCTGGGCGCAGCGGACCTCTTCGGAGCGGTCGCCGCCGGGCTCGGGGGTGAGCGAGACGCGGATGGTATCGCCGATGCCGTTGAGGAGCAACGGAGCGAGGCCACCGGTGGAGGCGACGATGCCTTTCATGCCCATGCCGGCCTCGGTAAGGCCGAGGTGAAGAGCGTAGTCGCAGCGGCGGGCGAGCTCGGCGTAGACATCGATGAGGTCGCGGACGTTGGAGACCTTGGCGGAAAGGATGATCTGGTCGCGACGAAGGCCGTAGCGCTCGGCGGCGGCGGCGTTGTCGAGCGCCGAGACGACCATGGCTTCCATCATGACGTCGCGAGCGGGCAGCGGGTTAAGCGCGCGGCTGTTCTCGTCCATCATGCGGGTGAGCAATGCCTGGTCGAGCGAGCCCCAGTTGACGCCAATGCGGACGGGCTTCTGGTTGTCGACGGCGCACTCAATCATGGTGCGGAAGTTGTCGTCGTCCTTGCGGCCGATGGAGACGTTGCCGGGGTTGATGCGGTACTTGGAGAGAGCCTTGGCACAGTCGGGATACTTGCGCAGCAGAAGGTGGCCGTTGTAGTGGAAGTCGCCGACGATAGGCGTTTCCCAGCCCTTGGCGCGGATGCCGTCGATGATGTACGGGACGGCCCTGGCTGCGTCGTCGTTGTTGACCGTGATGCGGACGAGCTCGGAGCCGGCGCGGGCGAGAGCCGCAATCTGCTGGACGGTGGACTCAATGTCGGCGGTGTCGGTGTTGGTCATCGACTGGACGACGACGGGGGCGTCGGAGCCGACGCGGATGCCGCCGATGTTCACGGTGACGGCTTTACGGCGCTGGAAGGACGGCATAGGCGTCCAGTTTACCAGTTGGAACAAGCAACGACCCGGCAGGTACGTTGCTTGGAAAAGTGCCGGGGGCGTACTAAAGCTTTGCTTTCAGCTGCCGGTAAAGAGAAAGACGGCCGATCAGGCAGCCCGACGACGACGGCCCCATGTAGTCACGACCCCAAGGAGCCCTGTACCCAGCAGGGCGAAGGAGGAAGGCTCGGGGGTGACCCCGGTTGAGGTGATATCGGTGATGGCAACGGCGTTCAACGGGGAGTTAAAGCCGTTCATGATGCTGTCGTCAACGTAGGCGTAGGCGCCCTGACCGAAGAAGTTGAAGTGGTTATCAGGTGTTGAAAACAAGAGACCGTACTCGTCCAGCTGTGCACCCCGAGCGTCATTCAAGGTGGTTCCAGCCGTGTAGAGAACATTGTTGTAGGTGTACTGGCTGTTGTACTGGAAGGGAGGGCCGCTGAACGCGACAGTTTCGGGATTTGACGGGGACCCGCTCGGAACATAGAGCGTAAGAGACTGGATCGAAGGTGCTGCCCCGTTGGTATCCAAGGTGATGAGTCCCGAACCGGCGGTGAGGTCATAGGCCCCGGCAACAGTCTTGTCTTTCGTACCCAGGAGGGTGGCGGAGACCGACAGGCTGACCTTGGTGTTGATGTCGTAGCCCGTTGCAGTGAAGCTGAAGGTTTCGGCTTGTGCCCGGCTACAAAAAGATACGGAGGAAAGAGTGAGCAGAACGATGGAAGCGGTTGGGTGCGGTGTCCGCATGGGTCTCCTGGGTGGTCCGGGTCTGTCTAGCGATGGTATTGCAAGATGGGTCAAGGTGGCCACTGTTGGCCTAAGCGGTGAGTTCGCCACAGGTCTTCTCGCTTGACGGGCCGAGCGGGAACCGGTGTCGCAGACTAGAGGAAGGTCGTGCAGGGCAAGATGATGGCGCGGGCGCTTTGACCTGCTATGACGAGACTGCGCCAGTTCGGCTCGCAGACAGGCCGAGGTGCGGAGGATGCTTATGGAAGAGCTTGCATAGCGTACTTGCGTCTTTGTGCCAGGTGATGGCACGGACCGGCTGCTATGGGCCTGCTGTCGTGTTCGGGTGAGCTTTTTTTGGAGGGGGGGGGGGGTATGAATCGGGTGGCCCCTGTTGGGCCGAGATGGGGCAGATCGACATTTG
>CAXTRM010000072.1:13023-13913 GCA_964246625.1 uncultured Acidobacteriaceae bacterium
CTTTCTCGACCAGCACCCGATCGGCAGCGGGCACTGGGTGGTGGCCATCGACCCGTTCGGCCGCTACGCCGGCCTGGTGTCGCTGAACGAGGCGCACACCAACACCTTCGACGAGCAGCGCTGCCGCGAGCCGCTGAGCACGCTCCTGCACTGGGACAAGAGCGTGCTGACCCCCGAGATGAACATCCGCGAGGCGGCGCGCGCCTTCGAGCGGGCGGAGGCGGAGGCGCTGGCCGTCGTCGCCAGCCCGTCGGATCGGCAGGTCGTGGGGGGGCACACCCCCGCCCCCCGCCCGCCCCCCCGCTGCAGCAGCTGGCCCCTGTTCGGATGAGATTGTGCAGATCGACGTTTGCTGAGTTTCATGCGGCCTTCGCCGGACGCAACGAGCGGCTCGGGGAAGGACCGAGAAGGCCTGTGGACTTGAAAGGGGGTTCGCTGCTGCCCCTTGCAGGCGGTCATCCGCAGGCGGTGGAGTCCATGTTCAAAGGAAGGTAGGGCACCAGGGTCCTGGTAGGGCTACGTTGGACGGAACCATACGTGACGATTGGTCCATCGAGGTGGCATTACGCTTTGTCACCGATGGAGCCGAACGGAGAGGCAACCGCGAGCATCAGGCAGGATTTTGCAGCACCGTGTAGCAGGGGATTGTTCCGTATGGTGAACGCATCTTCACACGGGACCTAAACCGGTTGTCTGCGACGCGGACGCGAGGCGAACTTTCCGTGGGGCACAGAGGACGCAGGAAGTGCGGCATCTCTCAGGCGAGCGAGGGCGCCTCGGTTCCTGATGTGGACGAGGCGTGGTGGTCCTTGGAGGTGTCGGAGGTTTGAGACCACTCCGCCTGCCCACGTGGAAGGAAGACGCTGACGATGGTGCCGTGACTTTCAGGA
>CAXTRM010000073.1:0-13658 GCA_964246625.1 uncultured Acidobacteriaceae bacterium
CTCCAGACCGGCACCGCCTTTAGTCTGCCGGCAACACCGGTGGACGTGGTCGTGGACGGCGAGCCGGCCCGCAGGTTCTACGCCTGCATCGGCAGCCCCATCTGGGCCGAAACCGCGGACGGCCCCCGGGTCCTGGGGGTCTACCAGACCGTGACGGACGAAACCGACGCGGTCACCTCCCAGCAACAGCTCCGCGAGCGCGAAGCCCAGGCCAACCGCATCCTGGCCAGCATCGGGGACGCCGTCGTGGTCACCGACAACGAAACGCGCATCACCCGCATGAACCGGGTAGCCGAACAGCTCACCGGCTGGCAGCAGGCCGAGGCCCGGGGCAAACTCCTCGCCGAGGTCTTCCACATCGTCGGCGAAACCAACCGCGAACGCGTCGAAGATCCCGCCTGCAAGGTCAAGCGCCTGGACGGCGTCGTCGATCTCGCAAAAGACACCGTCCTGATCGGCAAGGAGGGCCGCGAAATCCACATCGATGACAGTGCCGCCCCCATCCGCGACGACGCCGGCGATCTGCTCGGGGCGGTTCTGGTCTTTCGCGACGTCGAAGAACGGCGTGCGCTCGAGCGGCACAATGCGGCCACCTTGCGGGAGTTGCAAAGAACCCACAGCCGGCTGCAACTCTCCATGGAGAACACCGGGCAGGGCTCGTTCTCCTACGACGCCTCCGCCGGGGTCGTGGAGGTCGACAGTACGGTGCAACAACTCTTCGCCTCCACGCATGCCGCGGGGTCGGCCGAGTTTTGGCTCTCCAAACTTCATCCCGAAGACCACGCACGGGCTGTCGCGGCCTTCGACGCCGCGGCGCATGCCCTCAGCACCTACGATCTCGAATGCCGCATCCTGCGCCCCGACGGCACGCGCTGGATCCGGGTCCGCGCCAGGCGGCTCAGCTCCCCCGGGGAGCCCTTGGTGCTCGCAGGGATCTGCGAGGACATCACCGTGCAGCGGCAACAAAGCGACGACCTCCGCCAAACCGAGAAGCTCGCCGCCGTGGGACGCATGGCCGCCTCCATCTCCCACGAAATCAACAATCCCCTCGAATCCATCACCAACCTGCTCTACCTGATGCAAAGCTCCGACGACGTGGCCGACATCCACGCCTATGGCAACGTCGCCGAGCGCGAACTGCGGCGCATCTCCCTGCTTGCCAACCAAACTCTGCGCTTCCACAAGCAGTCCACCCGGCCCGTCCCCAGCTTCTGTTATGACCTCATCGGCGACAGCCTGGCCATGTTTCAAGGTCGCCTGGTCAACAACAGGATCGTCGTGGAAAAGCGCAAACGCGCGGAACACCCGGTGAGGTGCCTGGACGGCGAAATCCGTCAGGTCCTCAGCAACCTCATCGGCAACGCCATCGACGCCATGGCTCTGGGTGGGCGTCTTCTGCTGCGAAGCCGCGAACAGTTCAACTTCCGCACCGGCCAGCGCGGTCTCGTCATCACGGTTGCCGACACCGGTTCAGGCATCCCGCCCGAGGCCAGGGGCAGGATCTTCGACGCCTTCTACACCACCAAGGGCATCGGGGGCACGGGTCTCGGGCTCTGGGTCAGCCATGAGATCGTGGCGCGCCACCAGGGCTCCTTGCGCTTCCGCAGCAGCGTGGCTCCCGGCACAAGGGGCTCCGTCTTCAGCCTCTTTCTTCCCTTCTAGGTCGAAACGATCGCCGCTCCACGGTCACTGCCGCCGTCCAGCGCTCACACCGCCGAAGATCTATCGAAATCGCGATATAGAGCGAAACAGCGGCCATCGTCCCCTGCACGCCGCACCCTGCAGAGACCGCCGACACGCCGCGAAACGCCTCGCGCTCAGGGCGCCGCCACGCCCAAACTTGCCGGATCAAGCCCTGCAGGATCAAGCCGGCAGACGCAAGCCGGCAACCTTCCGCGCTCGTCGTCGTTCGCATGCTATACGCTTGCCTGCCAGGGCTCGCTAGCGGCTGAACCGCACTACCACCTCGGTGCCCGACGGGACCATGGTGCCCGCCGCCGGTGCCTGCTCGTGCGCCACACCGCTGCCCAGCGTTTGCACACGCAACCCCGAGGTCGCGGCCCGTTCCACCACCGCCCGCAGCGCGGCGCCACTGAAATCCGGTACCGCCACGCGCTTGCCTGAGTCGATCACCACCGCGCCATTGGCCTCGGCCTGCACCGTGGGCGCGATGTGGGGCGCAACGATCGGGTGATTCGCCGCCAGCTCCGTATCCGGCATCACGGAGGTCGTATTGCCGTTACGATGGAAGCGCGCCAACACCTTGTCCGGCAGGTCCAGCCACGGGGAGTGCGGCGCGGCATGGAGAGCGGCGTTCTCGCGAGCCTGGTCCTGCGCTCTGTCCGCCTCGGCGTTGGCTGCTATCGCGGCCGCCGTTGCCGGCTTGCGCAGCGGATCGTCGGCCGGCAAGGCGTTGATCTGGTCGAACAGCGCACCGAGGTCGGCGATGTTGTCCGAAGGCGCGTCCTCACCGGCAGGCTCCAGCTTGGCCTGTTCCAGCTGCTGCTTGGTCTTCAATGGTTGGTCGTGCGGCACCCCCAGGTACTCCAACACCTGTTGCGCAACCTCGGCAAACACCGGGCCACTGGCGGCTCCGCCGTAGTGCAGGTCCTCGCCGCCCGCGGTCGGCGTGTCGATCACCACCGCCACCGAGATCGCCGGCGAGCTTACCGGCGCAAAGCCCGCAAAGCTGGCCACCAGCTTGGTGTGCGAGTAGGTGTGCGTCGCCGGATCGATCTTCTCCGCGGTGCCCGTCTTGCCCGCTGAGCTGTATCCATTCAGCTGTGCCTTTTTACCCGTGCCCTCGATCACGATGCCCTGCATCATCGCACGCATCTTCGCCGCGGTCAGCTCCCGGATCACCCGGTGCGAGCCGTCTGGCAACTGCGCCGGCAGCTGGTTGGTCGGGTGAAAGGCCTCCGGCTGCAACCGGCTGTCGCCCTTCATCTCATCGGTGGACTGCAGCAGGATATGCGGCGGAATGTAGGTACCGCCGTTGGCGATCGACGAGACCATGGTCACCAGCTGCACCGGCGTCACGCCGATCTCCTGGCCGATGGCAAGCGAAAGAATGGACGTCGATCCCCACTTCCGGGGCGGGCGCAACAGCCCGCGTGTCTCGCTCGGCAGCTCAATCCCCGAGCGGTCGCCAAAGCCGAAACCGCGCATGTAGTCATAAAACTTCTGCGGCCCGACCTTGAGCGCCATCTTCGCCGCGCCCACGTCCGACGAGTGCTCCAGCGCCTGCCGCACCGTCACCACACCCATGTGGTCGGACTTGTCATCATGGAGGGTGCGGCCGTACATGGTCATCGCGCCACCCTGGCAGTCCACCTTGTCCGTCGGCTCCACCCCGGCGCCGTCCAGCGCAGCCGAATAGGTCACGAGTTTGAATGTGGAACCCGGCTCATAGATGTTGCTCACCGCCAGGTTTTGCAGCTCATCCGCATTCAAATGGCGGGAGTCGTTCGGGTTGAAGCGGGGCGATACCGCCAGCGCCAGCACCTGGCCGGTGTGCGGATCCTGCACCACCACCGTGCCATGCAACGCCTTCAGCTTGGCGACCTGCTCGTCCAGGGCGCGCTCGGCCATGTACTGGATGTTGCTGTCGATCGACAGCACCAGATTCTCGCCCGGCAGCGGCTCCTGCTCGAAGCTGTCCATCGTATGTCGCTTGGCGTCGACGGCGGTGAGCATGTGGCCGGGCTCGCCATGGAGCTCCTCGTCGAAGTTGCGCTCCAATCCGCCCAGGCCTTCATCGTCGGTGCCGACGTAGCCCAGTGTGTGCGCGGCTAGGTCGTTGTTGGGGTAAAAGCGCTTGAACTCCTTTTGGACGTAAATGCCATGGAGGTTCAACTCCTGCACGCGCTCCGCGGTCTCCGCCGACACCCTGCGTGCTACCCAGGCAAAGTTGCGCGACGCATCCAGCCGGGCCAGGATCCGGTTCTGCGTGGTGAAGGTGTCCAGCGCATCGGTGTGGACGATCTTGGCCAGCAGCTGCGCGTCGGCCTCCCGGTTGTCGCCGATCTCGGTCGGTACCGCGTAGATCGAGGGCACAAGCACCGTCATCGCCAGCTCGCGCAGGTTGCGGTCGTACAACACGCCCCGTCGTGGCGCGACCTCGAAGCCGCGCTGTTGTTGCCGGGCCGCCATCTTCACAAAATGATCGTGCTTGATCACCTGCAGCCACGTAAGGCGCAAGGCAATCGCGGCCGTCCACAGGCAAAACGCGATCGCTACCCAGAAGAAGCGAACGCGCCGGATCGGCGCGGTGAGTGGCCCGCTGGCGCGGGCCGCGGGCCTGAGGTTCGGGCGCTTGCTGGGCTTGGCTTTCATGCGGATACGGGCCTGGGTGGGAGGTGTCGTCCGAGTGGGGACTTTGGAGTGAACCGATCCGGAACGGGCACCGGCCTGAAAAGCGGGTCCATGCCGGACCCGGCAGGGCGAGCATGCAGACACATGGTGAAAACGTTACAAAAGCGTGTTCGAAAGCGCTTTATTGCGCTTAAAAACGCACCGGATTTGCGGCCGTGGCGGCGGGTGGCTGCACCTGGGCAAGCACCGGCTGCTCCGCGTTAGCGGGGCCTTCCGGCCGGATGACCTGCCCCGGCAACGGGGCATCTAGGCCAAGCTGCTTGGCGATCCGGTCGATGCGCCCCGGGTCGGAAAGCTGCGCTTCAGTGAGCCGAAGCTGCCGATTCTGCTCCCTAAGTTGTTCCACCTGAAGCTTTTGCGCCTCAACCCGGTAGCCCACCTCAATCGCGGAAAAGTGCTGCCACACGTACACCATGGTGAGCGCAAAGAAAATGCTCATCACCACCGTAAAGGTGCGCACCTCACGACGCCGGACAGGGTCATCCGCCTTCACAATGCGGCTGTTGTCGATGTGCTTGGCAAAAAACATCTCAGGCGTAGGCCCGCGACGCTGCGATCGTTGCGCCTCGTACCGCTCGCGGTTCAGGGCGGCGATGGAGGCGGGCCGGCCGCTGCTTTCGCGTCGCGTGTGGGGACGTGCCGTGGATTCGACCAGATGCCCTGTGGGAAATGCCGCTGCTGCCATTGTCCTTTACCCCCTAGAAAAGCCGTTCCTTACGGTTTCCAGGCCAACCTGCCCTGCATTTCTGCTGCGTGCCGCTCCCTCATGAACCTGTTCTTCACAGCTGCCTGAGGAAAGCGAGTATCTTTTTTGGTTCACTCTGCCACGAAAGTGTGATAGTTCGGCAACCAGTGACTCCCGTGCGTCGTCTTTTGGGCATAGGTCACCAGTACAGATCTAGTTACTATCCAACTTACCTGATGTGTTGCTGTTGTTTCCGAGATCTTCATGCGTTCTACCCGATCTTTTCGGCGCCACGTAGCTTCGCAGAGCGGGACCTTGGGTTTTTCCGGCTTTCTTCCACGCCGGCGACCATTGGCTTTCGGGTCAGCACCGACATCGTCCCTGCCCGCTGTGCATCGCGGAGCGCGTCTTTCACTAGCCGGTCTTCCAGCGAATGGAAGCTGATGCAAGCCAACCGGCCGCCGGGTTTGAGTCGAGATCCCGCGCGTTCCAGCAGCGATCGGATCTCACCCAGTTCATCGTTGGTACGAATTCGAAGTGCCTGAAAGGTGCGCGTCGCCGGATGAATCTTGTCGCCTTTCATTGTTGGGGCCGCGGCCGAAACCACCCTGGCTAACTCCGCCGTGGTGTGGATCGGCCGGGCCCTCACAATGGCTCTGGCGATTCTCCGCGACCTCCTTTCCTCTCCGAATTCGTAAATCAGGTTGGCGAGGTCTTCTTCGTCCGCCTGATTTACCACTTGGTGTGCAGAAAGCTCGTTGCGCGGATCCATCCGCATGTCCAACGGGCCTTCGGCACGAAAACTAAATCCCCGGTGCGGCTGATCCAGCTGCAGGCTGCTGACGCCAAAGTCGGCGAGCAGACCATCGAGCGAGGCCGGTGCGATCTCCTCGGCCAGCGCCGAGAAAGGACGCGACACATACCGTATCTGCGGCATCTCCGGTCCGAGTTCCTGGGCAAGCACCGCGATGCGGCGTTGCGCCTCGGCCATGGCATCCGGGTCGCGATCAAAGCAGATCATCTGCCCTGCCCCGCCCAGGCTGCGAGCGATCGCGATCGTATGACCAGCAAGGCCCAGGGTGGCGTCGACGTAGGTTCCACCCCGTCGCACGCCAAGAAGGTCCAAACATTCATCAAGAAGAACCGGAACATGTTGCGGTTGTTGCATCGACTCACCGCTCCACGCGCTCCCTGGGGAGCCTGCCTGCCAATCTCAGAGGCCGAGGGCCCCACCTGGTGCGCCCCGTGGCCGGCATGCCTGGAGCCATGCCCTGCCCCACGCCTGGCCGCTTCACAACCTCTAGAGCCCGCGCGCTGCGAGGGACTCCATGTCCGCCGCCGTCATCCGGTTCTCCTCCAGGCTGACCTCGAACCGGTCACGGTTGACCACTTCGAGATGCCGACCCTTTCCGATCACGACCACGTCGTCAGCAAGCCGGGCCTTGGTACGCAGCAGCTGCGGAAGCAGAAGCCGCCCCTGGTTGTCGTAGCCAACCTGCTGGCCGTAGTAGTTCGTAACGTCTTCAAACTTCTTTCTTGCGGGATTCATCGAGGGCACCGTGGCCATCCTGCCTTCGATTTCTTCCCAGACCTTCAGCGGATAGACCTCGGCTCTATCCCCGTCGCGGCTTGTGATGAAGTACTCGGTTTCGCCGAACTCCTCATCCAGTCGGCGCTTAAAGTCGGTGGGGACCTTCAGGCGTCCTTTTTCATCGACTCGGGTCGGGTTGTTGCCACGTACGGCCATGCTGTTGAACCCGTCCTGATACCTGCTGTGCCCCGAAGTCGCCCTACACTGGAAGAAGAAGCCTAGCGTCCGGTCCCGTTTGACCCCTTTTCACCACTTTTGACCACCGCTGAAACAAGGATGGGTGAAGGCCGGTTTTTAGTCCAGACCTAATTTGGTAGGGCCAAGGATTTTTCCTTGCGCAAATGTGGAAAATCCAGCCTGTTGGATAGGGTGTTGCGAATACCCCCACAGGTTGGGTTTACTTCCTTGATTCCGGCTTCTTTAGGTACTTGTGGAAATCACGCAAAAGTTGTAGCGAACAGGAGGCGAAACTACGCTATCGGGGGATAGGTGTTTTTGCCGCGCCGTTTCAGCACCCAAAGCAGGTAAAGGAGGATGAGTACATTGACTGCAAACGCTCCCACTTTGTACCACGTGAACCGGCGAAGGATTTCGAAGGTTTCCACCGGCAACCCCGTTGCCGTGAGCACAACGGTGAAGTACTCGGCCCAAGTTCTCCGGACGACAAGGCCGTAGCCCTCGATCAGACAGAGCAGGGCGTAGATGAAGGCCCCGGCCCCGATGCGCCGGAGGTCATGCGCGTCGATCAGATCCGCCTTGTCCATGATCATGCTGACGACCCGACCTTCTGGATCGATCGGAAGCATGTCAATGATCTGCATGACGAAGTCGCCGATGTTGCGATGCACGAGATGGAGCGCCCCAAGGCCCACGGAGGTAAAAAAGAGCGCCTTGGAGAGCTTGAAGAGGCCTACCAGGAACAGGCCACGCTGATCGGCTGTGCTTTCGGTGGGAGTTTGTGGATCCCCGGGCGCAGGTGAGCCGTCGCTGGTGCGCGACCTGATCTCCTTACCGGGGTGGGGTTGATCCGCAGCAGCCATCCACTTGTAGTTGACGAGGGGCCAGGGGAGTTTGTCAACGCACGAGAAGGGGGAGAGCAACCCCCTTGCCAATGCGGAACGGGTGAACGAGCTGACCAACGTCGTGACCCCAAGGAGCGCATGCATTCACGCGGGCCCGCATGGGGCAGTGCGTTAGGGGAGGGCCTGCATCGAAGCGAGGATGCATCAGCGGTTCGCAACAGAACAGTGGCTGCCCTTTCCCCGCTCGCTTGTGTTCGCTTTTTTTGCCAACCCCGCGCATTTGCCGCCCCTGATGCCGAGCTGGCAACGCGCACGCATTGACGAGGTGACGCTGGTGCCGCCGCCGGAGCGGCCTGCAGGGGTGCCCCGCTACCCGGGTGTGGCCGCAGGCAGCGGGACCACCCTGCTGATCACCACGCGGGTGGGACCGGGCGTTCCGATACGCCAACCCTGGCTGGCGCGCATTGAAGACTTCCGCTGGAATGACCACTTCTGCGATGTGCAGGAGCAGGGGCCGTTTCGCTTTTGGCGCCATTGCCACTCGGTACGGGAGGCGAGCCAAGGCGGCCAGGCAG
Source organism: uncultured Acidobacteriaceae bacterium (assembly GCA_964246625.1). GTDB lineage: Bacteria > Acidobacteriota > Terriglobia > Terriglobales > Acidobacteriaceae > Granulicella. The sequence continues at coordinate 8,248 of CAXTRM010000073.1, forward strand.
GCACCGTGGTGCGGGATGAGGTGGAATACACGCTGCCGCTTTGGCCGGCAAGCCGGCCGGCGTTGCCGCTTGGGCAGGCCGCGCTGGGATTACTGTTCGGTTTCAGGCAGCGAGCGGCCGAAAGGCTGGTGGCGCGTTTCGCCCGCAGCGTGCAGGCCAGCCGGAGCTAGATCAGCCGATGTTTTGGGGCAGCCGGCCCTGAAATCGGCAGCACGGCCCCGCGACGGCTACACGTGGGCGTGCTGTTTGAGAAACGGCCGAACGCGGGCGAGCGCGGCTTCCGCCGTGAGGCCGTAGGTGCGGCGCAGGTCGTCCACCCTGCCGTGCTCGATGAAGTGGTCGGGCCAGCCGACGCGAATGACGGGGGTGGTGAGCTCCGCCTCGCTGAGGGTTTCGAGGACCGCACTGCCGAAGCCCCCTGCGAGCACATGATCCTCCATGGTGACAAGCAGGTCGCACTGCCGGGCGTAGTGCGTGATAGTTGCGGCATCGACGGGCTTGGCGAAGCGAGCGTTGATGACGGCGACGCTTTGCCCTTCCGCTTCGAGCTCATGCGCCAGCCGTTCAGCCTCCGGGAGCATGTTGCCGAGGGAAAAGATGGCGAGGTCGTGGCCATCCTGCATAACCTCAGCGCGACCGATCTCGAGAGCCTGCGGGTGCTGCTTCAGGGCAGCCCCTGGGCCCGTTCCCCGGGGGTACCGAATGGCGCTGGGGCCGTTGTGCTGCAGCGCGGTGTACATCATGTCCTGGAGCTCGTCCTCGTCTTTTGGATCCATGTGGAGGAGATTGGGGACGCTGCGCAGGTAGCTGATATCGAAGAGGCCGTGATGGGTAGGGCCATCGTCGCCGGAAAGGCCGCCGCGATCCATGCAGAAAACAACCGGCAGCTCCTGCAGGGCGACGTCGTGGACGATCTGATCGAAGGCGCGCTGCAGAAAGGTGGAGTAGATGGCGCAAAAGGGACGATAGCCCTTGGTGGCCATGCCCGCGGCGAACAGAACGGCGTGCTCTTCGGCGATGCCGACGTCAAAGTAGCGGGCCGGGTGATGCGGGCGGAACAGATCGAGCGCCGTGCCGTTGGGCATGGCCGCGGTAATTGCCACGACTTTGTTGTTGGTATTGGCGAGTTTGACGAGGGTTTCGGCGAAGATCTCTGAATAGGTTTTCTGTCCGGCAGCCTTGGTTTCCCCGGTTTCCGGATCATACGGACCGAGGCCGTGGAACTTTTTCTGCTTTTCGAGTGCGGGCCCGAAGCCGCGCCCCTTTTGCGTGAGCGCATGGAGGACAACGGGCTTGTTCTGGGACTTCAGGAACTTGAGGGTTTCGATCAGGAGCGGGAGGTTGTGACCGTCGACGGGACCGTAGTAGCTGAGGCCGAACTCTTCAAAGATCATGCCGCGCCCGATGACCCCTTTGGCTGCTTCCTCTGCTTTCCGGGCGATGTGGCGGGCGGCCTTGCCGCCGACCTTTTCGATCAGGCCCGTGGCGCGGTCATGGAGGCTGACATAGGTCGGGTTGGTGGCGATCTTGTGGAAGTACTCGGCGATCGCCCCGACATTCTTGTCAATGGACCACTCGTTGTCGTTCAGGATAATGATGAAGCGTTTGGTTTGGGCGGCGACGTTGTTGAGGGCTTCGTAGCTGATCCCGTTGGTGAAGGCGGCATCGCCGGCGAGGACCACGACGTTTTCGTCGCCACCGGACATGTCACGGGCGACGGCCATCCCGAGCGCGGCGGACAGCGCGGTCCCCGCGTGCCCGGCGCCGAAGCTGTCATGCTCGCTTTCCGTACGGAGCATGAAGCCGTTCAGCCCTCCAGCCTGACGGATGGTGTCGAAGCGCTCCTCGCGGCCGGTGAGCAGCTTGTGGACGTAGCTTTGGTGCGACACATCGAAGACAAAGCTGTCGCGTGGCGTCTCGAAGACGTAGTGCATGGCGAGCGTGAGCTCAACGACGCCGAGATTGGGCCCGATGTGCCCCCCGGTTTTGGCCACACCCCGGATGAGGCGCTCGCGAATCTCTTCGGCCAGTCGCTCCAGTTGTATGAGGCTCAGCCGCTTGACGTCTGCCGGCGACTTGATCCTGCTCAGATACTCACTCATCCCGTGATCCAACGACCTCTTGAGACCTGGACGGCCCTCGCGGACAAGTGTGTCTCAGCCATCCAGTCTATCAATGGACGCTGGGATCTCGTGCGGAGGTGCACCTTGGGCCCACAGAGCTTTGGGTGAGATCACGCTTCGTCGTTTTCCCGTAGCCTGGCCACCACCGTGAAGTCCTCCAGGGTGGTGGTGTCCCCTTTCACCTCGCCGGTGGTGGCGAGTTCGCGAAGAAGCCGGCGCATGATCTTGCCGGAGCGGGTTTTGGGCAGGGCAGGCGTGAAACGGAGGTCGTCCGGACGGGCGAGGCCGCCGATCTCCTTGCCGACCCACTGCTTGAGCTCCTGTTTGAGCGCTTCTGTCGGCTCGTGCCCGGTTTCCAGCGACACGAACGCGGCGATGGCCTGCCCTTTCAGATCGCACGGCCGACCGACCACGGCGGCCTCGGCGACCTTGGGATGGGCGACCAGGGCGGACTCGATTTCGGCGGTGCCGAGGCGGTGACCGCTGACGTTGATGACGTCGTCCACGCGGCCCATCAGCCAGAAATAGCCATCCTCGTCACGGCGGGCGCCGTCGCCGGTGAAGTAGACGGGGGTCCCGTCGGCATCCTTGACCTCGGAAAAGTAGGTCTCCAGAAAACGTTGGTGGTCTCCCCAGATGGTGCGGGCCATGGAGGGCCACGGTTTGGTGATGACCAGCAGGCCGCCGTGACCGGCCGGCACAGGCTGGCCATCCTTCGAGACGATCGCCGGAAGCACACCGAAGAAGGGCTTTGTCGCCGAGCCTGGCTTGGTGGGCACTGCGCCGGGGACCGGAGCGATCATGTGAGCGCCCGTTTCGGTCTGCCACCAGGTGTCGACGATGGGGCAGCGGTCGTGACCGATCTCGCGCTGATACCAGATCCAGGCCTCCGGGTTGATGGGCTCGCCCACCGTTCCAAGCAGGCGAAGCGAGCGGAGGGAGTGCTTCTGGACCCAATCGGCTCCCCATTTCATGAAGGCGCGGATGGCCGTAGGAGCCGTGTAGAAGATGCTGACCTTGTGACGGTCGATGATCTGCCAGAAGCGGTCGGGCTCCGGGAAGTTGGGGGCGCCTTCGTAGAGGAGCACGGTGGCTCCGTTGGCGAGCGGCCCGTAGACGACATAGCTGTGCCCGGTGATCCAGCCGATGTCGGCGGTGCAGAAGTAGACGTCTTCGTCGCGTAGATCGAAGTTGATCTTGCTCGAAAGATAGGTCCCGAGGGCGTAGCCTGCCGTGCTGTGGACCAGTCCCTTGGGCTTGCCGGTGGTTCCGCTGGTGTACAGGATAAAGAGCGGATCTTCCGCGTCCATCGGCTCCGGCGGGCAGTCCGGGGCGGCTGCCGAGACGGCGTCATGCCACCAGAGGTCGCGGCCAGGCGTCATTGGGACGGTTTTTGCCGGGTCCCGCTGAAAGACGAGGGTGTGCCGGACTCCCGGACAGCGCTGCAGTGCCTCGTCCACAATGGCTTTGAGCTTGATCTCCGCACCGCGCCGGTAGCTGACGTCCTGGGTGATGATCACCCGGCACTCTGCGTCGTTCACCCGGTCCGCGATTGCGTGGGACGCAAAGCCGCCAAAGATCACCGAGTGCACCGCCCCGATGCGGGCACATGCCAGAAGGGCGATGGCGAGCTCCGGGGTCATGCCCATATAGATCGCGACGCGATCACCCTTTTCGACCCCGGCACCCTTGAGAGCGTTCGCAAAGCGGCTTACCTGCTCGTGTAGCTGCGCAAAGGTGAGCGTTCGTACCTCGCCCGGTTCGCCTTCCCACAGGAGAGCGACCTTGTCGCGCCGATGACCAGTCGCATGGCGGTCGACGCAGTTAGCAGAAAGGTTCAGCTGCCCGCCGGAAAACCAGCGGGCTTCGGGTCCGCTCCCCTGAAGCACCGTTCGCCATGGCTGGATCCAGTCCAGTTCCCTGGCTGCTTCCCCCCAGAAGGCGGATGGATCTTCTACGCTGTGCCGATACAGCTTGTCGTATATCGATAGATCGCCGATCCATGCCTTGGCTGAGAACTCCGCAGGTGGCGGAAACAGGCGATCTTCGCGGAGAAAGGATTGAAAGGTGGACGAATCACCAGTTGCGAGGGGGGATGGGGGCGCACTCATTGGTTCAACAGACATATAGGAAGGGGCGCTCCTGGACGCGGGAGCTGAACGCCGGAACGCCGTGCCTCGCAGTGTAGCGACCCAGAACGGCGGATCGCAAACAAGGAGCCTGCCAGGAAAGAAACTAAAGTCACGTGACCTAAATGGGGCAGGCCCAATTCTGCCGATCCGGTCCCCTCTCCTGCGGAAGTGCTATAGCGACGCGGGGCAGGCTCCGCGACACTCAAACCACGCCAAGAGAGACGCGCCTCTCGCAAAGGAACGCTCGTCTAATCCAGCAGGCGACAGGCGTACCGCAGACCAACGCCAAGGAAAGGGATCAACGGACGCCATGTGCCATCCAATCGTCAGTGACCTTTCCCGCGGCCGCAATGATCGGATTCTTTCTGGGCTTCGCCTTCGGCGTGGGATGCGCCCTGGCGGTGATGTATTCCATCTACATGGGCGGGTACCGGGCAGCGGTGCGGGACGGCGAGCAGCCGGAAGCGCCGGAACGGCTTCGGCAGGCACGATCCCGCCTCCGTTCCGTGGTGAAAGGCTGATTTTTGCCCTGTCTAGCGCATCCAAGCAACAAGACCAAAGGTTGTGGGTTGGATCCCAAGAGTGTGTATGCGCCGTGCAGCCTGAAGATTACAGCACCAAGCTGGTCCCCTTCTCGGAAAGGTTTGTCGCTTCTTTCCGGCATCCCGGCGAGCGTCGGGAAGACGGAAACAGCGTTTCCGAAGGGCGCTGCCCCAAGCCAAAGGAGTTTGCTTCGAACCTGGTGTGCGCGTTGAGACAGGTTTCCGTGGCAACGCCGGTGACCGAGGCTTTTGTACGACCCGGTGCCGCTATCGATGAGTTCCGCGGCAAGCAGTGGAACCGCCCCGCACGTTTTTGCCGCACAGCGCAGAGGACTGCAGCTGTCGGCCAGATTGCAACCGGCGCAAGCCGCACGAATACCAAGAAGAGTCGAAGCCGGGCGTCTGTTATCGTTTCGGTAACAACCCTAGGTAACGTGACGGCTTCGCTCCAATTGATACCGAGAGGTTGATCGAGATGCCCAAGCCATTACGCACCAGTGACCCCAACCCGCCCAGCGTGGCGTTTCGCGACTTCGGCGTTCTGAATGACGGAACCCGCAGCAAAAGCGCAACCATCACGTCCATCTCCGTAAACGTGCTGATTGCCTTGGCGG
>CAXTRM010000074.1:0-3390 GCA_964246625.1 uncultured Acidobacteriaceae bacterium
GCGACGAGGGTGTTGCCGTGCACGGACTTACCGGTCCCTGTAGGACCGAGGATGAGCATGACCCGGACGCCATCCACATAGGCATCCTGGAAGAACGGCGTCCGAGTGCGCGTCTCCAAGATGTTGAGGTATTCAGCATCGAGGTCTTCTGAGCGCGGGTGTCCTAAATGGGGTGCGAACACGGAGGAGAGTCGGGCGTGATGTTCCTCCGAGAGCCACAGTGGAAAGACGCTGAACTTCTGGTTCCCGGGGAACATGGCATAGAACGCGGACAGGTTTCCAAGGGTCTCTTCCACGACCTGGGCGCGAGCGCCCACGAAGACGCGGTGCACGGTAGGGACGGCATCGCGTAGCTCGGCTTGGCTGTCTGCCGCAAGCAGCAGCCTAAGCGAATACTCGCCCTGCGCCTTCTTGTCGAGGGAGCGGATGACTTCGCTCAAATCATCTACTGCGTTGTTTGCCGCTTTCGCGCCCGCGCCGGTGTCGAGCGAAGCACTATCGCGTCCACTCATCACGCGAGTCAATACGCCCACTTTGAAGAAGGAGATGAACTTCTCCTGCTGGTCGATCTCCTTGCGAGCGGACGCCGTTGACTTCACGAGCCAGGTGGAGCACAGGATGCTGTCACAATCGAGCGTCAGCAAATCTGAGAAAAGGCCGGGGCGCGAAGCCTCCGGTGCGGCTTGGAGGGAAAACATCTGGATGTGGCGTTTGCCGATCTCGACATGATCGCTGTGCCAGGCGACCGGAGTCTTGACGACCTGGCGATCAACTCCCTCGTCGCTGCGGAGCTTGTCCTGCTCCGACCAGTCCTGCAGGTTGAAGAGATAACTGAAGAACTGGAAGGCCTCTTCCTTCTTCAGCAAGCGGAGACCGAGGATGCTGCTGAGGTGGCCTTCCAGAAGGATCGCGGTCTTCTGCAGGTTCGCGAGCAGCCGCGTGTTATTCGAGGCGTTCTCTTCCGGCTTGCGGGAGAGCGCCTTCACCTTGGGCGGCTCAAGCGTGAGGCACCAATGAAGGTCGATGCGACGAAAGCGAGCGTTCTGGTGGAGGTGATCGAGCCGATCGGTTGCGAAGGTGTTTGTAACCGAGTTCTTGTAATCGTCCTGCCGTGGCAGCGAGGCACCGGACAAGACGCGCGTGTACTGGTAGAGGCAGGAGCCTTCCGGCAGTCCACGCAGGGCTCACTGGACGGAGCGCACCAGCGATTCGAGTTCCTGATCGGTCCTGCCCTCCTCATCTACACCTGACAGCAAGAACAGACATCCATAGCCGCCGCCCTTGAGCGCGAAGATGTTCGGACCTATAAAGCGCGCCACCGGCACGATGCTGCACGCCGCGCCGGCTTTGGCGAACCATGGCGTGTGCTTCTGTTGTTCAGCGTTGGCGCGGGTCATAGTAGCTCTTCTGGTTGAGGCTCAGGCCCCAGAGTTGAAACATCTTCGGGTGTTTGCGCACGATCAGCCATGCCGAGACGGCAAGCGTTGGAAAGGCCAACATCGCAAGCAATCGGAAGCCGACGAGGAAAACCGTTACGCAGACGAAGACGATCGCCATCCATGCTGTGAGGTCCAGTCCGAGCTTGGCCCGGGGACGGTTCAGCGCCTGATTGATCGGTAACGGTTCTCCCCGCTTGGCCATGTCGATGTCACCTCCTACATCGACTGCCCGGTCAGTGAGCCAATCCAGCCAGCTCCCCAACCAAGAACACCGGCGCCAAAGAGAGCGCCGAACAGACCCGGGATGGCGTCCTGGAAGCGGCCACTCATCATGCGGATACCCGCGAAGATGAGTCCTCCTAGGCAAATCACGGCACCCGCGTACATCGCGAATGTCTTGAAAGTGCCCATGAGCGTCTGAGCGCCGGAGAAGTCCATCGTGCCCTGGGCGTGCGCGGCGCTGGCTAGCGAGAGCGCGAACAGGGCGGGAAAGAGGGTTCGAACCACACGCCGCGCGTTCAGCAGAACGGCAGCACGAGTTTGGCGGTTGTGTGCGCGGGCAGGCTCGGCGGGGCCGAGGCGAACAGGCAACCGAACGGATGCGCAATCCGAGCGGAGTACAGGATAGTGATGCTGCATTTGCACCTCCGCTGACGCTTAGGTCGTCAGCTATGGCGCAAACGTAATGTCGGGACTGAAGCGGAGTCCAATAAATCAGGAGCGATTACTTATTCCGTAAGTGAATAAGTAAGGCATAGTTCGATCCTCAATCGCTGTCAGAGCGCCGTCTTGAATAGCGCTTTTTGGAACTGGGAGAGTGCCCTCGACCCGGGCGTTCAAGCGGCCGCTTTGATCCAAGATGGCAATCCGCTCTCCAACCACCATTGCATCAACCAAGATGTCGAGGCAAAACCCGTCAGGGTTCAAGGCGCTGGGAACCTTCAGCGCCGAGACCGAGCCGCTGGCGCTACAGGCTGCACCTAGCTTTTGTGTAGGAGTCTGCTCTCCTCGTGCATTGAGGATGAAACGGGATGGAGTAGAACTGACAAGCTCCTCGTAGCTTGTCCCGAAGTCGACGTACAGGGCGTCTGATGTGAGATCAAGAACGCACACTAGAGCGCAGTCAATGGTAAGCATCAGATCGGGGCTTCTCGGTACGCCTTTGAGGAGTTCGTCGGCGGTCATGAAGAGGGCTTCCACCTCCACCATTGCCGTCATCTGGCTGTCGGCGCAGTAGAGCAAAGGAAACGTATTTGGCGGATTGAAGCGTCCGCCAACGCGAACCGAACCCTGGGCCGACAAGGGAACCTCGCGCCATCTGTCCGCAACCACTCGGTAAGTAAATCCAGCGAAGGACGTGACTGGAGCACGCTCCAAAGCGCGGACTAGTCCCTCAGTTTCGTACAAGGGGAACTCGCTAGGCCGGCTGGCGGACGTTCATGGCTTCTACAAGCGCTTCAAGAGGCGCAAGATCCCCCTTCTCGATCAGCTCTACTGGGGCCTGATTTTCGAGGTGTCGGTTGGGCGCATTCAGAAAGATTCGTGCGTTGCCTTTATGCCCGGCGTACAGCTCCACAAGCGCTACCCAAATCCGATAAAGCCTTCGCAGGTCTACTTGAAGGCTCGTTGCGTCAGGGTGTTTACGAACGCTTGGAGCTTTGCGTCCGATCGCTTCGGCGATAGTGACAACGGTGAGGTTAAGCTCATGTGCGATGCGGGATGCATCGAGTCGACCGGACTCTGGATTGAACAGCGCTGGGTCTGCGCTCGGAAATGCAGATGTCGCCGACATGGACCATCACCTCTGCATTCAAAGTAGCGTATCGTCTTAGTGCGCGTCAAGGTATCGTTCAGGTATCGCGCACAGCTACTCTCGTGGGGTTGGACCCAACCCGCGTCTCTCGATCTCAACCCCATTTCAACCCCACATAAGAATTCCACCTTCCTACTT
>CAXTRM010000074.1:3400-4873 GCA_964246625.1 uncultured Acidobacteriaceae bacterium
AACGCTCCGAATCAGGCCCCGTAACTCGTTGCAACTACATTTCTGTCGCCGCTCATAACCCAAAGGTCGCAGGTTCAAATCCTGCCCCCGCAACCAATCAGCGCAAGCGTCAACCCCGGTATACCTCAAGTTAGAGCGGTCGTAGATTCGCCTTGGGACCTATCGAGAGTGGTTGGCGTTTTTTGCATAGGCCTAGCGCCCCTCGACGCCATCTTTACGACCTTGCTGTTGGCCTCACGCTTGGCGCCCCGTCAAGGCGCTTCCGTACACATTCATAGTGATCAATACCTGGGCATGCCGCATCGGTTTCTGCTGAACACCGATGGGCGCTGAAGTGCTATCCAACCAGGAACGGTAGGTATGGCGGAAGGTATGCCAGCCTACGCTACCGTACTTTCCGGACGCTTCACACCGCTCAAGGGCCTCCGAGTACCTGGCTTACCCCAAGCCCAAGCTTCCGAGCTGTCTTATCCTGGATCTCCAACTTCCTTGCCAAGTACTGCGGCAAGATGGGCAACAACTCTGTGCTACTACGCTTAGTTCCGTTGACTGCGGTCAAATGTCGCCAACAGGGCGATCATCAATTTAGCCCGATCAGCGAATCCCGACCCATCTCGAGTTCAAGCTAGGTACACGGATAATCACCTGGTGATGGCGCTCTGGCGCGTTCTTCTCTAAAGTTCAATTCGAAGGAGCCCTCGACGATGCATCGCCGATCATTCGCCAAACTCAGTGCAGGTATCGCGTTCGCAGAGTTCATGAAACCCGGGTGGGGGCAGGCGCAGCAGTCACCCTCACCAGATCATCTTGCGACTGCCCTGCCGAGCCTGCTACCCGGTCCAAGGGGGTGCGCGGAACTGCCAGATGCACCGGCGCCGCCATCCGAATCCGTTTCGCAGAAGCTCTTTCCAGGATTTCGCTCGCAGTACGTCAAGACATCAGGAGGAGCGACTATCCGTGTGTTGTCCAAAGGCTCCGGCCAGCCGTTGCTTCTGCTGCATGGTCACCCTGAGACCCACGTCACCTGGCACAAACTCGCTCCCCAACTCGCCGAACACTTCAGCGTCGTGCTGACAGACCTCCGAGGTTATGGAGATTCCAGCAAACCTGCTGGCGGCCCAGATCATGCTGACTACACCTTCCGCGCGATGGCACAGGATCAGGTCGATGTCATGCAGAACTTAGGGCACAGACAATTCATGTTGGCCGGGCACGACCGTGGCGGTCGCGTTGCACACCGGCTCTGCCTGGACCACGCCGATGCTGTGCAGAAGGTCGCTTTCCTCGACATCGCGCCGACGCTGACCATGTACAACGATACAAGTAAAGATTTCGCTACCAAATACGTGTGGTGGTTCTTGCAGATTCAGCCCGAACCTATGCCGGAGCACTTGATCTCGCTCGACCCGGTGTTCTACTTGCGCGATCACCTCTTCGTGCAAGCGAAGACACCCGGCGCGGTGACGCCAGAAG
>CAXTRM010000074.1:4883-5764 GCA_964246625.1 uncultured Acidobacteriaceae bacterium
GCTGAATACATCCGCTGTTACTGCTGTAAAGGAACAATCCACGCCGTCTGCGAAGACTATCGGGCAGCCGCCAGTGTTGATCTCGACATGGACCGAGCCGATGACGCTGCTAACAACAGGATCCAGGCACCTGTACTTGCACTCTGGGGCGCGCAAGGCACCGTCGGTCACCTCTGGGATGTGCTCGCGACTTGGAGGCCAAAGGCGCGCAACAGCGTCACAGGCAAGGCGCTACCGTGTGGCCACCTTCTACCAGAAGAGGCTCCACAAGACGTACTCGCTTCTTTCATGACCTTTTTTGCCGGTCCATAGGATCATGTGGATACGCTAGAAAGCACTGCTTCGCTCGACCGTTCGGTCCCAAAGATCGAGTCGATCTGGACTGCCTTCCAGAAGCAATGGGTTCAAACGCCATGATGCTCTGATCGGCACCCTCCAGACCTGGATCAAGGCATTGCGACGGTTCGGTGTCGTTCCACATCACGCAGGGGCGACGCGCCAAAAAGCCGCCGGTACTCACGGCTAAACTGCGACGGGCTTTCATACCCCACGCTGCGGGCCACACCTCCGACATCGGCTGATTCGGAAAGCAGCATGCTGCGGGCCTCCTGTAGACGCAGCTTCTTTTGAAACTGCAAAGGACTCATCGACGTAACCGCGCGAAACCAGCTGTGCATGGCAGAAGAACTCATGCCCATCTCTCGAGCGAGCTCTTCCATCCGGATCGGCCGGCGGGCATTCTGTCGAAGCCACGCCAGCCCCGAGGCAACCCGTTGCACCTTGCCATCCGCAACGGCCATCCTGCGCAGCAAACTGCCCTGTTCACTCCGCAAAAGCCGGTAGAAGATCTCTCGGCGTATCAGCGGTGCAAGCACATCCAT
>CAXTRM010000074.1:5774-13590 GCA_964246625.1 uncultured Acidobacteriaceae bacterium
CCATCTCCGCAGGTTTGCGTAGCAGTTCAACTAGGCGCGTGATCGCATCCAGGAGATCGTCATCCATCGTGCCCACCGTCAGCCCGGGCTGCAGCGGCGTGGCCGTCTCGGAAGGTAGCGCCGCTTCCAGCATCAGCGAGCGAATCTGGTCGAAGTCGAGCACCAGGCTCACGCCGAGGAACGGCTCCTCGCCGCTTGCCTCCTCGATCTGACCCACCAAAGGCAGATCGAGCGATACCAGGAGGTACTTGTTTGGGTCATAAACAAGGCGTTCTCCATTCAGCAGGATGCTCTTGGCTCCCTGCGCCACAGCACAAAAGACCGCCTGCTGCAGCGAATTGCGAGGAACATCTACCGTGGAAGATCGGGTTACATACAGCCCCTTCACCGGTGTCGCATACGAGCCGTCCTGAGGACAGATGTCGGCAAGAACCCGCGCCAAACGTTCGGTTTTCGCCATACGGTGTATCCGCTCCAGACGCCTCTTCACCCTAGCCGAAGCGCCGCTGTTTTCCAAGTCTGGTGGAATAGGCTAGACTTCCGTCGAATCGGGCAAGCCACTGCCGTTCTTTGCGCTGTCTAACGTTCCATCTGGCTAGGTCAGAGGGAGAACGACATGGGCAAGTTGGACGGCAAAATTGCACTCATCACCGGCGGTAGTGAGGGCATGGGATTTGACACCGCAAAGGAGTACATACGGGAGGGCGCCTTCGTCTTCATTACCGGGCGAAGAAAGCCTGAACTCGACAAGGCCGTGGAGGCGCTTGGCGATCAGGCGGCCGGGATCCAGGCGGATGCAGGGAAACTCACCGAGCTGGACAGAATGTATGCAGAGATCAAGGCCAAAAAGGGCAAGCTCGATGTCGTATTCGCCAATGCCGGTATTTATGAGCAGATGCCGCAGGATCAGGTGACCGAGGAGTTCTACGACGCCTGTGCGGACATCAACACCAAGGGCGTCTTTTTCACCATCCAGAAGGCTCTTCCGCTCATGGACCAAAACGGCTCCATTATCCTCAACGGCTCCTTTATCGGCAGCAGCGGTTTTCCGGGTATGGCCGTTTACGGCGCGACCAAGGCTGCTGTCCGTAGCTTCGCGCGAACTTTTACCGCCGAGTTGAAAGGCACAGGTCCACGCGTCAACGTCCTCAGTCCTGGTCCCATCCACACGCATGGCAACGCCGCCACGCTGGCCAACAACCCGCAGGTTCTTGACTACATCACGGGTATGGTGCCCCGCGGCCGCATCGGGGAAGGCATCGACATCGGCAAGGTCGCTGTTTTTCTCGCGTCGGACGACTCGGCTTTCGTTGCTGGCGCTGAACTCTTTGTAGATGGCGGCGTGAACGCAGTGTAGGGAGACCGGCACACACGACACCACTGACAAAGGGTGCGGAATCAGCACCCTTTGTCAGCCCTTAACCCCCTGTGGCACGCACCGGCGAGGTCGCCAACCTGTCACTCCGGTCTCACCTCGCGAAACCGCTACGCCGGCCAGGGTACAGAAGTCATCTGGAAGCGGTACGGGCGTGATCTTGCGCAAGCCGCACTGCCGCACGATCCTCATACCAGGAGATGGTTATGGGCAGCCTCGTTCTTGTCGGTCTCGGAAGTGTTGCCCTGTGTGGCGGCATGGCGTATGTGTTGGACAAGGTCGCGGAGAACGCCTTCCGCCTGCCAGACCGCACGCTCCACTCCCCCGTAGAAGGGTCTAACTCCGGCGCAAGCTAATGTTGCCTGCATCGTCAACACGTTCTCCCAGCAACTCCTCCAGAGAGTTGACACACAGCTCCGGGTTCTCTTCCGCAAGCACCGCATCGGAGAAGATGCCGGTAGCTACAGCGATCACCTCCACCCCGTTCTCATGCGCCGCCTGCACATCGGCAGGGGTGTCCCCGCCAACGCACGCGGTCGCACCTTCCCCCAGCTGCGCACGCACCCCCACCAACGCTCGATGGAAGACCTGCCGCCGGCTCTCGCAACCATCGCTCCATCCGCCCTGCTGAAAGAACTTCCGCAAGTTGCACTGGCCAAGCTTCACCTCACCCACCCTGGCGAGATTGCCGGTCGCGGTCGCTAGCCAGGCTCCCCGCTCTGATAAGTGCTTCAGGACATCCCGAACGCCGGGCAGGATCTCGATCCTCATCTGCTCCCGGTTCGCTTCGACCTGTGCGCCCACCCGGTCCCGGATCTCCGGAAGCCGCGGCCGCCACGCCGCCTCCTCCACCCCGCCGAGCGTAAACGCGTCCCGCAGTATGGCCTCATCGGTACTGCCGTGAGTCACCACCCCATCCAAATCTAATGGCCTGCCCGCCACGGCACTCAGGGCATCGCAAAAAGCAAAATAGTGCACCGCATCCTGGCAGTTCAGCAGGGTACCGTCAATGTCGAACAGGTAAGCGTCAAAGCTGTCCCAGCGCCGCGAAAGTCCTCTTCCAGCCTTCACTGTGCTCTCCTTTCGACCGGGAAACCCGTCCTGCCCAGGTGTTCCAGCCCTTCTCGCACCTGCTGTACTACGGCAGCCCAGTTCCTCTCCTCGGGCTGGCGTAGCAGCCGTAGGCGTGGGTACCAGGGAGAGTCGCTGCGCCCGCACATCCAGCGCCAGTCTGCCCGGTGCTGCAACAGGACCCAACAGGGCACGCCGAGCGCACCTGCAAGGTGGGCTGCCAGTGTGTCCACGGTAACTACCAGATCCATCCGCTCAATCACAGCAGCCAGCGCTAGCAGGCCATCGCCACAGCTGTACACATCCCTGCAGCTGCAACCCTGGTACGTTGACCGCCAGGCCTCCCGCTCCGGCTCTCCTTGCAAACTCCAAAACTCGAGTCCTTCGGTCGCGAGTAGCGGCTCAAGCTCTTCAAACGGAAGTGATCGGGACGGGTTCCACACACCCGCGCACCAGACCAGGCCCACCCGTGGTCTCCGCGTCGGGCCTAGCGTCTCCCGCACCCGTTCACGCTCTTGCTCTGGAAGCCGCAGGTACCCTTGACAGGGTTCCAGATCCGCAAGGGACACCCGCAAGGCATACGGCAGCTCCATGACCTCCATCTGTACGTCCCACTCCGGAGGCGCGGCCGGTGCACCCTGGCCCCATGTGATCACCTGCCCCATCCCCTCAAAGGAAGACGCCAACTCGACCAGGCGGGGCGGCACCTCCACAATCAGTTCCGCGACCCTTTCCTTGAGTCGAGGCAGAAAGCGAAACATCTGGACGGCGTCACCGAAGCCATGGAGGCTGCGCAGCATCAGCCGTTGCTTCCTGAGGTCCTCGCCATTCCAAAACCGATGCGGATCCGGCGCTCCCCGCCGTCGTATCGCGTCGCTCTCTCCCCAGGCCGCCTGCAGGTTGCCTGCCAGCATGTGGGCCATCCAGCGGCCACCGGCACAACGGTCCGGATCGGCCACTTCCGGTTCAGCGAGATCGAAGAGCCGAAGGGCCTCCCCGATCCGCTCTGCCGCAAGCGCGCTGTCCGCAAGGTCGGCCAGTGCGTCTCCACGCAGCTCTGAGATCGTTTTGATCACCGTGCAGCGCTTGGCGCCGAGGTCTTCGCGGGGTACACAACATGCGGTCCGTCGGGTGGGGTCGGCACCGGATGCCGTCGGCAAAGGTACACCTCGTGCTCCGGTTGCGCTTCGATCGAAAATCCGGAGGACCGAAGCATCGCTTCTGTGCAGGCGCGGTTCGGCACCCACCAGTTCGTCTCATCATGGGAGTAGCGCCGCTCGATGAAGTGCATCTTGGGGTACCCCGGTTCGTCAAAGGGCGCCGGCTCGTTGAAGTCGTAGTCCTCTTCCACGTGCGCGAGCTCGCGGCTTCCCCGCTGCATGCTTTGGAACAGCAGCATGTCCTTAGCCACGTGCTCATGGATCAGGTCCAGGGCAAGCAGCGGGTGCCGCAGGTGATAGAGCACCCCCATAAAGATCACCAGGTCGAACCGCTCGCCCAGTTGGGCCACGTCCCAAACAGCCATCTCCCGAAACTCAACGTCCATGCTCATCACCTCGGCCGCAAACCGGGCCTGGCGCAGGTAGCCAGTGTCCGTGTCGACCCCGACGACCCGTTCTGCTCCTCGACGCTTCATCTCAAAGGAATAAAACCCGGCGTTGCATCCGATGTCCAGCACGCTCTTGCCGGTCATGTCCGTCGGCAAAGCCGAGCGAAAACTCTCAAACTTCACCTCGGGGTAGTTACCAAGGAAGTGCTCTGGTGCGGTCGCGATCCCGCGGAGCCGCAGATTGTGAAACCACGGACCGATCTCCTCGATCCGTAGCCGCAACTCTTCATCGGTCAAGCCAGACCCTGCACGTTCACCCGGCAACGATTGCGCTTCGATCATCCTGTTCTTTCTTCTCCGTTCCTTTTGCTTGGGGCTGCTCCGCAACCAGCGGCATACCCTCCTGCAGTAGTCGTATCGCTGATCGGTACCCATGCAGCGTACCTACATCTACGTAGGCCTCGCCCAGTCGCACGCCCTGAGCACGGCCCCCCTCAACCAGCCACGCGTTCACAAGCGTTCCCATGTATTCGTCGCGTCGCTCCGGTCGGCACCACAGCGCATACAGCTCATGCAGGATGTGGCCCGGCATCTTGATGGCGCCCCAGATCCACGGCGAACTCGCCCCCTTCTGCTTTACCTGGATCTCGCGCACGGCTCCCTCCGCATCGGTCACCACGGCGTCGAACAACTCGGGTCGGTCCACAGGAAACAGCAAAAAGGAAAGGCAATCGTCCGGCAGGCGCGCTAGTCCGTCTTCCGGGGCCCACACGGTATCCGGCAGCCCGATCACCACGCTCTCTTCAGGGTGGATCAATGGCAACGCCCGGAAGATCGCATCGCACAGACCGCCTGGCTGCCCCTGAACGACGTAGGCGATGTCCGCGCCCCACAACCGCGACCCGTAGTACTCCAGGATGTCGGTCTTGCCGGGTGAGATCACAAAGCAAAGCTTGTCGGCGCCGCCACGAATCATGCGTTCCACAAGGTACTCGCTAACCGCCCGCGGCCGCTCGCTATCGCCCTCTACCCGGCTGCCCACCGGCAGCAGTTCCTTTGAGAACGCCAACGGTTGAATGCGGCTGCCCGCCCCTGCTGCCGGAATGATCCCCCACATCGTCTTCTTCGCCGCTCCTACGCGCGTGTCACCAGCGCCGTGTCCTGTCCAAAAGCCTCCAGGCTCGCTTCCAGGTCGAGTGCGCGTTGTTCATTGGTGTGCTCCCGCAGCACCCGGTCCCGTGCCGCTTCGCTCACCCGTCTCAGTTCTACGTCGGACAAGCATATCGTCTGGAGCACATCTTCGGCTGTATCCACCCGCAGGATCTCGTTGCCCGGCGTAAAGAACTGCTCCAGACCCTCCCATCCATCCGTAAGCAGGGGAACACCGCAGGCCGCTGCCTCGAACAGCCTGCCGGAAGGGCAAAAGCCGTACTCCTTCATGGCACGACGTGTCACGTTCAGGGTTGCGCGGCTGGAACAAAAAAATGCTGGGTGCTGCGCTGGCTCCAGGTGTCCCGTGAAGAAAATGTTCTCCATCCACGGGAACGTCTCCGGGTACTGTGCGCCCCCGATCAGGAATCGTGCACCAGGACTTCGCTTCGCCGGCTGCACAAACAGCGTCTCAACCCCTCGCTGTCGATCCTCCGCGAAGGTGCCCAGGTAGGAGAGTTGTGCACGAAACGCCTCCGTGGCGGCGACCGGCCGGTGCGTCTCGGGATCCACACTGCCATACAGGGGCGCCACTGCTTTTGCGCCAAGTCTTGTGCGAAGCTCCTCCAAAGCCCGGCCCCCCGTGTAACTGAACACCAGGTCAAAGGCACCGAGTCCCTCGGAGGGCAGATAGGCAACGGGGCTTGAGGTCCGTAGGCAGTCCAGCGTCACCGGCGTATCCATGTCGTAAAACGCCCGCACCCCCCGGCAAGACTCAAGAACAAGCCGGGCCGCCTCAGGTCCGTCCGGACAGTAGCTCGTCACCATGGCGAGATCGGCGTCCCGCAACTCCGCTTGCGCCTGCGTTCGCACATCCTCCAGTTCCTGGTAAAGCTGCAAAGAACCACCCGAGGGCAGCTGCCACAGGTCGCGCGTGCTCGCATAGTAGGGCACATCCTTCTCGTAAAACGTCACCGTATGGCCGCGGCGCAGCAGCGCCTGGATCAGAGATCGCCAGAGTGTTGCGTGCCCATTGCCCCACGACGACGACACAGTCAGCCCAAAGATGACGATCTTCACCGGGCTGGCCCTCGCTGCCACGCCTCGGCCTGAACGTCCCGCCACCTCGCGGCCGCAACAGCGCTCGCTCGGCTCCTGCTGCTTCCCGGGTCGAAACGCCTGCCTTTAGCGCGCACCGGAGCAGCTCCCTGGTGGATAGCGCTTGCCTGCAACGACTACCCATCCATCGTCCGCGCCGGCATGGGTGGCGCAGTGCGGTTCATGCACGCCCCCGACGACGGTGAAACCCCCCGCACGAATGGGCTTCCCGTCTACGTACGCCTGTCCGTAAGCAAACACGGCGTCTCCTTTCTTCGCCGTCACGGTGCCGTCCAGCTGATCGTTCGTAACGACCTCCACCAGGAAGACACCACTCGAGGTCGGTGCAGACACCACAAGAATCTGGTGTGCTCCGTGTCCGCTATGGCCGGCATGCTGCCCGAACGAATTCCGCGCCATCGTCCCGCAAACCATCACGTTGTCCTGATCGGCTTCCTTGCCGCTCGCTTGGTTACCCGCCACAAACGCGGCAAGCGCGGCGTTCACGTCTGTGGTGCACTGCCGCGGTACGGGACGCGTCGAGGCCTTGGCGCTGGGTAGAAAGAGCAGTCCCACCCCCAAAAGGCACCCACTCCAACACCCCATCCACTGTCGTTCCCTCACAGCCAAGACGCCCACCTCTGCCCTGAAAATAACAGGAACTCGCTTCAGCACGAAGCTCTCTGTCAGGGCCGCCCCTGTCTGGAGCTCCTTGGCCCGCAGGAGCCGCGAAGGGACACAGGCATGAGCCTGGTCGCGCACGATGCGCGAGAAACCAGTTGCCTTCTAATTGCTTATGTCGGAAGTTGGAAGATGGCTCCTGAGGTAGGACTCGAACCTACAACCCTTCGGTTAACAGCCGAATGCTCTGCCATTGAGCTACTCAGGATCGCTGACTTCACCGCACCGCCAGGACGGCAGCGCTCAACTCTTTATAGCAAACCGCACCTTGACGGTCAAAGCAGCTGTGCCTAGGGGTACAGCAGCACAGCAATGTTATAGCCCGCGAAGGATCCGCTGTCCCGCAAAGCACACGCGCCTACCTGTGCCTCATGGTACTTCCCAGTGGCCAGCCGCGTGGTGAGTGCCTCCGGCAGGCTGTTCAGCTCGCTCGCCGTAAACCGCACTACGAACCACGGGCGTCGGCTGCCAGCAAATCCCGCATCCATCTCACAGGTTGCACGCGCCTCCGCGCTCGCAACCCCAATGAATAGCGGAGCGCTGGCCGCTAGCAGGCTCGCAACGGCCCTCTCCTGATCAGCATAGGGAAGCATCTCCACTCCGTGATCGAAGTCCTCCACCGCATACAACTGGCCGTCACGACGCAGCACGCTGATGGCAACGTGGTCCAGCCGCGCATCCAGCAGATTGTCCCGATGGTGCTCCGACTGCATCCAGCCACGATGAATCATGACCGCAGTAGGCGCTTCCGCCACGTTTTCCGCCACGACGCTGAAGCGGACACCCGCGGTCTGCGCTCGGCTTGCCAACTCCGGCTCGTCCTCATATCTGTGTGAAATCGACGCACGCCTCGCCATCTCGCGCGCATGCGACCACGCTGCAAGGTACAGTGA
>CAXTRM010000075.1:0-4537 GCA_964246625.1 uncultured Acidobacteriaceae bacterium
CTCCACAGGATGCCTGACATCCACGGCCCAAACGGTGCCGTGGCATACTCCGAGGTCTTCATCGGCCGCTTCGATGCTGGTCGCCTGCGACGCTACCTCACCGCGCTTGCGCAAGCGACGGAAACGTATGGCGACCGGGACATCTACAACATCCCTATCGACGGACGGACATTGCGGGTGGCGATTCTGGCCTATGACACGGTCGCAGCCTCCAATGCACCCACCCCGGAGCAAATTCACTCTATCCTTGACCGCTCGCGAGCCTCAGCCCTGTGGCGGCCTGGCTCCTCCTTGCTGGCCGCGCGCTTCGGCCAGGTTCCGCTACTCTCGCAGGCCTGGGGCATCGGCCGGATCGGCCTCCCCTTCGGGCAGCGCGGCCTGCTTTCAGTGATGGGCTTTTCCCTGCCAGTTCCGGTCGACACGGAACTCATTGCAAGTCTGCGTTACACCAGTGCCGTACACCTGCGTATAGAGGAAATTGCCCCAGACACACTGGCCGCGCAACATACCGCTGAGTCCGTAGGCAATATCCTGAGTGTTCTCCGGGGGTTGGCCAGCGCGAACGGTCCACAGGATCCGCGCGATGCTGCCCTACGCGCTGTTCTAAGCTCCGTGAAGGTCGAACAGCAGGCCGATCGTGCCGTGTTGACCGCAAGCGCCTCCTTTGAAGCTGCCAGGGTACTTTCTGGCAGCGGCGTCACCCAGGCCACCCAGATGCAGGACTCCTCTGCCCCGCTGAAGCTGGGTCCGGTCAGTAACCGGCTGCCATCCGGCAGCAAATAGGCGGCCGCTGTTCCTATCAGTTCCCTGCTGCATCAAATCCAAAGAAAAGTAGTGTCATCTTCTGTCCCGGAGACTGCGTATGTTGCCGTTCTTCTCTCATTCTTTGCTCCGCCAAGGCTCGCTGGCGCTTGCGGCTGCCTCATTTGCCTGCATCGCTGTTCCACAGATGGGCGCGCAGCAGCAGGATGTCATCACTGGCCAAGCCGCATTCACCGATTACACCAGGGAACATCCGGGTGTTCGTCGTCACCTGACCGTAGCTGATCTGCCCCAGCCCATGCCGGATACCTCGATTGATAATGGCGCCGACATGGTTCCTCGCCCGGCAGGCACCATGCCGCAGGCTCCGGCCGGTTTCAAAGTGCAGATCTACGCCGAAGGCGGCTTTCAAGAGCCACGCCTTCTTCGCACCGCTCCGAACGGTGATATCTTCCTTGCTGATTCAAAGGCAGGGTCCGTCCTTGTTTTGCGTGGCATGGGTCCGGACGGTAAGGCGGAAAGCCGTGAAACCTTTGCTACCGGGCTGGACCATCCATTTGGCATAGCCTTTTACCCTGCCAAAGACCCCAAGTGGGTCTACGTGGCCAATACCACCAGCCTGGTCCGTTTTCCCTACCATTCCGGGGACTTGAAGGCGGTAGGCGCGCCTACAACAGTGGTCGACGTTCTTCCTGGATACGCCCAGCTTCGGGGCGGCGGGCATTGGACCCGTGATGTGCAGTTTTCCCTTGATGGCAAGCACATGTTCGTGAGTGTAGGTTCGGGTTCCAATGTCGACGACCCGGACACGCACCCACGCGAGTTCCACCGCGCCGATGTGCTCGAGTACACACCAGAAGGCAAATTCGTAAAGATCTGGGCATCGGGTATTCGCAACTGCGTCGGTGAAGCCGTTAACCCCATCACGGGCGCGCTCTGGTGTTCAACAAATGAGCGCGACGGTCTTGGCGACAATCTAGTGCCTGACTACATCTCCAGCGTGCCTGAAAACAGCTTTTTTGGCTGGCCCTGGTGGTACATGGGCGGGCATCAGGATCCCCGTCTTCTTGGCACTCACCCGGAGTTGAAGGACAAAGTTCGGACACCGGACGTCATTCTCCAGCCCCACTTCGCCTCGCTTGAAATGACGTTCTACCCGCAGCAAGGTGGCGCCTTCCCAAGTGGCTTTACCGGGGACGCCTTCGCTGCCGAGCACGGCAGCTGGAACAAGCATGTACGAGCCGGCTACGAGGTCATTCACGTGCCCTTGAAAGCTGGTAAGGCAACCGGGGAATACGAGGATTTCCTTACGGGATTCGTCACGCCAGAAGGCAAGGTGTGGGGTCGCCCCGTTGGGGTCACAGTAGCAAAGGATGGGGCGCTGCTGGTCAGTGACGATGGCTCCAACATCGTCTGGCGCGTTAGCTACGTTGGAAGTGGGGCAGGAGCAAATGGCAGGTAGAGGTGCCCTCCTCGCACCCCTGCTCGCACTTGCTCTCGGCGAGAGTAGGCAGGCCGCCACTCAGACCAACTTGGCCATCCCTGCTGGCGAGGTAACGGCGCTCTCTGGTCAAACACTCACTCTACCCAAAGACCTTCCTGCACGCGCGACGGTGCTCATTATAGGGTTCGGGCGACACTCCCAGGACGCAACCACAGCCTGGGAGAAACCCACCCGAACCCAACTCGCGCGAGCCGGGGAAATTGGGTTCTACGACACGGCCATGATCGCCGAGGTGCCCGGCTTCGTACGGCCCTTCGTTCTCCGTGCCATCAAGCACGAAGTTCCTGACGTCCTGAAGCCGAACTTCATTGTGCTCACCGAGCAGGAGGAGGCGTGGAAGCTCGCTGCGGACTACACGCCAACTCAACCGGACGCAGCGTATGTCGTCTTGGTTAATCGTCGAGGGCACGTCTCCTGGTCTACCCATGCGGCATTTTCTATGCCGCTCTTCATTGAGCTCCGGCGCCGGGCAGAAGATTTGGCAGTGAAGGACCGGTAACCTGCTCCCACGCAGCAGTGTCTCGGCAGAAGTGCGGTAGCATGAGGGCGCATGAGCTTTCACCCTCGGATCCAGTTCGCCCTCCTCGCCGGTTTAGCGGTTGCGCCCTCCTCGGCGCCCGCACAAGCCGCAGCATCGGCAGTTGCTAAGGCTCGCTCCCTCTATTACACGCCCGTCGATGCAGGTCTAAAGAGCTTTCACTGTGACGTTCAGTTTGACTGGAAAGACTTCATGCAGAAGGCGAGTAACCAGGCTGTTCCAGAGGACGATGCTCGCCTGAAGTACCTGGAGTCTATTCACCTGAGTGTCGATGACGATCTGCGGGGCCGCGGTGAGATGCACTGGAACGCAACCAGCCCGGCACCTGACACCACCGGGGCATCCGTAAGTAAGATCCGCGATGGCATGCAGCAGCTGTGGTCTGGCTTCTTCCAAAGCTGGAACGGCTTCGCTACAGGCGATCTGATGACACCTGACCAGCGATCTGTGGTGGAAAAGACCAGCGACGGCTATCAGGTTAGCGTTCGTACCGGAGCTGACTTGGCCACCGAGCAGTTCGGGCAGGACCTCACGCTCAAATCAGTCCATGTCATAACGGCGAGCCTCGAAAGCAACATCACGCCAAGCTTCACCAAAGGTCCGCAAGGCCTCATGGTGACCAGTCTTGCGAGCAGCTACCGGCAGCCCCCAACAGCACAGCCCACCGATGTCACTATGGACATCAGCTACGGCCCGGTTGGAACATTTCAGCTCCCTGCGACCCTGGCCGTTGCTGTGGGTCCAGCCCACTTCCAGTACCGCCTCCAAAACTGCACAGTGCAAAGCCAGCTTACAAACAAGTAGACCGGCGCAGTGCTACAAAACCAAGACGCTTAATAGGTGGTCAAGCGTCGCTCTAGGATCCGCGGTAAGACCCGTCCTTATGGGAGAAATCTGCAACACTGTGCTCCGCGGCGCCGTCAGCCAATGGAAGCGCTCCTTCTGCGGAAGCTTGGCTATGACTCCCGCCTCCACCTCGCCCGCACAGATCTTCACAATAGCCTGTAAATGCCGCTGCACGACCTCTGCATCTGCTTCACACGCCAGGGCATGAAGGCGCCTCTCATCCAGTGACACCCTTGCGCCTAGAAAGCGGGTCTCCTGAGAAAAGAGAATAACGCCAGCGTTGATGAACTCATCCCGCTCCACGCGAGGCACAACGCGTAGGACCGCATAACTATATGCCCTAGCCTCGGCCACGCGTGATCTCCTCTTCAAAGATGGCGGAAAGCTCCAGTCGCCGTAGAAAGAACCGGAGGTAGGCCGCTCGCACCTGTTCCACTGTGCGCTCCTCGCCATCTCGGATCAACCATGCCTTGGGCACAAGGTTGATGAGGCTCCGAAACTTCGCTTCGTTCAGAAGCCCGTGCGCAAAGACGGAGGCCTCCGCAATCTTTACCGCCCAGGGCAGCAGCACATGGTCGTGGATCGCCGGAAAAGGAGACGCGATCTTCGCCTCAGCTCCTGCCCAGTGGTGATGAAAATACAAGGAGGCACCATGATCGATCAGCCACAGCTCGCCACGACACACCAGCAAATTCGCGTTGCGGTCAGTGCGGTCGATGTTGAGTGTGAAGGCATCCAGCCACACCGTTCTAGAAGCGATCTCCGCCTCGGCCCTGTCACCGCTCGCCGGATCGAACACAGTGACGGAGGGCAGAAACTCAAGACCCACATTGCATCCCCGTGACGCCTTGAAAAGATCCTGGATCTCTGGGTCGGGCTCCTGCCGG
>CAXTRM010000075.1:4547-12020 GCA_964246625.1 uncultured Acidobacteriaceae bacterium
GGCCAAAAGCATCGTCCAAGAAGACCAGCACAATCTCCGGTACGGGTAATGCCATCGCTCGGGCGATCTCACCCGTAAGCACCTCCGCCACAAGCGCCAGGGCACCTTGGCCCGCGCCTCGCAGCTTGGTGACGTAGGTCTTTCCGTCGTCAGCTTCCACAAGGGCTGGTAACGAACCCCCCTCCCGCAGGGAGGTGATGTACCGGATGGCGTGTACCGTGCGTAAACTCACAGTTGTTTCAATCCTTTGGCGCCTGCTCTGAGCTGATCAGCCCGTCCGCCGCAAACGTGCGCATCGCTCCTTAAGTTCAACAAGCAGCAGATCCACCTTGTCCTCGGCTTCCGATCGAACCAACTCCTGCTCGACCAAGTCATGTACTTCCGAAGTCTGGTGGACCTGAGCGGGACTTCGTGCGTCCCTCGCGCGGGCTCTTTTATGTTTCAGGCCGCGTATCAGCGCCATGTCTTCCTGGACTGATCCGGCTTGCATCTTTGCACCCGCAACACGATACCGGGCCGACCGCACCTCACGCACACCTGTCCCGGCAATCTTCTCCTGCAAACGGACATACATGACGCGCAACGCATCAACCTCTGCGCGTTGGTCTGCCGCTCGCGCCCGTAGAGCGTCGTGCATCGTTTCCTGTGTCAGCATGCGCTCCAGCGCGGCACGGGCCAGCGCATCATTCCCGTCTACTGCTGCACGCTCAGCTCTTCGGTGCCACGCGGCAATCCTCGCCTCCTGCTCATGCTGTCTCTTCTCGAGCATATGCTGGTCAGCCAAGGTCATAGCAACTTGCGTCTTTACCTGTAAGAGCTGGTTTTCCATATCCAACAGCAACTGACGTATTGTCTGTTCCGGATCTTCCGCGCGATCCAGGAGCTCATCTACATCAACACGTAACAGTGTTCCAACCCGTTCCATCAGGGGCATGGATAACCTCTTCATCTGCAGCCGAGGCGAATCCATTGGACTCGCCTCGGCTGCTTCCCTGCCTAGTTTGCTTTTATGTTGCCATCCAACGTCACCGCTTTGGGGTGGCTGCCCGGCTCATCCGAGCGCGGCGCCATCCCTTTCACGTTGTTCATAAGATCACTCATCTTCATCCCGCTCAAAGCCTCAAACAGCGCGGGAACCTGAGCAGCAATCTTTGTCAGATCCCCGGTCAGCTTGCTTACTCCGACCCCATCCGAGTCTCCCGTGGAAATAATGGTGACCTTGTCCACCTTGGACAGTGGCTCTGCCATGGCACGGACGACATCGGCCATATTGGTCAGCAGCTTGTCGACCACAGCGGCCTGCGTCCACTCCTGGTATGCCTCTGCCTTTACATTCATTGCCTTGGCTTCGGCCTCGCCCTTCTGAAAGATGATGGAAGCCTCCGCTTCGCCCTGGGTACGGATCGCCTGCGCCTTACCCTCCGCCTCGGCAATCAGGCGCGATCGCTCGGCCGTTGCCATGTTCTCGATCCGCTTCTTCTCAATCTCAGAACGCTTCAGCACGGTCGCGATCAACTCGCGCTCATTGCGCTGAATCTCGGCCTCCTGCACTTTGACCTGCGCCTCTTTCTCGATCTGTTGCACCTTGACCTGCTCTGCAATGACCTGCTGCTGCATCACGTTGGTCTGCAGTTCGTACGCTTTGTCAGCCTGCGCCTGCTGCCGTCGGCTCTGCTCCGCGAATTGCGCTCTTTGGATGTCAAGGTCGCGTTGGGCCTCGGCCTGTTTGCCAAGCGACATGGTCTCTGCAAGAACACGTTCCTGATCTGCCGCGGCCTTGGCAACCGCCGCCTCACGTAGTGCAATCGCGCGCTTGATGGCCGTATCTCGCTCGGCTTCAGCCGAAGCGATCTCAGCATCGCGCCGAATCCTTGCAACATCCGGTCGGCCCATGTTGGTGATGTACTCGTTCTTATCCCGCACCTCCTTGATGGTGAAGCTGACCACCTCAAGCCCCATCTTGCTGAGGTCGTCCGAACAGGTGGCGCGCATGCGTTCGCCCACCATTTCAGGCTCCTTCACAATCTGCTCCACGGTCAGTTGACCGATGATGCCCCGCAGATGCCCTTCCATTACCAGCCGAATCAGACCTTCGCGCTCTATCGGCGACTTGGATAAAAACTGCTCAGCTGAGGTCATAATCGACTCCGCATCCGAGCGCACCTTGATCTGCGCGACAGCCTCGACTGTAACTGCCACACCTTGCTTGGTGTACAGATCCTGCTGCGGCGCCACATCGAAGCTCATCAGCTCCAGGGAAAGCAGACGGGCATGCTCCACCATGGGAAACAGAAAGGTGCCGTGCCCTTTCACCACGCGCTGGCCGCGCATACCGTACACAATCAGCGCCTCGTTCGGTCCGGCCTTGCGGAACAAGCGGGCCAAAGCCGCCATCAAAAGGAGGGTAACAACGACAATCAGTCCCACTGTGACGAAATAGATGTTGTGTAACATGGACTCCTCTCTCCAAAGAGGGTTCCTGCAGGGTGCTTTGTGATCGCTGCGTGATGACGTACCATCCGCTGTTACGCGCATGGCAGGCGCGCAGGCCTAATCGGCGCTGTGCGTTGCCGGGGCATCGTCCCCCAGCAGACTTTGCTGCAACTCATCCCACCGGCGCACATAGCCGATCCCGCGCTGGTAGCGAAGCACCACGACCTCCGCGTTCTTGCCAATTGCTATGCCATCCTCTGCACAAATCGGCATGGACCGACGTGCGCCGTTCTGGGTGTAGAGCATCTCCCCAACCCCGTTCCGCGGCACCGGCGCGATCACACGTCCAAGTACACCGACCAGGGGCGTGTCCGCTGGCTCCAGGGTCTGCTCTCGAGGCAGCAGGACCCGGGTCAGGAACCAAAACACCAGACCTGCGCCCGCCAAGCCACTCAGCCCGGCGAACCCAAGCACCACACTCCACGCAAGAACACGGCCATGCGTAAGCAGAAACCCTGTACCGCCAAACCAGCACAGGAATGCAACCACGGTGAAGCCATTCACCGGGGCCATCTGCGTCGTCATATGGCTGTTGCTGCCCGCCTTGGTAAGGAGGTGGCCATGCCCTCCGAAGTGCCAGTGACCCACGTGCAGGTGCAGAAAACCACCTGCAAAGGCAAGCACGCTCAGTACAAGACCAACGCTGAAGCAGGTCAGGTAAACAGCAGTCCAATCGAAGTGCGCGATCGCATGCGTCATCAGAAAGATCCTTTAGGAAAACGATCCAAGACAGATCCGGGCACAGGCGCACCCGATACCTCGGCCACATGAGCTGTATCCTCCGCATGAAGATGCAGCCGCAGCAACTCCAGCAAGCGCCCTGCAAGCTTCGGCGCCTCTAACAAACCTTCCAGCAGCAGCAAACATTCACGTGAGTCCTCGTGCCGCGCCACTGCCAGCAGCGCGCGTCGCAACTCGGGGTCCTTGCGAAAGCGCTCCGCTCCACCCACCAGCCAAAGGTCAAGCTGGTCTTCGCTGAAGCGTGCATCTGACAGCAACTCCGCATGGTACCCCTCGGGATCATCCACCAGGTAGCCGGGATGCACCTTGAAAAACCGCGCCAGAATCGATCGGGATGTGTTGGTGAGGTGCGGGCGACTCCCCGACTCGATCTGCGAAAGGTAGCTCTGACTCAGCGGTTCGCCGCGTTCCTCACGCAACAGACGTACCAACTCACCCTGAGTCATGGCTCTACCCAGCCCTCGGAGGTTACCTTCCATCTCGCGCAGAAATCGAAGTTTATCGCCAAGCTTCATGACGTCATTGCGACCTGACTTGATTATATCGCAATTTGCGATATATGGTGATCCCGTGAGAGGTGGAGCCTTCTGACCAAGGACGCTCTACACTCAGGGAAATGACTGCCCTCCCCGGACATCGACAACCCGAACAGGCCACGACTCCGCTGCAGTTCGTCCTCGGCACCACTAGCTTGGGTGCTGTGCTGGCCGCCGTGACCGATCAGGGCGTCTGTGCCGTGTTGCTCGGCCTTACCCACCATGAGCTATGTGCCGATCTCCACAGGCGTTTTCCGCGGGCCAGCCATACCGAACAGTGTGCTCCTTTAGGGCCAGTGCTGCGTGAGGTGATCCATAAGATCGAGTACCCAGCGTCAGCCTGCACGTTGCCCCTTGACCTCCAGGGCACGCCATTCCAGGTTCGCGTGTGGCAGGAGCTCCAAACAGTGCCGCCTGGAGCCACCATCGCGTACACGGACTTGGCCTCGCGTCTCGGCAGCTCTACCTCAATCAGAGCTGTTCGAGGTGCCGTTGCCGCCAACCACTTGGCTGTTCTTGTCCCTTGTCATCGCGTGGTACGCCGAGACGGCCAGCTCTGCGGCTATCGGTGGGGCCTGGAACGTAAGCGCGCCTTGCTTGACCGCGAAGCCGCAGCAGCTCCGTTCGCTCTGACACCTCCTTAGAGACCGGAGGGGGTTCCTCCACCCAGATCGGCCATGGTCGTCCGGAGATACCTGTGCGGATTGACCGCGATGCCACGCACCTGGACCTCGTAGTGCAGGTGCGGGCCCGTCACCCGGCCTGTGTGCCCCACATAGCCGATCACTTCGCCCTTGACGACCTGTTGCCCTGTAGCCACATTGAAGCCGGACAGGTGTCCATACACCGTAACAATGCTGTTTCCATGATCGATCTCGATCTCGTTGCCGTAGCCGGATCCAAGGCCCGCCTTCACGACCCGACCTGCTGCAGGGGCGTGGACGGGTGTGCCGTTTGGAGATCCGATGTCGACGCCCTTGTGGAACTCACCGGTGCCGAACCCAAGAATTGGGTCTTCACGCTGACCAAAACCGGAGTTGATCGGTCCGAGGATGGGCCACATGTCCGGAACGTTGCTGCCTGACAGTGTCGTCCCCAGGTCCAGGCCGCCTGCCAGGTCGCCCAGCGCGCCCCTTGCACCCAGATTCTGGTTCACCGGAGACGCTGGCGGCGCAATGCCCTCTCGCGCCGTGTTCCGCAAGGCGTAAAAGGTGTCCAGCGACTTGTAGTAACTGTCATCGTTGAAGCTGGCCACATCGGTCAGGGGCGCTTGAGCCTTGCCGGCTGCGGAAGCTGCCTTGCCGGCGCGCAACGCGCGGCCATGGGCAAAGGTCAGCTTACCCGCTGTCAGGCCATAAATGGCGGAAACCTCCGTCGCCAACGACCCGAGACTCGCCGCCTGCACATCCCGCTCATGTGCGGTCTTCTCAAGATGCGCGTAGTTGCTCCGGCTCTGCGCCAACTCATGCCTGAGGCGATTCGTGGTTTCTGCCTTGGCCCACATCCGCCCATACGATCCCGCCAGTCCGGCGATCGTGAACATGCCTACCAGGGCTGAGGCCAGAAACACGTAGACATAGCGCATGGGAATCGATATACGATCCGTGTCGCCGTTCTCTGATCGCGTGACATAAACGAGGTAGCGCTTGCCCATAGATACCGTACTTGGCCCGTATGCTGGATTGCGTGCCTACAAAGAAGTGCACCGCCCGTCCAGGTGCAGACGACGTGGCAGATCCACTTACCGATGGTAATGGAGGGAACGGTTACCGGCAATGCGAATAGGTCTATCCGGTTCCCATCACCTCGTTCCTCTGAGGCTCTACCGAGCCGCCCGGCTATGCTGACACCATGGCAGCTAAGACGCATCCACCCCTTGCAGCCGCTGCCAAGGGCGTCCAGCCTCGTGGAGAGCTCGACCTGATCCGGCTGATCCAGCGCCGGTCCAGTGCACAACCGGGTGGCCTCCCACCCGCCCTCCGTTTGGGGATCGGGGATGACTGCGCCATTCTGCGGCCCGGCTCCGGTGAGGAGGTCGTCGTCACCACGGACCTCTCCCTGGAAGGCCGGCACTTTCGAAGGGATTGGCACAGCGCTCAGGCCATCGGCCACCGAACGCTGGCGCGCGGCCTCAGTGACCTCGCCGCCATGGGCGCCCGTCCCTTGGCTGCCTTTCTCTCTATGGCTCTGCCTCGGGATGTGGCACAGGATGCCTCCTGGCTGGATCGCTTTCTGGATGGTTTTCTCGCCCTTGCCGCCCAGGCCTCCGTGCCACTCGCTGGTGGCGACACAGCGGAATCGCCCTCCGACCATGTAATTGCCGATGTCGTCCTGCTGGGCGTGGTGCCCCAGGGCAAGGCTTTGCGCCGGGATGGCGCTCGCGTTGGCGACCGTATCTTCGTAACGGGGGCGTTGGGCGGTGCTGCAGCCCAACTGGCCGATTTGATCGAAGCCTCCGTTCCCCACCAGCCCAGCCCCCAACATCCAGGGCCAGACCAACCGCATCATTTCCCGGATCCCAGGTTGGCGGCAGGGCAGATCCTGCTCGAGGGAGCTCTCGCAACAGCGGCCATCGACCTCAGCGACGGCCTCTCCACCGATCTGTATCACCTTTGCGTAGCCTCGGGCGTGTGTGCTGCGATCGAGGCTGCCCGGCTGCCCCTCCACGGGCTGCTCTCGGCTCGAGGTCCGCAGGCAGCTCTGCCTATGGCCCTGCACGGCGGGGAAGATTACGAACTCCTCTTTACAGCCCCGGACGGAAAGGAGATGCCCCGAACTCTTGGGTCCATCCCCGTCACCGAGATCGGTCGCATCGTCACGTGCGAGCAGGATCGACCCCGTGTTCTGCTTCGGGAAAGCAACGGCGAAGCAATACCCCTTGCCCCTGGCGGATGGGAGCATCTTCGTTGACACCGCAGCTCACCCTTGATCTGTTCCCACACACCTGGTCGGCGGAAATCTTGCCCGCCGCTCCTCTGATCGCCCCGTCGCGGCAGTATCTCTATCCAAGGCATGTACCGGGTGAAGAAGACGCGATTCATCGCGGGGCTCTGTTCGTCTCCGTCAAACCCTCATCCGGTGGCACATTTCTTGCCACTTGCGCTTTGGGGTTTCGCGACGCGGCCCTTCCCTCCGGGGTGTGGTCGTGTCCCTCCCCGGATCATCTCCTTGCCGTGGCCGGAGGTTACGCCTATCGCCTCGACACCGTTCATCCCGAAGCCGCGGATCTGCTTGAACAGCGGCCGGTGACGGGCGTTGTCGCGGTGCCTGCTCTCCAGCTGCTCCTGCTTACCGGCTTCCACGACATCCTCGCGCTGGGTCCGGAAGGCGTGCGCTGGCGGACAGCGCGCCTGAGCTGGGAAGGCCTCACCCTCGATCCCGCGGTCGGCGAGCACCTGCCCGGCTTTGGCTGGGACATGTTCTCCGATCAGGAGGTCCCCTTCACGGTGGATCTCCGCACGGGCCAACACCAGGGAGGCGGTCACCGGTCTTCCTCTTGAGAGTCTGGCTCCACCTCATAGAAGCTCAGTGCGGCATCACCCTGTTCCAGCAGCCGCTTGCGCAAAAGAGCTCCATACCGGTCTGCCAGCGAGTTCCGTTTTGCGTGCTCGGCCACGACAAGGGCACCCTTGGCGAGCATCACGCCGTGTTGCTTGCCAAGGAGGTCCAGCGTGGATCGGTACTCCTCGGCGGCCTCATAGGG
>CAXTRM010000075.1:12030-13511 GCA_964246625.1 uncultured Acidobacteriaceae bacterium
GATCGAACCTCTTCCCCTGCCGCGCTGCCTCCAGAAGGGCACGCTGTACCGGGCACCCTTCCATCACGGACAGACCTCGTAGAGCCAGGGACTCCAGGTTCTTCTGCAGCACGCGCATAGCTGCCGGGCTCTGCTCAACAAACAGGCACGAGCCTGCACCTCGACTCAGTGCCTCAACGCCCACAGCGCCTGACCCGGCATACAAATCCGCAAAGCGCGACGTGGCGACCCTCTGACCCAGCACATTGAACAGCGTTTCGCGCAAACGGTCGCTGGTCGGTCGTGTCGAGCTGCCCGCGGGAGCCACAAGGCGACGGGAACGGAGCGCACCACCAATCACACGCACGCTTTCGAGCATAGTGGGAGCTCTTCTCCTCGCCAAACGCGATCTGTGCGCCCGGTGAACTCTGCATCCTCCGCAGCCCTACAATCAAGAGGTGCTGCATCTTTCCTTTCCTGCGGGACGATGGCTGGGCGTGCAGGTACGCGTTCACATCTCCTTGGTTCTCCTGCTGGTCTTCGCCGCGGGCTACTCTGCCGCCACGACAGGCAGCCCGTCGCGCGGCATCGCCCTTTGGCTCGCCCTCGCCGCCGCTGTTCTCCTGCGTGAGATCGCCCGTGCAATCGCCGCCGCCTACCTCGGCCTGCCCTTGCGAGCACTCTTTCTTTTGCCCATCGGCGGCGTCATGGCTCTGGGATCGCGGCAGGGCAGCGCCCCGTCCGCGCAGGCCACGCGCCTCATGGGCGTAGTTGGCTCCGCCACAAACTTTCTAATGGCCCTGCTTCTGCTGGGCTTCGCCTACGGCATTGATCCTCGCGTGCAACTGCTCAGTCAGCCTTGGATCACCATCGAACACATCCTGCGCAGTGCCGTTTGGCTTCAGGTAGTCATTGGCGTCGTGAACCTGCTGCCCTCGGCGGCCTTGCCGACCCGGGGACTGTTGCGGCCACAGTCTCCCTACAAGGAAACCTCTACCCCAATGCTGAAGTCCCCACAGGCGACCACCGCCTTCGGGCTCAGCACAGCGTTTGCTCTCGCCTTTGTCGTCTCGGGAATCATCTTCGGCTTGCTCTGGCCGGTGCTCCTGGGGGTCACGTTCCTGCTCACCGGCTACCTCAATCGCGCCTCACGCTTGGGTTCCACTGAAGCCCTGTCCATCAACGTGCGTGACGTCATGTTGATGGAGTACAAGCCCCTTAATGCCTCCACAACCCTCCGCGATGCGCTCCGGCAAGCGACACAAACTACCCAGGAGCTCTTCCCCGTTCTGCGCGGAGATCGGCTCGTCGGTTGGATTTCACGGTCTGCTCTTTCCCTCCGTCTTCGCACCGAGGGGGACGGCTTTCTTCAGGGGGCGATGTCGCGGACCTTTCAGGCTGTTGCGCCCGGCGAAAAACTCGGGGAAGCTCTGCGCCGCGCAACGGCCCTGGGTGCCGGTGAGTTTGTTCCCGTCGTCGAAGGGGGTGCGATGGTCGGCATG
>CAXTRM010000076.1:0-9152 GCA_964246625.1 uncultured Acidobacteriaceae bacterium
CTCGTCCCAGACGAAAAGCTAAGACTAGTTCCTCCAAAAAGAGGTCGAAATCCGTCCCTCATCCGTAGGGGGAGTTGGTATATTCGATTCCCATTTGAATTTCACGCTTGCATGCAAGCATGAAATTCAGCAGCATGAATTCATGCAGTGATAGGAGCATGAAATCATGCAAACAATCGTAATCAATTCTCAGAAGGGTGGCAGCGGTAAGACGATGCTCGCGAAGCATCTTGCCGTCGAAGCGGAACGCGCCGGCGATGGTCCAGTGTTTCTGGTCGACACCGACCCGCAAGGGAGCTTGACTGCCTGGCACACCAAGCGGGAATCCGAGATTCCTCAGCGGGTCGAGATTCCTTTTGAGGGGCTTCGGAAAGGGCTGAATCTTTTACGTGGGCATGGGGCGGCGTACTGCATCATCGACACGGCTTCAGGCCGGATCGACATTGCCAAGGATCTTTTCAGGCTGGCCGATTTCGTGATCTTCCCTGTCCAGGCGAGCGAGGACGATCTAACGGCGGCCCCGATGACCGTTCAATCTCTCAAGGAGACCAGCGTTCCCTTCCTGTTTGTCCTCACCCGAGTCAAAGCAAACACGCTCATCACTGCCCAGGCTGCGGCAGTACTTTCCAAGCACGGCGAGGTCGCGGAGACGTTCGTGAATGACCGGACGGCTTACAAAGCTCCGTACGCGCAAGGACAAACGATCACCGAAGCGGAGCCAAAAGGCGCGGCAGCCAAGGAAATTGCCGCTTTGTGGAGAAACATAAAATCATGTTTGCATGAAAACATGCAGAAGAGCAGGGAGGTAGTCGCGCATGGCTAAGGCTCTTGAGTTGCACCCGGATACGCTGGCCGTCGTGCCGTCCGTCCCCCAGGCGGCGCAGGTGAAAGCTTCATCAGTGGAGGAGCCTAAGCGTGGGAAGGCCGCTCCCAAGATAGAGCGGGAGCCCCTACAGGTGCGTTGGCCCACCGAGGATGTGAAGGCCGTAAAGCTGGCCGCCATTCAGATGGATTTTCCAACTGTGAGTGATTTCATGCTTGCATGTTTTCATGCATACATGAAGAACCAAAAGGCCTGATATGCCGCGAAGACCTATCAGCGAACAGTCTGCTTTACCGGGTTTACAGCTAGAGGCTTCGCCCAAGGTCTCTCCAGCTAAAGAACGCTTCATGGAAGCGACAGCCGCAATTTACGGTGAAGATGCCGCCGAGTTGCGCTACCTCCATGTGGTTCTGGCGCAGTGTGGCTTGCCCTATTGCGAGTTGGCTCCAGGAACCCCGTTCTACGAAAAGATCAATGGCCGCACCTCTCTGGTACTTACTCCAGGGGTGCTTTTGGACCCCCAGACGCGCCGGCCCGCCCTGCAGGGCATCCCCTACGGGGCCAAACCGCGCCTGCTGATGATTCACCTATGCACCGCAGCCAAGCTCCAGAAGACCCCCCAGGTGGAGATCGCTCACAGCATGAGCGCTTTCATGCGTGACCTTGGGCTGGGTGTGACAGGAGGAAAGACGGGCAGCATTACGCGATTCAAGGACCAGCTCAACCGCTTGGCCGCCACGCGCATGCAGCTTCTCTTTCAGGATGACGAGAAGGTTTCCATGCTCAACCCCTCATCCCCCATTCAGCGCTATGACGTGTGGTTTCCCAAGGACCCAGAGCAACGGGTTCTTTGGCCGACCACCATCACCCTTGGCAGCGACTTTTACGAAAGCCTGATGAGTGAGAATGCCCTTCCACTCGACGCCCGTGCCATCCGAGCCCTTCAGCAGTCCGCCATGGCCCTCGACGTCTATACATGGCTCGCACATCGACTCTGCCGCATACCTCGGAACAAGCCCGCGCTGATCTCGTGGAGCGCCCTGCAGATTCAGTTTGGCCCCGAGTACAACAGTCCGAAGAAGTTTCGTGACGACTTCCGGGAGGCCTTACGCAAAGTTTTGACTGTCTACCGGGAGGCCAAAGTGGATTCAACGACCGATGGGCGCTTGGAGCTGCGGTACTCTCCACCCCCGGTCCAGAAAATCATCTCCGCACCTCGCGTTTTGCACAATTAGGGCGAATCCTGATTTTTTCCACGCATAAAAGGGTGCCGCTAGAACGGTCGGTTTTCACGTTTTCCACGCATAAAAGGGTGCCGAATCTACGCATAAAAGGGTGCCTCTATATATCCGGTAGTATCCGGTAGTTCTTTCTGTACCCCGGTAGTCGGTCAAGCCGGTGACTATGAATCTGCTAATTGCGATTTGTCATGCTTAAAACAGCTTCGGAGGCTGTTTCAGTTTGGACCGAAGGTGGTGTGATTCTCAAGATCACTTCCGGTCTAGCAGTACGGTGAAACACTATCGGTCAGCTCCGAACAAATGCATTGATAGGCCAATGAAGAGCAGCTATACCCTAGAAACCTTGCCATTTCTCACGGACATTAGGAGGGCAATCTAAAGGCTTTGGCGGCATGCCCTGAGAGCGAGATCGACTACAGCGACATCCGGAGCTGACCGAAGAACAGGGAAGGGGAGCTCGGTGGGGTGTCTTCTACCGGGACGGTGAAACGGTGACGGGAACAGACGACATGACAATGAGCGAACGCATCGGGCGCAACATGCAGCCGGGCAAGGCCATCACCCAGATCTCGCTCCAGTTGCCCGATCACGTCATCGAGGATCTGAAGGAAATCGCCCCATCGCTCGGCTTTGGAGGGTATAAGGCTCTGATCCGGGCTTACATCTCCAATGGCCTGCGTCAACATCTGGCCGAACGGGAAGCGCAACGGACAGAAAAATAGGCCACCCATGAGCGAGAGTGCGTTTCAAAAGATCAGGCGAGGGCTGGAGGAGGCCAAGGCGTACACGGAAGGGAAGTGTGAGGGCCATGGGGTCACCGCACCGTCAGGAGCCACGCCTTGGGCAAATCTGAAGCACAAGGCGTCTCCCGAGAAGCGGGAAAAGCTCAAGCAGGAAGCTATGGCCGAACTGGACGCAAAGACGATCAGCGAGCGTCCCAGGGATTCAGAAGCGGACCCCCGGTAGCCTCGAAGTCCCCCAGGTTCCGGGTCACGACCGTCATGCCATGCACCAGGGCCGTCGCTGCGATCAAGGCATCCCGTTCAGCACGTGGGTCCGGCACATGGAGGGAAGCACAGCGAAGCGCCACCGCCGTATCGACGGCCAGGGTACGATTCTGAAACTCAGGCAGAACGTGATGTGTCATCCAGGTTCGCAGACGAGTTCCCTGAGCAGCGTCGCGCCGTTCGATCCGGAGGATGCCCAGCTCGATCTCCATCAGAGTCATGGCGGAGACGTACAGGGTTCCAGCATCCACGCTGGATAACCAAGTGGTGACGTTAGCGTCGGCTTTGCCATCGCCCGCCTTGCGCAGCTCGGAAAGAACGTTGGTGTCGAGTAGGTACATCAGGAGAAGTCCGCTGGCTTTACAGAGATCTGAAGCTTGGGCGGTTCGAACTCGAATTCTGCGAGGCCTGGCATGGATAGGGCTTCCACAATGTTCCGGCGCTGGCCGGAAAGGCGTTGGTACTCCTCCATGCTCAGCAGCACATGGGCAGGCTTGCCCCGGTCCGTGATGAATACCGGACCCTTGGAAGAGGCCTTCTTGGCCCGGCTAGTGTCCTGATTGAACTCCCGGCTGGATAGGGTCGTGATCGCCATGGCTCGCCTCCTTGAACTAATGTAGAAATGTTACTACATTGATCCTTCATTATTAGGTAGCCGTGGGTTGTTTGTGTACACAATCGTGTATCATAACCTTGAGAGTGAACAGGCGTGGAGCTGGAGTTCGAGTGGGACGAAGACAAGGCCGCCGCCAATCTCGCCAAGCACCGTGTTTCGTTCCTAACGGCTGCCGAGGTCTTCGCCAACGAAATTCTGGAGCGGATCGACGACCGGGAAGACTATGGTGAGGTCCGCTGGATCGCTCTCGGCAGGGCAGACGCGGGAGTCTTTCGCGTGGTGTTTACCTACCAGGGCGACAGGCTCATCCGCATCATCAGCGCCCAGAAAGCGAGCAAGGATGAACGAGAAATCTACTACCGTGCGGCACTCCCTTAGCCAGATCAAGGCTATGCGCGAACGCGGCCAGGACCAGACCAGTCCCGATGCTCCCGAAGCCGAATCCTTAGGCGCGGAGTTTTGGAGTAGCGCCCGCGTCGTCATGCCGGCAGGGAAGACCTCGGTACATCTGCGCCTGGATAGCGATGTGGTGGACTGGTTCAAAGCCAATGGGAAAGGGCATCTGACCCGCATGAATGCCGTGCTCCGGGCCTACGTCGAGGCCCAGAAGCACTCGCCCTCACGGAGATAATTTCCCATGCCGAAGATGCTGAACACACCTGAGTTCAGGAGCGAGCAGGAAGAAGCGGAGTGGTGGGACTCCACCGAAGGTAGAGCCGCGATTTTGAAAGGGTTCCAAGACGCCCAGCGTGACGGTACCGTCGGGCGCGGAACCCTCAAAGAGGGTGAGTCTGATACGCAGCAGACTAGTTCATAGAGTTCACCGTCACCGTCGCCGGAGCTGTGGGCAAAGTGGGCGGCGCTTTCAGCGGCGTCCAAGGCGGCTAGAGGCCGCCGTTTTTCCATAGCTCAATTTGAGGGTCTCCGAACCCTCGATCACAGACGACGTTCCTTGCCGGTCTTCAATCGCCGCCAATGTCTTACGCGGGCTCGCCAGGGCTGCATTGCCACAAAGGCGGTGTGGAAGCCCGGCACCGCCAGCTTGGGATCGAGCAGCGTCCATCCCAGCCGTGTCACCGCCGCGCCCTGCCGAACTTCGTGTTGATTGGAAACTGATCCCGAAGACTCAAACTTCACATAGGTCAGCAGTTCATCCCGATGTGCGACGGAGTTGTAAGAAAGTATCAGGCCTTTCTGCCACTCGAACTCTCCTCGAAGATCACCTTGTTCTTTGGAAGCGATGATGTTGGACTTGTATCCACGCCATCGCTCAGGCGTTTGATCTACGCGCCAACGGAAGTTCAGAGCAGCTCCGTTACCTTTGTTGACAAATTGAAGAGTGCTCGTAGCGCCTAATGTTCCGCCTAAAACTTCAATGATGGGGCGGAACGTTTCTGTCGTAAGTGAGATTGATGCTTCGGTCTGACGCTGTAGCGCATTCAACGAACGCACCGCATAGATGAGAGCGGCAGTTGCGATTAGAGTACTCACAATTGCCGCGACGGCTTGCGTCAATGCTGCATGAGCCTCAACCTTCAGAAGCACCATGCGAATGGTGTCCTCGGATACTCCGCTCATCTCTAGTCCTGCTCCTGATCACTGCTCGGCTTCTTGACCACCAGCGACAGTCCATAGAGGGCATTTTTCAGCCGCTCCGGTGAATCCGAATAGAACTCTTCGAGCAGGCCCTTGAACTTAGCAGCGGACGCCTCCGAACTCTGACATTGATGGATCATGGCCACACCGACGAGGATCTTGGCATGGTTGTCACGGCGCTTCTGTTCGCGGATGTCGAGTGCCCGCAAACGGCGCTCGGAGGTCTTAAGTGCAATGATCCTGGCTGCGGTAGCCTTGCGGATGGCAGCGACTTCAGCGGCGGCGGCATCGCGGATGGCTTTCTTTTGAGCCTCTAGCTCTTGGATACTCTTGGGATTGGCCTTGGGCATGCGTTCCAGCATACAATCAAAACCTCAGGCAGCGTAAACGGCGTAAACACCCAATGCGCGATACCTAGTTTGTGCTGCGCACAAACGTATCGCGAAAAGCAAAGACAACGGCAACCGCAACGGCAAGAACAACCGCAACCGCAAAGGCTCTCCCTCTTTGGCCATCGTCCACGTCGTGATGAAATCGTCCAGCACCGCGCCCCCGGCGGCGGCCCACGCGCACTACATCACCCGCGACGGGCAGTATCAGGAGCGCGGCGGCCTTGAGCTGGTCGAATCGGGCAACATGCCCCACTTTGCGGAAGAGAACGCATACGCGTTCTGGCAGGCGGCGGACGACTTCGAGCGTAAGAATGGCCGCGCCTATACAGAGCTCCAGATCGCCCTCCCTCGGGAGCTTGCGCCGAGTGAGCGGAACGAGCTGGCCCGCGAAGCAGCGCGGGAGCTGATGGGTGAGCGCTTTGCCTATACGCTGGCCGTGCATACGCCTTTGACCAAGGACAACATCGAGCAGCCGCATATGCACTTGATGTTCTCGGAACGTGCTATCGACGAGCGCACCCGTGAGCTATCCGAGGAGCAGTTCTTCAAGCGCAATGGCGCGAAGAAAGATCCCGAGTGGAATGCCCGCGAGAAACCCATGGAGGTGCGCGAGAAGTGGTTCTATATGATGAACGCCGCCATGGAGGGGCACGGCCATGAGCAGCGTCTAGATCATCGCTCCTGGGCCGACCAGGGACGGCCCGATCTCGCGGAGCTGGTGGAGCCGAAACTGCGGGCAGGCCAGGACCACCAAACCCTCGCCTTGCATGCTCATGTGGACGGTCTGCGGGAGCAGCGGGCCGAGCTGCCTGCCGCGCACCTGAGCGCCGACAAGGTGATCGAGTTTTGGGAACAGGGAGCAGAGAAGCAGATC
The DNA here is from genome assembly GCA_964246625.1 of uncultured Acidobacteriaceae bacterium. GTDB lineage: Bacteria > Acidobacteriota > Terriglobia > Terriglobales > Acidobacteriaceae > Granulicella. The sequence goes on from CAXTRM010000076.1 coordinate 6,550, forward strand.
GCCCAGGTACAGGAGCGAGAGGCTCAGGAGTTGAGCCGACTGGACAAGCTGATCGCCGCCGCCCGAGAGCTGGCCTCTGCGGTCAAAGAGAAGACCGTTGAGGTCGCCCAGAATGTCTCCGATCGGGTGGAGCAGTTGCGCGATCGCTTCGAGCGTTGGCGAGAGAACCGGGTCGAACATGCCGATCAGAAGTTAGACACTCAACCGCGTTCTCCAGTTCAGGAGCAAGCCGTCAAGCAGCAGCAGCGGGCCGGGCCAGAGCTTACGGCTGAAGCCAAAATCGAGCAAGGGCGGCAGGCCTTCCGGGAGCGCTATGAGGCGTACCAGCGGGAGCGTGCGCCGGCTGTCGTTCCAGAGCCGAAACCGGAGCCCAAGCAAGAGCAGGTCGAAGAGAAGAAGCAAGAGAAGGAAATCAAGATCGACCGCGGCTTCGGCCTGAGCCGATAACGTCGCAGGCTACGCAGAGGAGTACAGGGCCATGGCAGAGCAACAGGCAGGCAGCGCGGGCGAAATGATGGTCTTCGGCCTGATCGAGCAGGCCGACCGAATCGGCAAGTCCGCGCTGGCCACCCAGAAGGATCTAGCCGAGCAGATCCAGCATCTCGGCGAGGTGCAAGAGTGGGCCGTGAAGGCCGGCGTGGAGCTGCAGAAGCGGGCGGCTGCCGCGATCAAGAATCTGGAGGCCGAACGGGTACGGCTGCAGAACGCTGGGCCAACGCTGCAGCAGAACGCTGCTTGGGCCATGCAGGAAGCCCTCCGGGAGCACCGCGACAAGATCGAGACCCAAATCAGCGCGGGCATGGCCGTGCCGCTCGACCAGATCAAGCAGGCTGCCACGCAAGTTCGTCAGAATGTCCGCGAAGCCAACTGGATGGTCTATGTGGGCATGCTGCTGGTCGGGGCGGTGTTGGGATTGTTCGTCGGCTACCTGCCCATGCGCAGCAGTGTGAAGGCGCTCGAAGAGCACGTCAACCAGATCGACAGCCGTCTCGCCGCCCAGCAGCCACAGGCGGCCCCGGTCACGCCCGAGCCGTCCCATACCCCGAATCACAAAGGGAAGAAGTAGCGCAGCCGGCAGTCTCGGCATACCAAGGCAAGGCTATGGATTTGACGCTCGCCGCAGGCGAGCTTGGAACGCGTATCGCGTCCCACAAACCCATAGCCTCGGCGGCGGATGTTTACCTACTATCAGGTCCGCCGCCGTGGTGAAGGTCAATCTGATAGCTGGCGTTGACCAGCTTGTAAGAGTTCTGTTTGTTGATCGCTTCGCATCCCTTTGCGTACGTAGGAGCGTCCATAACGATTACCTTGTCGGTTGGAACGCTAATGAAAAGATGCTGAACATCGCATTTTTCGTCTGAGCTCGATGCAGTGACACCATCATCGGTCCACTGGGCGATTTTGAAGTCCACCTCACTAGGCTCCGACAACACAACAGTCCCGCCCATTATGGCGAAAGAGGTTATGAGTTCAACACACTCGTCGTTGTGAGCTACATCCGAGTTTCGGATACAAGAGATGGCAACCTGTTGCTTTATGAAAAGAGCTTTCTGGGGATTTGCGGAGTCCGGGAGCCAGACGCCCGATGCTGTTACGAGGTCTTGTCTTCCATAGGGGTTTTTGTCCCCAAACACAAGACGTGAACCCAGCCGCACGATTTGGACAGGATCAGAGGCGGGTTTTGGGCTCTCTTTTAGAGCTACCCTTATGCACCCGTCGCACCAGGGGAGCAAGAGCAGCAGCACGATAGAGCAGAATTTTGGAAATGTTTTTTCCATACGCGCCAGAGTCCCCCAACTTTAGAGGTCGCCACCTGACGTGTAAATACCGCTCTAGAGTGAGTCGGCTGGTGTTACCTAATGGGACAGGGCATCTGCTTTTTAAGTAAAGACAAGATTATTGCCACCGCTGGCGAGGCACGAAGGGCGAAGTCAGCCTGCAAGCCTTCATTCAGCATCTGGGAAACAGGCACTGGATCAACTAAGCGGGAATCGCCACACAGGAGAGGCTTTCGGGTCTGCTCCGAAACAAAAAGCAGCGCACTTAACGCCCCAGCCTCGTATTGCGAACACAGCTGAAAACCAGATTCGCTCAGATGGCATGTGTCCAGGAGTCGACCAGCAGATACCGTTTGGATTCGAGTATGTGCAGCGGTGCAGGCGTGTTTGCCGGTGAGTAGTCCGAACAGAAGCATATGTGACTCATACCCCGCATACTTATGCTCTGTTCTCACAGCATGGATGAACTCGGGAACCAGGTCTGAGAGATCACCACAGAGGCCCTTTGGATCATCTTTGGTGGACTCATCTGTTGCTAGAAGAAGATCTAGCATCTGCGCAAAGCCTGCGAAATAGCTTTTGCAGTCAGCTGCCTGTGTATCGTCGGAGCAGGCCAGCGCTTCTGTTTCTGCTTTGATGTGAGGGTACGTCAGGATGCCAACTGGCCGCCCCTGTCCCCCCATGTGGGTTGTGCTTGCCAATGCGACGAACAAGCTGGCCCATATCTCGATCCACCGCACACGCACCCCGTTTTGCTAATCCTCTGAAATGGTGATGCTGGCACAGGGTTCCCCAATTTGAGCGCCCTTATCATCCGTCTTGTAC
>CAXTRM010000076.1:9162-13456 GCA_964246625.1 uncultured Acidobacteriaceae bacterium
TTGCAAAGCCTTCCCCAGGCTCGTCACGCGTAATCCAGAGTCGGGTTTCAGGGTGGGTCGCCTTGAGGTAAGCCGCGACCGTCGCCACCGGGTTCTCTGGCAGCGCCTCCACTTCGGTAGCGCTCACGGCCATAGGGCCAAGAGTCATGCTGCAATTCATCTCTAGGGTCCTGTCTGCCGTCCGTAGCAGGACGGCTTGTCGTTACTGAACAGCAAGTTAATGGCAGGCCACCGCTATTCATCATCGTCTTTGAGGTGAACGGTCAAGTCCGCGTCTTGGTCCTCATCCCATCCGCAGCAGTTCTCGTTGTCGTTGACACCGTTTGTTTTGGGAAGGTGAGTGACCGACTTCACGGTCCAGAACTTGTCGTCAACAACCACCTTCTCGCCCGTTCGCGGCGCTGTCTCCATGTCCATCGTCCTCAGATGGTGGAGCGATCCTTCAGTAAAGATCACCTTCATACCGCCATCGTACAGCGACGGGGTACGCCCTAAAAAAGACACTGCGGGTTCGTTTTTGACCGCCTGAGGCGACCTGTGCGACAAACAGCGCCCAGGGTTCGGCTCTCCAGTGTAGCGGGCTGCAGAGCCGAGCCCAGGGAACCGTTCAAGACGAAAGGTTCTCTCCATGGCAGTCTTTACAATCCGGCTCCTCGCCGTTCACAACTGGCACGATGCCGCTATGCTCATCGTTTTACTTTGGGCAATTTGTATACCTGTCGCGCTCCTGACTCTGGCAGCTCGGATTACCTACATCTCGCTCCGCAAGCGGGAGGCACAGTTCACCTTTAAAAGATGACCGCTTCAGCCAACCAGAGATGCGGCGACGAGACGGCTTCTATTCTTCCTCGCCTCCAGAGCGTTCGGCCAGCAGATGGTTTGTCTTGTCCAACTGCGCCAGTATTGCGTAGAGAAGTTGTTCGGTCACGGTCGGGTTCTCAAGCGCGTTATAAGCTTCCCGCGCTTTCTCCAAGGGGATGTTGTAAAAGTCCATCTCGTCATTATGTGGTGCCGAGCAGCAATGTTTGACGCATCCAAATGCTTGTACTCACTAAAACGGTCGTTTCAGCCCCGGATGAAGGCGTCGACCACGGGCTCCTGCAAGAGCATGATCAGTGATGCGCGAAGTCGATGGCCACAGCAACTAACCAGATTAGGGCTGAGAACAGCCAGAACCGTCCGCTCCACCATCGCCGGCGAAGCAGAATGCCTAGCCCCCAAGCAAAGTTCAGCGGTAAGAAGATCGCAATGACGGGGAGAATGGCCGCAAACCAGACAAATGGTTCACCTGTTACCGGGATCTCGCCGTGTTCTTCCGGAATCCGCCAGCCGTGCGATGCTCCCAGCACGTAAGCGATAGCACCGAGGACATTGAGTGAAAGCAGAACGACAGGTTCCCAACCAGGGGGGCCGAATGATCCTGTTTCTGTGAGCCTCGGCATCGGCCCCTAGCCTATCAAAGCGCGACTGCCAGAAAGCAGTTTCTGGCGACCTTTGTACATACGATAAAGGACGTTATCGTACGTCACAGGCATGCCGGCCAGGCCGAGGCTCTTTAGGTGATGAATCCAAAAGCGCTTGCTGATTCTCAACAGTGAATGACGTCGAGACCACATGGTTAATTGGCGGATGGCTCAGCTAGTTGGTCTATCACATAGAGCCTTACTGGACCACGAGCAGAAGCAAGATGAAGGCCCATTTGCTTTTCGAGTGCCTGAGGCAGTGGCGGAAGAGCGGCGTCTTCATCCGAAGCCGGTTGCGAACCAACATCCGGCGCCCACTTGAGATTCACATCGATCTTGGCTATGTACCCTGTATCGTCGTGGACCTCGCGCCCAAGTTGGCTTGCGAGGTATTCCGCAAATATCGGTAAGGTCATGTCGTGACCCTTGATTTCGTTGTTGCCCCAAGAACTGCACCCGCCACACATCCCTTCGACCTGTTTGCCTTGGGCAGCCGGGGTTAGCTTCAGTCCACCTTTCCCAGGCACAAGGTTGTAGATCGGCAGTTCCTTGGTTCCCACGTGGTACTTGAGGCCAAAACGCTCCACCAGCAACGCTAGGAGTAGAGCCCGATGCTGATCGGGAGTCATCTTGTTCAACGTCGCTTGATCTATGTCTGTGAGTTTGGCTGTGATGTCAAAGTGTTTATCCTTCGCCCAGCTCGGACTGCCACTGATCTGGTCCGTTCGAGCATGGAATGCGTTGGTCAGCATCCATTCCAAAGTTACGTTTTGGGCTTTCAGTTGGGGGTGGTCCCAATCGAGCATCATGCCTCCGTTCCCGGACGCAGCGGGTTTGACCGTAGAAATGTCGTAGGTGGTCGACGCAGGACTCTGTGCCTGCATGCCAGTCATCACAACCAAACCCGCTGAAATTGCGTACACAATGAGGGAATGCATATGTCCTCGTTTGCCTGAAATGGTGCTCTCACGGCCTCTTCATACGGGCACCTAAAGCGGAAGTCTAATTACCCGTAACGGAGCATACCTCAACCTCGATTGAGACGCTTTCGGGTGTCCTTATCAGCAGAGATCAGGAATACGTAACGCAAAACGCCGTTAGCAGGAAATCGAGCACCTGCTTTCTACGAAACACCGGCAAGCACCCGCTGTACCTGAACGGCGCTCCACTGTCCACCTCGGGGAGCGTCCACCATTCGTGCATTCAGCTCATCAGCGATTGCGTGTAGTGTAGTAGTTCCCTGCCCTTGGATCTCCGCTATGACGGGCAGCACCTGAGCCCTTCCCTTCGCCGCCTGAGCGCTGAAGACCTGGCGTGCTGCCGCTCCAATTTCCCTAAATCGCTCCGCAGACACACGTCGGCCACCCAGCGCGGTCCCGCGTTCCTTTGCTGCAGCCAGCGCCGCCTTCGTCCGCTTGCTGATGGCCTCGGCTTCCTGCTCCGCGACAGCGGCCAGGATGTGAACAACGAAGCGGTTTGCGCTTGGCATGTCCACGGCCAGGAACTCCACACCCGACTCCATAAGCCCGGAGATGAAATGGACATTACGGGCAAGCCGGTCCAGCTTTGCGATGACCAGCGTTGCCTTTTGCTGACGGCAGAGCCGGAGAGCTTCTGCTAGTGCCGGGCGATCGTTCCGCTTCCCGCTCTCGACTTCGACGATTTCGCGTAGGAGCGTCCAGTCGCCGCCATTGAGATGCGCGGCTACAGCCGAGCGCTGCGCTTCCAGGCCCAACCCGCTTGCGCCCTGCCGCGCCGTGGACACTCGCAGATAGCTCACAAATCGACTTTTGGACGCTCTCGCCATCGTTCGTTACATCCTATCAACGTCCGTAGAAAGAATGTAACAGTGCGGTATGCCAGATTCATCGCAAAGCTGGATCGCCTCACCCACAATGCAGGAGCGCAAGGGTATCTCGCAGCGGACCTAAGGAACGCTCCAGGCCGACCGCACACGAGGAACCCGACTGGGCAACTCTAGGGCTCTATAAAAGCTATATGGCAAAAGATCTAAGCAAAGAGCACCTTCATCGAGTTGATTCCGTGCTTCTCGAAATAGAAAGCGTCTTGGAAAAGGCGAGAGGAGCAAGAAATCAGATTGAGGCAGAGATAAACCAAAGTGATCATTATGGCGGCGGGTACGAGCTTCCAGAGGAAGCTTTAGAGGGTCACCTCGGTGAAGCCGCTACCTTGCTGACTGTCGCTCTCGATTTGGCCGGTCTTGACGGAACACAGCGTCAGCTCGCCTCAAAATGGAAAAGCTTTGAAGATTCTGGCATCAGTAAGACCCACTTCCATCCCGAAGTCGATTGGCTGGAAAGCCCCCCATTGGAATATCTACAGCACGTCATTAAGGGGGTACGCCTCGTTACGGGCAATGCCGAATCACTTCGCAATGCTGACCAGATCAAACTCGAACAATTGCTTAGGGACACGTCAGTACTGCTCAAGCGGAGAAACTTCATACCTAAAAGCGAACATGACATTCAAACCGTGATGCATGACTACTTGGGAGCCTACTTCCCTTCCTACACTGAAACTCCTCACGTCCATGGATCTCTGAAAATTTTCAAGCCTGATGGAGGGATAATTGCCCTTAAAACCGCTATTGAGTTCAAATTCGCCTGTAGCAGAACAGAGATCACAACCGCTCTGGGAGGCATCTTCGAGGACATTAGCGGATACGCGGGATCTGACGACTGGACGACGTTTTATTCTGTTGTCTACCAAGCCGAACCATTTGTTTCCGAAAGCAGATTTCGGTCAGAGTTCGATAGAGCAGGAGCACACAATTGGTTCCCCATCCTCGTGAATGGAGCAGGCTCTCGTCC
>CAXTRM010000077.1:0-1768 GCA_964246625.1 uncultured Acidobacteriaceae bacterium
CCATGAAGGCGGACCTGCTTTGCCTGCAGATCCCTTACCAGCGCCGGAACGAAGCTGGCCGCCAGGTCGCGGTGCACCAGAACCGTTTCCGCCGCGTTGCACGCCGCCGGGTAGTCCAGCTTTGCATCCGCGATTACGCGCAAGGCCATTGCCGGGTCGGCGGCCCGGTCCACATAGATGTGGCACACGCCTTCAGAGTGCCCAAGCACCGGGATCCGCGTGTTGGCCTGCACGTACTCCACAAGCTGTTTGGAGCCGCGCGGAATCACCATGTCCACCAGGTCATGTGCCTGCAGCAGCACGCCGACCTGTTCGCGCCCGGTGATCAGCCCCACTGCATCCTCCGGGAGCTGCCGGCGCCGCAAGGCTGCCCGCAGCACCCCGACCAACGCGGACGCGGTCGCTTCCACCTCGCGTCCAGCCTTCAGGATGACCGCATTGCCACTCTTCAGCGCCAGCGCTGCGATCTGCGTCACCGCGTCCGGACGTGCCTCAAAGATGACGGCCAGCACACCCAACGGCACGCTCACCTTTTGCAGCCGCAGCCCCTGCTGGCCGGCTGCACGCTCGGGCGCCGGATCACGGTCGTCCAGCTCCATCGCGTTCAGCACATGGCCCAGCGGGTCGGGCAGCGTTGCGACCGACCGGATCTGCTGTACCATCTCCTGCAGTTTGCCCGGCGTCAGCCGCAAGCGGGACAGGGTCGCCGACGCCAGCCTGGTTCCTTCGCCACCCGCCTCCGCTGCGTCGATATCACTAGCGTTGGCATGGAGCAGGCTCTCCTGGGCCGCACCGACATCCTCTGCCATCTGCTCCAGCGCGCGATTGCGTTCCGCCTCGTCCAGCACGGCCAGCCGGCGTGCCGCAGCCTGTGCGCGCCCGGCAACCGCGCGGACAGCCTCGCTTGCCGTACTCACCGCAACGCCCCCGTTCGCTCCGCGACCAACGCTTCCCGGGCCGCACCGAAGTGCGTGCCCACCGGCTCCCCTGCCACGATACGTTCCAGCACACGGGGTGTCCGGCCATTGGCAATCACGGCCTGCGCCCCCGCCTGGAGGGCGATCTGCACACTTTCCAGTTTGGACCGCATGCCGCCCCGGCCGCGGCCGTTGCCACCATGCGCCAGCGACAGCACGGCGGCATCCACGGCAGGCACCCGCGGCAGGATCGCCGCCCCGGCCAGCTGCGGGTCGCGGTCATACAATCCGTCTACGTCCGAAAGCAGCACCAGCAGATCGGCCCCGATGCCCTGCAGCAGCAGGGCGGAAAGCTTGTCGTTGTCGCCAAAGATGCGCTGCTCGCGCATATCGCCCTCTGCCGCACGGAGCGGCCGGTCCAACTCCATCGTGGACACCGTGTCGTTCTCGTTCACAATCGGGATCACGCCCAGGCTCAACAGCGAGTCCAGCGTGGACCGCAGGTTCGCATGCCGCACCGGATCCCGGAAGTCGTCCTCGGTCAGCAGCACCTGCGCGATGCGGCAACCAAGCCGGTCGAACGCGTCGTTATACAACGCCATCAACCTTGATTGCCCCACCGCGGCGCACGCCTGCACCTCGGCCAACGCGGTGGGCCGTGCCGGCAGGGCCAGTCGTTCCACCCCAAGCCCGACCGCACCGGAGCTGACCATCAACACCTCAATGCCTTGCTCGCGCAGGGCCGCCACGCTTTCCACCAGGCCGCACAGCAGCCCAAGCGCCACCTTGCCATCGGCACGCATGATGACGTTGGTGCCCAGCTTGACGACGATCCGATGGAAGCCCGAGGT
>CAXTRM010000077.1:1778-13456 GCA_964246625.1 uncultured Acidobacteriaceae bacterium
TGCGTGCACTGGAGCCTGAGCCGGGGCGGCGACCGTGCGGTCCACCACCGGCGCCAGCTGGCGCAACTTTTCTACCAGCTCCGTAAGCTGCTGCGGAAACAGGCTTTGGGCTCCATCGCTCATGGCCTTGTCGGGGTTGGGGTGCATCTCCATCAGCAAACCGTCCCCACCCGCTGCAATGGTCGCCAGCGCCATGGGCGGCACAAACTCCCGCTTGCCGACCCCGTGGGAAGGATCCCCCAGCACCGGCAGGTGGGTCAGGGACTTCAGCACCGGGATCGCCGACACGTCCATCGTGTTCCGTGTGTAGGTTTCAAACGTTCTGATGCCGCGCTCGCACAACATCAGGTCATAGTTGCCGCCGGCCAGAATGTACTCCGCGCTCAACAGCAGCTCTTCCAGGGTCGCCGCGATGCCCCGCTTCAACAGCACCGGTTTGCGCACGCGGCCAAGCTCCCGTAGCAGGTTGAAGTTCTGCATGTTGCGCGCGCCCACCTGGAAACAGTCGACAAAGGGCAGCATCGGCTCGATCTGGGAGATCTCCATGACCTCGCTGATCACCAGCAGGCCAAACTCCTCGGCCGCCGCCCGCATGATCTCGAGCCCCGGGATGCCCATGCCCTGAAAGGAATAGGGCGACGAGCGCGGCTTGTACGCTCCGCCCCGCAGGAACTGCGCGCCCGCCGTGGCACACTGCTGCGCGCTCAGGTGGATCTGCTCCTTGCTTTCCACCGAGCACGGCCCGCTCATGATGACGACCTCGTCACCGCCGATCACCACGCCGTTGGGGAAGTGGATGCGTGTGCCTTCGGGCCGGAAGCCGCGCCCTGCCAGCTTGTACGGCGATGAGATCCGGTACGCCTGCTGCACGCCCTTGAGCACCTGGAACTCCGTGACCTCGAAGTGCGCCGGGGTGCCCACGCCGGCAAGAATCGTTTGCACCTCGCCGGTCGTGCGGTGGACGTTGAAGCCCAGCTCCACCATCCGTTCAATCACGGTTGCTATCTGTTCATCGGTAGCGCGGTCCTGCATTGCAACGATCATCACGGTACTTCCCTCCTCGCCGCGGCCACCTTTCCGCCGGCGATCGACGCCCTTTGCCGCCAACGCGGCCCCTGCTCTTACCTACCGCGCGAGGGACTCCGGCACGCTCGCGCTGCCCTTGTCCGCCGGCACCTCGACCCGCTGCAACGACCGCATCACGTCCATCACCCGGTAGTAAATGTCCTGCAACTGCGCGGCGGTCAGCGGCCCCGGATTCACCCCGGCTACATGGTCAAACACGGTCTGCTCGCGATTGGGCTCATAGATCGGCGCCCCGTTCTTCTGCTTCAGCTTGCCGATCTCCACCGCTGCCGCAGCGCGCTGGTTCAAGAGCGTCACAATCTGCTCATCCAGTTCGTCGATCTTGGTCCGCCAGTCGGCGATCTCCATCTGTTTTCCTCGCGCAGCGAACCGGCATCGCGCACGGCTCGCGAAATGGCGCAGACCACCGCCCCGGGGGACGCCGCTGCGTTGTTGTTGATCATACGGGCAGGGATGGCCGCAACTCACAGCTCCGCCCCCACGGGCTGTTCGCCCGCCACACTGCCCGCTTCCACCTCGCCGCCTGTGCCGGCCGCATCGTGGTCGGCGGCGACGTTCACAGCGGGCTGTTGCAACGCGGCCTCGCCGCGCAGGCTGCGGACAAAGGCTCCCACCACCTCTGCGGCCTGCGTGGCAGGCGTTCTTTCCACCAGCCCCACAATGGCGGAGCCCACCACGGCAGCGTCGGCAAACTCTCCCACGGTCCGCACGTGTTCCGGCGTGGACACCCCGAAGCCCAGGGCGATCGGCAGGTCCGTATGCGCTCGCAACCGCTGCACCAGCGTCTTTGCGTCCTCCGCCAGCGAGGTCTGTGTTCCCGTGATGCCGACACGTGAGATCGCATACACAAATCCCCGCGAGTGTTCTGCAATCGCCTTCAACCGCGCATCCGGCGAGGTGGGCGCTGCCAGAAACACCGGCGCCAGATCGTTTTCCCGCATCACGCGCAAATAGTCTTCAGCTTCTTCCACGATCATGTCCGTCAGCAGCACCCCGTCGGCCCCGTTCGCCTTCGCCGCCCACGCAAACTCGGCCAGCCCCATGCGCAACACCGGGTTCAGATAGCTGAACAGGAGCAGGCCGGCCTCCGGGCGCAGCCTTCGGATATCCAGGCAGCAATCCAGCACGTCGCTCAGCCGCGTCCCGCGTGCCACGGCCCGCTCGCTCGCGCGCTGGATCACCGGACCATCGGCCAACGGATCGCTGAACGGCACGCCCAGTTCAATGACATCCGCGCCGTTGTCAATGGCTGCCAGGGCTATCTCGCGGGTTGTCGCCAGATCGGGATCACCCGCAGTCAGGTAGATCACCAGGCCGGGTTTGCGTCCAAAGCGGAGAGGCACGCGTTACTTCCTTTCCCGTGGCTGCCGTTGTCGCGCCAGAAAGGCCTTCCACACCTGCTGGCCAACGGAGCCAATGCGATCGTTAATGTTGTTTGCGGTCAGCCCGTCATAGATCAGCTTGCGGGTGTCCGGGAAAAAGAAGTACAGCACCGGCGGATCGATACTGAGATCGGTAAAGGCGCTGCAGTTGCCGTCCGCGTCATACGCCGTGCAGATCGTGTGGCCGAGCTGGGCGTGGAGCTTCATCGACGCTTCCCCGATGTGCGTCCTCGGGCCCAGGTCCCCCACGATGGCGAACTCCACCCTGCCATCCTTGATCACCGCGGCCAGGTCGCCGAGACCCACGCCACTTTCCCGCCGAAAGTCCCCCAGCGGCATCACCACATACGGCACACGCTCGGCGTCCAGGCTCAAAGGCAGCGCAAAGCCTGTTCCCGTCGGGTCCGGGTAGCGAAAGCTCGTCTCCGGCTGGTTTGGGTGCTCGTGGCGCTTGCTCAGGATGGACCCATCCGCGTCAATGGCCATCTTCGCGTCAAAAAACACCGTGCCATCGTCAAAGCGCAGAATCGCTGTGTTCCGTGCCTGGTCCGTGTAGCATCCACCGCGTCCGCGGTTCTCGTCACAGGCCTGGTAGAGCGCGGTCAGTTGCGGGTCCACCGGCTGCGCCCGGTCGAAGTTGATGCCCTGTACCGCGCCGGCGTCCGGCGGGGGCACGGTGTACTTCGAGGGCGTCGCCGCGTGCGCCAGGCCTGTGTGCAACAGCAGCCACACGGGGGCGCCCCACACGTGCAGGCTCCGCAGGACACGCGTCCGGCCAGCTCGATGCCGCATGGCTACAGGCTCTCCTGGGCCGTGCCGTCGATCCGGAAACTCAGCTGCCGCATCATGTTCATCGCATCGTCGCGGTCCACGCCCGTGCGCGCCTTGAACTCGTCTGCGCCGCACTCCAGGATGGCAACACCCAGCGCATTGCGTAGATAGCCTGCGGTCTCGGCCCCCAGAAACCCCTGGGTGCGCCCATCGGCTCCCACCGCCGTCACAATCTCCTCGAAGCGCTGCTTGCTTACGCCGACGGCCTCTTCAAAGCGCGACGCCGGCACCTCCCGCAGCACCTCGGCCGGCACCCGCCGCACCAGCAGCTCAAAGGCCTCGTCACTCACAAACAGCGGGGGCACGGGCACACTCATGCGTTCACCGCCGCGCCACCGCCACCCATGGCGTCCAGTCCCATCTCCCGCGTAAGGATCCCGATGTCCTTGTCGCCGCGTCCACTCACGTTCACCATCAGGATTTTGTTCCTGCCCATCTTGGGGGCCAGCTTCATCGCCTCGGCCACCGCATGCGCCGACTCCAGTGCCGGGATAATGCCCTCGGTCCGGCTCAGGAACTTGGTTGCTTCCAGCGCTTCGTTATCCATCGCGCTTGTATAGGTCGCGCGGCCCGAGTCATGGAGCATCGCATGCTCCGGCCCCACACTCGCGTAGTCCAACCCCGCGCTTACCGAGTGCGTGCCCGCCACCTGCCCGGCATCGTTTTGCAGGACGTAGCTGTAGGTCCCCTGCAGCACTCCCGGTAACCCGCCCTGGAAGCGCGCCGCGTGTTCGCCCAGCGCCGAGCCACGCCCGCCAGCTTCGACCCCGATCAGCGCCACCTCAGGTGAATCAATGTACTCATAGAAGGCGCCGATCGCATTGGACCCACCGCCCACACAGGCCACAATGGCGTCCGGCAGCCGGCCTTCTGCGCGCAGGATCTGCTCTTTCGACTCCCGGCTGATCACACGGTGGAAGTCCCGCACCATCGTCGGGTACGGGTGCGACCCAAGGGCCGAGCCAAGGATGTAGAACGTCGACCGCACATTGGTCACCCAGTCCCGCATGGCTTCGTTGATCGCGTCCTTCAGCGTCGCCGACCCCGAGTTGACGCCGCGCACCTCGGCCCCCAGCAGCCGCATCCGGAACACGTTCAACTCCTGACGCCGCATGTCCTCTTCGCCCATGTACACCACGCACTCCAGGCCAAACAGGGCACACACTGTCGCCGTCGCCACCCCGTGCTGGCCCGCGCCGGTCTCCGCAATGATGCGCTGCTTGCCCATGCGCTTGGCCAGCAGCGCCTGCCCAAGGGCGTTGTTGATCTTGTGCGCGCCCGTGTGCAGCAGGTCCTCACGCTTTAGGTACACCTTCGCTCCGCCCAGGACTTCGGTCATGCGGCGTGCAAAAAACAGTGGCGTCGGGCGACCGCAGTAGTCGTGCAGCAACGTCGCCAACTCGGATTGAAACGCCTGGTCGGCGGAGGCCTGCTCGTACGCTGCGTCCAGCTCCAAAAGGGCTGCCATCAGCGTTTCCGGCACATACCGCCCGCCATAGGCGCCAAAACGCCCCGGCTTGGCGACAACCTGCTCCACGGCGGAACTTTCAAGGACTGGACTCATCGTTTTCTGCTCCCACCTGCTCCAACAATGCAAAAGCCGCGACTCAAGGGTCGCGGCTTAGGAAGTTTTCGCTTTCGCTCTGCTTTGCTGCGCGAAGGGCTCAAACCACCGTTGCCGCACCTGGCCACCAGGTGCGGTAGGGAAAGCCGAACGCAAAGGGCATCGCAACGCGCATCGTGGCTCCAAGCCTACATCCTGCCCGGCAGTGCTGCAAGTGCGTTACCTAAGATTTCCCGCACCATGCATCTGCCAGCTCCCATGCATCATCTTTTCCCCTATGTTGAGCTGAAACCGAGTCGTGGATGCAAACCGGCTCCGCGGCTCCGCTCACAACACCTCAGGACGACCTCATGACCTTTCTCCAGCGCACCACCTTCTGCTTCGCTACAACCCTGGCCCTCGGCTCCCTCACTGCCGCCGCCCAGGAAGAGTCCTACCACCGCGCCAAGCGCCAACAGCACTATAGCGACGCCCACCATCACACCAAGGCCAAGATCGTCGGTGGCTCCGCGGCCGGTGGCGCTGTGGTCGGCGGCCTCCTCGGCGGGGGCAAGGGCGCGGTGATCGGCGCCGGTGCCGGTGCCGGGGGCGGTCTGCTTGCCAACCACGCCCGTGAAAAGCGCGATGTCCGCAAGCGTGAAGAGTACGGCACGGTGCACACCGACGGGCACTAGCCTCCACCCGGGGGAACCTGCTTCCCCCCGGCTTTTCACCGGGAACGCACGAAACCCCTCCTGGATCTCCGGGCGAGGTATCCGGGCGGGGTTCCCTGGTCAGCTTGAGGCCTCGCCTTCCTCCCTTGCACGCTCCAGAAATGCGCGGAGCCGCTCAGGATCCTTGCGGCCCGGGCTTGCCTCCACCCCGCTGACCACGTCCACCCCCCAGGGCCGCATCGTCCGGATCGCTTCCCCCACGTTCTGGGCGTGCAACCCACCCGCCAGCACCAGCGGCGGAATCGTCTGGCCTGGGCGCCCTTCCAATGCAGCCGAGGCCGCGGCTCTTGCGCGGGCAACGGCCTGCGCGGCCCGCTCCCACGCAAACGGCACGCCCTGCCCGCCGGACCGCCCCTCTTGCACCGCATCGACCAGCACTGCCGCCAGATGGTCGTCCAGAAACGCGTCTTGCAGGTCCGCCCTGAACCTTTCCTCAAGCTCAGCCGGCGGCGTGTGCTGTGCCGGGTAGCCGACCACCTGCCATAGCCTGACGCCAGGGCCCAGTTGACTTCGCAGCGCCCTCACCGTTTCGCGGTCATAGCTCCAGTGCATCTGCACCGTTGTGAGCCCGGCGCCAGCCACAGTACGCACTATCTCTGCCGCATCCGCCTCCGTGAACACACCAACGCGCTCCACAGCCGGCGGCAGTATCTGCGTTATCGCGGCGGCCCGCTCCAGGGTCACGCGCCGCTTGCTGGGCGCAAACAGAAATCCCAGGGCGTTTGCCCCAAGCGCCACCGCCAGGGCCGCATCCGGCAGATTGGTTGTTCCGCAGATCTTCGTAAACACCGGCTGCCCTGTCCTCGTCAGCCCTGCAGCAACGCGTGCAGCGCCGCCCCGGGATCCGGCTGCCGCATCAGGGACTCACCTACAAGAAAGGCCTGGTACCCCGCGCCGCGTAGCCGCTCGAGGTCCTCCCGGCCCTGGATGCCGCTCTCGGCCACACGCACCACAGTCTCCGGCAAGGAGGCCGCCAACTCACAGGCCCGGTCCAGGGACACGTGGAACGTCTTCAGGTCGCGGCTGTTGACGCCCACGCACTCACAGTCCAGCGCCAGCGCCCGGTCCAGCTCTTCGCGGTCGTGTACCTCGCACAGCACATCCAGCTCACACCGTCGAGCCTCCTCCCGCAGGGTGCGCAGTTCCACATCGCTCAGCGCGGCCACGATCAGCAGGATGGCATCCGCACCATAGGCCCGGGCCTCCACAATCTGGAACGGGTCCATCATGAAGTCCTTGCGCAGGCAGGGCAGCGACACCGCCGCCGAGGCACGCTGCAGGTTGTCAAGCGATCCCTGAAAGAACCGCTCCTCGGTCAGCACACTCAGCACCGCGGCCCCGGCCGTCTCGAATCCCCGCGCCAGGGCCTCCACGTCGAACGCCGGCCGGATCATGCCTTTGGACGGCGACGCCTTCTTCAGCTCCGCCACCACCGCGATCCCCTGTGCCGCCTTTTCCCGCAAGGCACGCGCAAAGCCGCGGGGCGCGTGCTCGGCGGCCTTTTGTTCCAGCGCGGCCAGGTTCGTCGCGCGCTTGCGCTGCTTCACCACGCCGAGCACATGCTCCAGGATGTCTGCGAGATACATCGTCTGCTGCTCTTCCGCGCCCATCATCTTCCCCATGCTACGCCGACATGCCCGCCGCTCATACAATCACCCTCGTGCGCCGTTCCTTCTACCTCGCCCTTGCCCTCGCCCTGCTGCCCTACACGTCTTTCCTCCAGGCGCAGGCCACCACGGACCTTTCCCGGCAGGGCTGGTACGCCGACCCCGAGGCTCACCTCTTTCACGGCCAGTACTGGATCTACCCCACCTCGTCCAGCCCCGAACCAGACAGCCTGGCAGGGCGCACCTTCACCCCGGAGCAGACCAGGCTGCGCAAAAATCAGGTTGTCCACCCGGTATATCTGCTGCACACGTCCATGGACGCCTTTTCGTCCCCGGACCTCGTCCACTGGACCCGGCACCCCGACGTTCTCGACATCAGGAATGTCTCCTGGGCTGCGTATGCCTTGTGGGCCCCATCCGCCATCCACCTCAACGGCAAGTACTACTTCTTCTTCGCCGCCAATGACATCCAGGAACACGACACCTTTCCGGGCGGGATCGGCGTCGCGGTCAGCGACAAGCCCGATGGCCCCTTCGTCGACCTGCTCGGCAAACCGCTCATCGGCGAGTTCCACAACGGCGCTCAGCCCATCGACCCCATGGTCTACCAGGACGAGGACGGCTCCCTTTACCTCTACTACGGTGGCCATGCGCACTGTAACGTGGTGCGTCTTTCGCCCGACCTCAAGCACGTCCTTGCCCTCCCCGATGGCACCACCTGGAAGGAGATCACGCCCAAAAACTACGTCGAAGGCCCCTTCATGCTCAAGCGCAAAGGGGTGTACTACTTCATGTGGTCTGAAGGCGACTGGGGCGATGCGAGCTACGGCGTCGCTTATGCCAAGGGCTCCAGCCCTCAAGGTCCCTTCGTCCGCGCCGGCAAGATCCTCAGTACCGATGCCGCTGTGGCCAACGGCCCCGGCCACCACTCCGTAGTCAACATCCCCGGGACAGATGACTGGTACATCGTCTACCATCGCCACCCGCTCGGCACCACCAGTTCCAACGAACGCGTCATGGCCATCGATCGCATGATCTTCGACGCGAACGGCAACATCGAGCCCGTGAAACTCACCCAGGCAGGCCCTGCCGCCAGGCCGCTGCCTCGCTCGCCGTTGCCCTGATCTGTGGGCCTTCTGTGGCTCCGCTTGACGCGGGCCGTCCGTTTCGCGCGCCCTTGTTTCACCGCATCACGGTGGATCTGCCAGGCTCACATGAGGCACAAAGCCCTCCGCATCCAACTACGTGTCGCGCATCCAGCGCCACTTTGGAGTTCCTGTGCCTCCCTCTCCCCTTGTCGGTCACATTGCTACCCCGTTGCTTGGTGTCAGCGCCGGTCTGCGCTCGTTTACGCCTTTGGCAACCGCCTCCTGGTTTGCCTACCTCGGCAAACTTCCTGTACAGGGCACCTGGGCCGCCTGGGTGGCGCACCCCGCCGCGGTAGGCCTCACCACAGCGGCTGCCGTTGGGGAATACATCGGCGACAAACTCCCGAACACCCCTGCCCGCACCGCGCCGCTCGGTCTCGTCGGCCGCCTGAGCCTCGGCGGCCTCGTCGGAGCTATTATCGCCACCGCCTTCCGCCGGCCCCTCGCCGGGGGCATCGCGATGGGCGCGGTTGGCGCCCTCGCGGGCAGTTACGGCGGCTTCTATCTCCGCAAAGGGCTGACCCATGGTGCCGGTTTGGCCGATCTGCCCGTTGCCATCACCGGAGACTCCGCGTCGATCGCGTTAGCGGTTCGCTCCCTCCGCCGCCTCACCGCCTAGCCTCGCACGGGGATGCGTGAATCTTCGCGCTGAAGTTCACGCATCCATCCCCTTGCTTGCACATCCAAGCTCACGGACTGAATGCATGCCAGATCTGCTGCCCCTGCCTGCCGGCGACTTCCGCGCATACCTGTTTGACCTCGACGGAACCGTAGCCGACTCCATGCCGCTGCACCTTACCAGCTGGCAGCAGGCCACGCGCGACTTCGGTGGCAGCTTCCCGGAAGATCTCTTCTGGCAGTGGGGCGGCATCCCCCTTCCCACCACCGTCCGCATGCTCAATGAGCGCTTCGGGTACACCATGGACCCCACCGCGGTCGTGGATCACAAAGAGCAGCTCTTCCTTGCCATGCTCGATCAGCTCCGTCCCATTGCCTCGGTCGCCGGCCACATCGCCCTGCAGCGCGGCCATCTGCCCATGGCCATCGTCTCCGGCTCCCCCCGCCTCACCGTCGAGCGCACCCTCGATACCCTCGGCCTCCGCAAGGACTTCCAGGTCATCGTCGCCGGCGAAGACTATGTGCACGGCAAACCTCACCCTGAGCCCTTCCTGAACGCCGCGAAGCTTCTTAACATCGCTCCCGCCGATTGCCTCGTCTTTGAAGACGCCGACGCCGGCATCCAATCCGCCGTAGCCGCCGGCATGCAGTGGGTCCGCGTCCCCGCCCACCCGCTCTCGCCAAGCGCGCTTGCCACCACACCCTCGCCGGCAGTTGCCGTCCCGGCGTCGTAGCGCGCTCCGCCCACATTCGCCTGTCGCCGACAGCCGAAATCACGCCGAACCGTCGTACTTCATCAACGCTTTGCGTAGAGTCTCCTCCGAAGGCCGGACACCGGCCTTCCGGAGCCTCTGTTCATGCCATCCGTCACTGCCCGTCTGCCCGTCTGCCCATCGCTGCCTGCCTCCTTTCTGCCCTCGCTCTCGCGCCCATCCACGCCCAAACTAACGCCCAAACCGGCGCAAAGACCAAGGTCACCACCGAGGCTGACCTGCCGCGTTTCTCTTACCCCGTGCAGGGCGACATCCAACAGCTCTTCTCCAGCAGCCCTGAAGCCTTCCTAGCCTTCATACAGCCCGTTCGCGCCGACCTCGACCGCACGCTGCGTGACTACGACATTGAAGACCAAAGCCGGCAGCAAGCTCACCTCCAACCTCGTCGAAGAGCAATACCTCAAGGCCCGCAACGCGGCCGGCCCCGCTACGGCCACCTTCTGTCCTTCAGGCTACGACCTTCATGGCGTCGCCTTTGACTTGCTTGCCCATCCCACGCACGGCGAACTCATGCCGCTTACCCCCAGGCAGCAGGCCGACTATCCTTCCCTCGTCGGCGACATCCACGCCGTCAACGATCTTCAGTCCGGCGTCGACAGCAAGGCCGCTGATGCCTTCAAGCAGAAGATCGCCGCCATGTCATCTACGGACAGGCACGCCTATCTCGACGAGATCGACATCATTTATGGCTACGCGCATGGCACCCACGTCGCCGGCATCGCCGCACAGGGCAATCCCGCGATCCGCCTCGCCTAGGCCCGCAGAACCTACGACAACAACAACCCGCACACACCGCCCTCGGAGCGACAGTCCAGGGATGAAGCCGCCATGTCGCAGCAGGTTGTCGCCTGGTTTAAGGCCAACAACATCCGCGTCGTCAATATGAGCTTCTGGAACCGCCCCTCCAACTTCGAGAAGGACCTCGAAGGCAACGGCATCGGCAAGGACCCCGCGGAGCGCAAGCAGATCGCCCGTCATCTCTTCGAGATCGAACGGGACGGCATGTACAACGCCATCAAGAACGCCCCCGACATCCTCTTCGTCACCATCGCCGGCAACAGCAACGCCAGCAACGCCTTCGAAGAAACCACACCCTCCTTGTTCGTCTTGCCCAACCTCCTCGTCGCGGGCGCCGTCGACTCTGCGGGCGACGAGACCAGCTTCACCAGCTACGGCAGCAACGTCCTCGTCGACGCCAACGGCTACGAAGTGGAAAGCTTCGTGCCCGGGGGCGCAAAGGTCCGCATGTCCGGCACCTCCATGGCCGCCCCGCAGGTCACCAATCTCGCTGCGAAACTTCTCGCCATCAACCCCGCACTCACACCCGTGCAGCTTATCGCGCTCATCCGTGACAGCGCCGACACCACACCCGATGGCCGTCGCCACCTCATCAACCCCAGCAAGTCCGTCAGCCTGCTCGCCAGCCAGAACCGCGTGGCCGCCCGGTAGTCGGCGGCTCACATCATTACCGCGGGCTCACCTTCACCAGCACCAGCGCATCCGGCTCCAGGCTCAGCTCCAGCGTGCCGTCCTTCAGCGTCATCGCCTCCGGTGCCGGCAACGCTGTCCTGCGATTCATCTCGTCCACCTGTGCCCTTGTCGGGTACTGCGGCTTGCCCATCGCCGCATACACCGGCAACACGTTGCCATGCTCGTTGTCCACGCGCTCTACAGTCACCCGCGCCCGCGGCGACACGCCCCGTACCACCAGCTTCACCTGCTTGGCCGTCTCTCCCGCATGCGAGTCCACCGGCGACTGCTTCTCTCCTGTGGGCGGTGGATCGACCAGATTCCACACCGCGATCGCCAGCCCGCCGTCAGCCGTCTTCGTCACAATTGCATCCGGCGACGCATTCTCCATCCGCTCCGGACCTAGCTTGTGCAGCAGCCCAAAGTCGTAAAAGCTCGGCTTGTTGATCCCAAACTCCGCCCGCAGCCCAAACTGCCCGCTGAACG
>CAXTRM010000078.1:0-3766 GCA_964246625.1 uncultured Acidobacteriaceae bacterium
GTGTGGATGCTGCTGGGGCAACCGCTGTTTGCTTCCGCATGGCTGCCCTCGTCCGCGCGCGTCCGTTTATTGCGTGCCTTTGGCGCACGCATCGGCGAGGGTGTGGTTATCAAGCCGGCGGTGCAGGTGAAGTACCCATGGCACCTCGAACTAGGTGACCATTGCTGGATCGGTGAGCACGTGTGGATCGATAACTTGACCACCGTACGCATCGGGGCTAACTGCTGCGCATCTCAAGGAGCATATTTCTGTACGGGCAACCATGACTGGCGTGAGCCTGGCTTCGATCTTTTGATCGCCCCCATCCAGATGGGGGAAGGCGCCTGGGCGGGGGCAAAAAGCGTCCTCACCCCGGGAAGCGTTCTTGGGCCGTACGCCGTCGCAGCCGCGGGCTCAGTCATTGTGGGAAAGGTTCCGGAGTTCCAGATCTTTGCTGGCAATCCGGGGCAGTTTGTAAAGACGCGCCAGATCCGTTCAGCAGAGACGGCGGCGCCTGCGGAGGTGCGCTGATGCGCATGCTGTTTATTAATCAATTCTTCTGGCCGGATTCTTCAGCGACCAGCCAGCAATTGACGGACCTGGTCGTAGGTTTGGCTGCACGTGGCGAACAGATTGAGGTATTGTGCGGCGACAGCGGCGGCTATGCCGCGGCCGCGGGGGCGGAAGCGCCGCACGCGGTGGTGCATCGTGTCAAGGCGGCACCGTTCACACGGGGTAAGTTTGGCCGCGTGTTTTCGTACCTGTCGTTCTATGCCACGGCCTTTGTGCGCGGCCTTACCCTGCGCAAGCCGGATGTTGTGGTGTCCATGACCACGCCCCCGCTGATCTCGGTGCTCGGCACATGCATCCAGCGGCTACGTGGGTCCCGGCACTTCATCTGGGAGCAGGATGTATACCCGGACATCGCCGTCGACCTGGCTCACCTGCGCAAGGGCAGTGTGCTGCATCGGCTTACGGGAGCGCTGGCGGACTGGTCGCGTCGGCATGCGGATGGCGTGATCGTGTTGGGAGAGTGCATGCGCGACCGGCTGATCAGCCGGGGTGTCGCGCCTGAGAAGATTGTGGTTGCCGAGCACTGGGCGCACAGCGAGAAGATCACGCCGTTGCCGCGTCCTGGCGATACCCGCGAATTGGTCCTCCTCTACTCCGGCAACCTGGGTCTGGCGCATGACCTCGATACCATCCTTGGCACGATTCGCAGCCTGCGCAGCGACGACCGCTTTCGATTTCTGTTTGTGGGCACCGGCGGCCGGCGCAAGGATCTCACGGCTTTTTGTGAAGCCAACGGGGTGCACTCGGTCGAGATGCGTCCCTTCGTCGCCCGGGACAGACTGAGCGAGGGCCTGGCGGCGGGCGACATCGGGCTGGTGACGCAGCAGGAAAGCGCCTGTGGCTCTGTTGTGCCAAGCAAGGTGTACGGCATTCTGGCCGCCGAGCGTCCACTCCTGTTTATCGGGCCAGCAGCGGCTACACCCGCACGGATCATTCGTCGGCATGGGTGTGGCTGGCACTTCGAAGTGGGTGACGTGGAAGGGGTCACGGCCCTGCTGCTGCACCTCGTCGACCATCGGGATGAGGTGACGGCAGCCGGCGCCCGTGCCCGTCAAGCTTTGTTGTCGTTTTACGATCTGCCTCAAAGTGTCGACCGTTTAGGCGACATCCTTGGCGCTGCCCCTCGCACCGGACAACAGATCCGGGAAGGGGCGGAGCTGTCCTCACTGAAGCCAGTACGTCCGCTTCCGAACTAGAACCTGCAAGCCAAAGAGAGGTCGTCATGTACGTTCTTCTAGCTTTGGGCACTATCTCGTTTCTGCTCTGTTTTGCGCTGACTCCGGTGTGCCGCGATCTGTTTCTGCATTGGGAGATGGTCGATCTTCCCGATGGTGGCCGTAAAGCTCACAAGCGCGCCGTGCCGCGCGTGGGTGGGCTGCCCATCGTGCTGTCCTGTACCGCTGCCTTTGCCTTTCTGTACTGGCTTCATGACGGCCGCGTCTACATTCAGCATGATCAGGTGATCAAGGGCGTTCTGCCCGCCGCCGGTGTCATGTTCCTTGTGGGCTTTCTGGACGATATCGTCGAGCTGCGGCCCTCCTACAAGCTGCTTGGCCAGATCGTTGCGGCCTCCCTGGCCGTCGGCATGGGGGTCCACCTGGAGATCAATCACCTGGGGCCGGCCATGGGTGCCGTCCTCAGCGTGGCCTGGCTCATCTGCTGCACCAATGCGGTCAACCTGATCGATGGCATGGATGGCCTGGCGACCGGCGTCAGCCTGCTCGCGTCCTTCACCGTGCTGAGCATCGCCATGATCTATGGCCACTTCGGCCTCGCCCTGGTTACCGCACCGCTTGCCGGGGCGCTGCTGGCCTTTCTCCGCTATAACTTCAGCCCTGCCACGGTCTTTCTTGGCGACTGCGGCAGCCTCACCATCGGCTTTCTTCTGGGCTGCTTCAGCCTGGTCTGGTCGCAGCACGCGCAGAGCGCCCTCGGGCTCACGGTGCCGTTGATGGCCTTGGCGCTGCCGCTCACCGATGTCGGCCTGGCCATCGGCCGCCGTTACCTCCGCAACGTCCCCATCTTCCAGGGCGACCGCGGTCACATCCACCACCGTGTGCTCGACATGGGCTTTTCCACGCGGCACACCGCTCTGATTCTTTACGGGGCGTGCTGTGCCTTCGCCTCCCTCGCCGTGCTTGCCACGGTGAGTCACAAGGCGCTGCCTTTTCTTGTGCTCCTGTTGATTCTGGTCGTCCTGGGCATCAGCCGCCTGGGCTACACCGAGTTCATCGCCGTGGCTCGCGAGGCGCTCACCATCCGCTCCCTGCGCAGTGCCATTCGCGGCAACATCTGCGTGGAAGACTTTTACCTCGCACTCCGTTCAGCGGACTCCATCGAGGCTTGCTGGGAGGTCCTGCGCACCGCCTGCCGTGATCTTCACTTCGCCTCAGCCGAGTTGGAAATCGGCGGTGAACACTTCAAGGAGATCTTCTTTGAGTGCGATGCGCGTACCGCCTCCTTCGGCATCCAGCTGCACCTGGGCGAGGGCAGCACGTTGCATCTCACCCGCGTCTCGGAAGAAGACGCTCCCCGCATCACCATGAATGTGCTGCACCGTCTTCAGGCGGTCATGCGCTTGCGCATCGCCGAGATCAAACGGGTTCCACCGGCGGTGGGCTCGGTCGCCTGACCCCTTTCCGGCTTGCGGCCGTCGGGCTTTGGCTCGGCGGCCCTCTGCGCTCAGTCAGGGAATAACACACGCGTAAGGCGTCACCCGCGTACACCCCTTCGTCACCGGTCCGTGACGCGTAGCGGCGCTTGCAACGGGCCTCGTATCAACAGCCGCAGCGTTGCTTGCTACTCCGACGCCGCTGCCGATACCAGATGCGCGCGCACGATGAAGCGTTTCGGCGCGGCCCCGATGAAGTCGAAGGGGTAGCAGGTGATCAGCGTCATCTCGGGACGATCCCCAATGTCGAGCACGTCGACATCCTCCGGGGTCACAATACTCGTCTCATCCACGACATAGTCGTAGGTCCCGCCGCCGGTTACTACGTGCATGGTCATGCCGTTCCGGATGCGGCGCAGCGGCCGGAAATATGTATCTCTATGCCCGGCAACCACGAAGTTCCCTAAACCCCCGGGTACGGCCGTCCCTTTCATGCGCCCCACGCCGCGGCGCAGTGAGTTCGGGTCATAGTCGTTCAGGATAGGCACCCGTAGGCCAAGGGCCGCCAGCTCGAGGCGCCCGATGACCCCTTCAAACGTAGCT
>CAXTRM010000078.1:3776-13388 GCA_964246625.1 uncultured Acidobacteriaceae bacterium
CCTCAACCCCCACGAGCCGTTTGCGCATGAGCCGGCTTAGCTCCGGAACGCAAGACGGCGCAGGCTCAGCAGACACGCCAGGGCGAGGGAAGCGCATGCACCCAGCCATACCAGGGGAAGCATGCTGGCCGTGTGAGGCAGAGCGGTCACGCCTGCAGGCCGCACATGGGTGCGCACCGGCTTCGGCGCTGGCGGCACATCATTCTGGGCTATTTCCACGGGCCGCTGACGACGGGCTGTGCTGCGGGGCGCCACGGGTACGGTAGCGGGTGCGTTGTCAGCCTGCTGCGGAACAGCCGGCGTCGCTGCAGGTGCTGCAGGCGCGGGTGCAGGAGCAGGCGTGAGTTGTGCCTGCGCGGTCTCCACGGGCGCGGTAGCCGCGGGCTGCGGCGCCTGGTAGCGGCTGGCAGCGATCGTTGGCTTGGCATCGGTCGGGCCTACGCGCGCCGGCTCCAGCATCCATAACGTGATCATCTGCATGTCGTTCTGGCTCAGCTTGGGGGCAGGCACCTTGCCCTCGGAAGCCGGGTCGATCGCCATGACACGGGTACCGTTCGCCTGCGCGATCGAAACCGCATCGTTCTTGGGGTACACAAACTCCACCGCCGTTCCGCCTGGGAACGAGAAGCCCTTGAGCGCAGCCTTTCCCTTCGGGCCGGCGCTGTACAGAATGGGACCGACAGGGGCGCTGGCCATGGTCGACGCGGGTACTGCCAGAAAGGTCGCTTCCACGTGGTTGCTGCGGCTGGAAACCTGCAGGATCACCCGGTCCCGCAAATGGTCCAGGATCCGGATCGAATAGCTGCCCGGAGGCAGTGTGGTATTGGGAACCGCCGTCTTTTCCTTCACCTGGAACTGCTCCGGTTCAGTGGGAACCGCCGGGGTATCAGGTGCCGCAAACGAAGGAACCGCAGGAATCAAGAGAAATACCGACAACCACAACAAAAGCCGTGCCTTCATACATCCTCACTTTGCGCCATACGCGCCTGAACTGGGACAGCATCCCCTTTGGATGTACGCCATGGAGTACCGGGGGAGAAGATTCCGTCGATGGCCGACAGTACAATACGCAAGGGTCGCCTGCCAGGCATCCTGGGTTCCGGTTAAATGTCCCGCAGCAGTTCGGAAAGGCTCAGGTTGAAGCCAAGGGCCAGCACCTCGAGCATGGGCAAGGAGATGGACTTGCGTCCACGTTCCACATCCGAGATAAAGGTGCGATCGATGCCGAACTCGACGGCCATGCGCAGCTGGGTCAGGTTCCGCTCGCGGCGCAGCTCGCGCAGGCGCAGACCGAAACGGCTGCTGACGTCTTTAGGCAGGAAGTACTGGTCGGGGCGGCGGACGGCGGGACTCGGTAACGGACGGGGCACAAGAAACGGGGACGGTACTGGGTGTACATGGCCTTGCATCGGTCGGCTCCTGAAAGAACGGAATCACCGAACCAGGTAAACGGTCTCGCGGACCGGCCCGGCAGAGTGTCTTGCAAAACGCACATCAGAGATACGTCCGGGAACACAGGCTGGATGTTCCCGGATCATGCCTCGCTACGAAAAGCATTCCACTCGATCGAGCAAACCTCGCCTCGGAAGGCTGATCACCGCCTGCCGGGGTGCTCTGCAACGCCCTCCAAACACCGTCACCGACACGCGATCCGGCGACATAAACAAGGGCTACGTTCCTACAGCGCAAACAACCGGGTACAAGGTGTGGAATGGAGCTAAGGTCCTGGCAGTCGTGCACCCATACAATGACATAGCTTTGCTTCGCTGCATCATGTTTCGGCGAAAACTGTGGTAACCCTGTGCCCGCACCAACGTCTCGCGGCACAGCGTTGTGAGATCTACATCTCTCACAATGCTGTGCCGCCATCTGCGCTCAGCAGGACCTGAACCCTAGGGCGCCAAGGGCACCGAGCGCGCCACGGTGGTACTGAGGTCCACCTCCCCGCCTAAGGGCAGGGACTCCAGCGACTCGCCCACAAAGATCCGGTACTTGCCCGGATCCACAGTCCAGTTGTGCACCGCCGGGTTGTACCAGGCAAAGGCGCGCGCATCCAGGGTGACCGTCCCCTGCTTGGTCTCCCCGGCCGCGAGCTCCATCCGCTCAAAGCCCTTCAGCTCATGTGCCGGCCGGGGCTCCTTGGCGCCCGGCTCGGAGACATATACCTGCGCCACCGCGGTCCCTGCGGTCTGTCCCGTATTGGTCACGTCGAAGGTAACGGTGGCAAAGCCATCCGCCGAGGGCGGCCCGATCTTCAGGTTCGCAAACCGGAAGGTCGTATAGGAGAGCCCAAACCCGAACGGAAACAGCGGCTTGACCTTGTTCTTCTCATAGCCGCGGTACCCGACAAAGATGCCTTCCTTGTAGGCCACCTTGATCCCGTTGTCCTGCGGGTAGTAGTTGCTATAGGTCGGGTTGTCCTCGGCATGGCGCTCCCAGGTGATCGGCAGGTGGCCTGCCGGGTTCACGTCGCCGAACACCGCCTCGGCCAACGCCTGTCCGCCGGCCTGGCCGCCATACCATCCCTCTACCAGCACCGGCGTCTGGTCGATCCAGCTCGACGCGTCCACCGCACCTCCCGAGGTCACTGCCACCACCGTCTTCGGATTGGCCGCGACCATGGCCGCGATCAGCGCGTCCTGGCCGAAGGGCAGATCGAAGGTACGGTCGCCCCCTTCGCTTTCTGTGTTCACGTCGCGGTTGTTATAGAACCCTGCCGCCACCACTACCGCATCCGCGTGGGCCGCCATGGCCTTGGCGCGCTCGTTCACCACGCTCTCGATCGGCGTGATCGCGAAGCGCAAACGTCCGCCGATCAGCCCCTTTTGCCACGACTCCACCACGACCGTGTGCATGCCTGCGGTCAGCGGCATGGTCAGGTGCGGCTCAAACGCCCGCACGTACCTCCAGTTGTCGATCACGGGCTTGTCGTCGATCAGCACCCGCTCGCCATTGCCCTCGCCGCCCCCTGCCATCGCGACCAGGTAGTCGCCCGCCTTGTCCGCCTGGTAGTAGCCGGTGAAGCGATGCGACACCGCGGCAGGCGGACGCTCAAAGATCGCCATCAGGTCATCCAGGCTGCCCGAGATCGCGTCCCAGCCCAGGCCGGCCGTGTTGATATGGCGTGAGGTCATCTGCTTGCCCGGCTGGCCGCTCAGGTCCTGGTTGCCAAAGACCTCCTCGGTCAACCCCGGCTGACCCCCTGTGGCCGCCGTCATGAACTGCGTCCGCGCCGCCAGTTCGGTCATGGTCGGCAGCCCCGGATCGTACAGAACCGTCACCTTTGGCGCGACCTTTGCCATGCCTTCCACCAGGCTGGTGAGGTGGAACGGCACCACGCCGGCGCTGCCACCCCCGACAGCCGTGCCCGGGTAGGCGTTCGGGCCCACCACCAGCACGGTGTGCATCTGCTCCTTGTGCAGCGGCAACAGCCCTTGGGCGTTCTTCAACAGCGTTACGGACTCCCGCGCGGCCTTCAGCGCTACCTCGTTATTCTGGGCGTCATAGAGCGAAACCTCGGGATCCCGCTGCGGCCGGTCCAGCCAGCCAAACATCTCCGCGGTCGTCAGCACGTGGCGGATCTTCTCATCGATCGTGGCCTCCTTCACCGTGCCGGCCTGCACCGCCGCCATCAGGTTGGCCTTGTTCATGAACTTGCCCGTCGGCATCTCCAGGTCGAGCCCGCCGTTGGCCGCGCCGACCGCGTCATAGGTCGCGTCCCAGTCCGACATCAGCGTGCCCGGAAAGTGCCACTGGTCGCGCAGGATCTTCGTGTTCAGGGTGCTGTTCTGGGTGGCATGCTCGCCGTTCACCAGGTTGTAGCTGTCCATTACCGCGCCCACGTGGCCCTTCTTCACCGCCATCTCAAACGGCACCAGGTAGATCTCGTGCAGCGTGCGCTCGTCCACGGTCGTGTCCGAGTCATGCCGCAGGTACTCGGAGTTGTTGCCCGCATAGTGCTTCACCGTCGCGCTCACGCCCTGCTGCTGCATGCCCGTGATGTAGCCCGTATCCATCTCGCCGGCCAGGTACGGGTCCTCGCCGAAGTACTCGAAGTTGCGGCCGTTTCTTGGCGACCGGTAGATGTTGGTCCCCGGTCCCAGCATGTAATGCACACCCCGCGCACGCGCGTCACGGCCGATCCCCGCGCCCACCTCGGAAGCCAGCATGCGATCCCAGCTCGCCGCCAGGCCAATCCCCTCCGCATACGTCGTGGACGGCAAGCCCGTATTGGACCGAACGCCATAGGGTCCGTCGGACATCTCCAGCGCCGGCAGCTGCAGGGTGGGCATTGCCCGCACCGCAAAGCCGGTGCCGCCGATATACGCCAGCTTCTCGTCCAGCGTCATCTTGTGCACAATCTCGTCGATGTGCTGCTGCTGTGCCGGTGTGAGCGGGTGCGGCCCCTGTGTCTGCGCGCCCGCGGCCAGGGCGGCGGTGGCCAGCCCCAACGAAAACAGGCTTCGGGCGGTGCTCCGGTGGCGCGCCATGCGTCCCGATGTGTTTTTGTTACGGATCATGCCATGGTCCTCGGTGTGACGTCTGTGGCAACCATCCTGCCACGCCGCACACACCGCTGGCGAGACGCACCCCTTGGCTGCCGCCGGTTAGCGCCTCTTCGCCGAGGCCTCCGGTGGCTTGCGGGCTCGCTTCGGCTCCGTCCTCGCGGCCTTGCGCAACGGCCCGGCCCCGCGATACCGCCCCGAAGACTCACGCACCATCAGCTCCGGCTCGATCTTCACCACGCTGTCGGTCGACTCGCCGCGGATCTTCTTCAACAGCAGCGTCGCCGCCGTCGCGCCCATCTCTTTCAACGGCTGCCGGATCGTCGTCAGGCTCGGGACAAAGTAGGACGCCACGGTAAGGTCGTCAAAGCCGATCACCGACACATCCTCCGGCACGCGCAGCCCGCCATCATGCAGCGCCCGGATGGCGCCAATGGCTGAAACGTCGTTAAAACACACCACGGCGCTGAAGTCATGGTGCCGCATCAGCATCTGCTGCACACCCGGGTAGCCCAGCTCCGGTGTGCTCAGAAACTCTTCCAGCGAAAGAATGTGGCTTTCCGGCATGGGCACCTTCAGCAGCCGCGCCATGCGCACCAGGGCCCGCCAGCGGCTCGCCGTGTCTGAGCTCAGCCCCGGGCCGCGCATGAACACCATCTTGCGATGACCCTCGCGCACCAGGTACCCCAGCGCCAGCTCGGCCGCGCGGTCATGGTCCAGGACGATGTTGCTCACCCCGGGCAGCGTGGCATAGCCCGCCACGGTCACGGTAGGGCTTGGGGGTGCTTCTTCCAGGTGCGAGTCGATTGCCAGAATGCCCTCCACCCCCCGCTGCTGCAACAGGCGCGGGTACTCATCCACCAGGTCCTTGCGATGGCGGTGGTGCGCGGTGAAAAAGAAGTAGCCCTCGCGCATCAGCACGTCCGCGGCCCCGGCCAGCACCTGGGCGTGGTATCCCTCGCCAAGCTCGGGCAGCAGAATGCCGATCGTCTGCGACCGCTTGCCCTGCAGCATCCGCGCTACCAGCGAGGGCTGGTAGTTGAACTCGCGGGCCGCCGCACGCACACGCTCCCGGGTCGCCTCCGGAATGGAGCGGTTCGGCGCATTGTTGAGCACGAAGGAAACCGTCGCGGGGCTCAGGTCCAGGTGCTCGGCCAGCATCTTCAGACTTACAGGTCGGTCCTGCTTTGGCGCGGCGCGCGGCATACGATTCCGCTGAGTATAGAGCAGCGTCACCCCCGGTACCCCGGTCTGGCAGCCTGTCTAGCTCTCGCGACCTGTCCGCTCGAGCGTTCGCGGCTCTCCGGTCCTGCTCCGCCCCGAAGGTCGCCCGCTTGCCTCTCCATCGGCTCAGGATCACCACAAGCACGGTCAGGCGACCTGCTCACGACCACTCCAGCGGCAGCCTCCGGCATCTCTTTCCGGAGCCGTAAGGAGTCGCTCTCCCCGTGGAATCAACACCGCGAAATCGCCTCCGCGCTTGCCACCGGCAGGGTGCTTCCGTTCATATAGGGCAACCAAAGAATCTGGAGCTGCCCGCCGATGACGCGCCCCTTGTTTGCCTCGTGTGCCCTGCTTTCCTTTGCTTCGCTTGCGGCTGGTGCCCAGATCCCCGCGGGGGAGCGGCCCGCCTATATGGACCCGGGCCTGCCGGCAGCCGTGCGTGCCCATGACCTCGTCAGCCGCATGACGCTCGAAGAGAAAGCCTCGCAGATGGAGGATTGGGCTGAGCCCATCCCGCGCCTCGGCGTGCCCAGCTACCAGACCTGGAGCGAAGCGCTCCACGGCGTCGCACGCGCCGGCTACGCCACTGTCTTTCCGCAGGCCATCGGCATGGCCGCTACCTGGGATCCGCAGATCGTCCATCAGATGGGCGACATCGTCTCCACCGAAGGCCGGGCCAAATTCGAGCAGGCGCAACAGGAAAACAACCACCGCATCTTCTACGGCCTTACCTTCTGGTCGCCCAACATCAACATCTTCCGCGACCCGCGCTGGGGACGCGGACAGGAAACCTACGGCGAAGATCCGTTCCTGACCGGCACCATGGGCACCGCCTTCATCCGGGGCGTCCAGGGTCCTGACCCCGATCACCCCATCGCTATCGCTACCAGCAAGCACTTCGCCGTGCACTCCGGCCCGGAGTCGCAACGGCACACCTTTGACGCCGTGGTCTCCAACCGCGACCTCGAAGAAACCTACCTGCCGGCCTTCCGGAAAACCGTCGTCGACGGGCAGGTCAAGTCCGTCATGTGCGCCTACAACGCCATCGACAACAGGTCCGCCTGCGCCAACACCATGCTCCTCAAGGACCACCTGCGCGACGCGTGGGGCTTCAAGGGCTTCGTCGTCTCCGACTGCGCCGCCATCATGGACGTCACCAACGGCCACCACGACGCGCCCGACATCACCCACGCCGCGGCCATCTCGGTCAAAGCCGGCACGGATCTCTCCTGCAGCATCTGGTCGCCTGGCTTCAACACCCTCGGCAAGGCCGTGCAGCAGGGCCTCATCAGTGAAGCCGAGGTCACCCGGGCCGCTGAGCGGCTCTTTACCGCACGCATGCAGCTGGGCCTCTTCGATCCGGCTGGCACCGCGCCCATCCGCAACGTGCCTGAGGCCGAGATTGCCTCCGAAACCCACCGCGCCGCGGCCCTCAAAGCCGCCGAAGAGTCCATGGTGCTTCTTAAAAACGATGGCACCCTGCCGCTCAAGCCCGGGGTCCGCTCCATCGCCGTTGTCGGCCCTACAGCGGACCTCCTGGTCTCGCTCGAAGGCAACTACAACGGCCAGCCGCTGCACCCGGTCACCCCGCTTGACGGCATCCGCGAACAGTTCTCCGGCATGGAGGTGCACTATGCCCAGGGCGCCAACCTCGCCGAAGGCTTCACCGTCCCTGTCCCCCGTACCGTCTTCGGCAATGGGCTGAAAACCGAGTTCTTCGCCACCCCGGACCTCACCGGTGTGCCGGTTGCGACCCGGACGGACCCCAACATCCAGTACGACTGGGCGAACCTGCTGCCCGTCCCGGAACTCAGGACACATGAGTACTCCGTGCGCTGGTCCGGCACGTTTCGTGCGCCGGCCGCGGGCAAATACACCCTTGTCGTCACGCCCGGGGACACCTTTCCCTACTCGCCTCGGGAAAGCTACCGTCTGCTGGTCGATGGCAAAGTCGCCGGCGAGGGCAGCCTCAGCGGCGAAGGGCATCCGGAGATGGGCAACTTCAAGCTCGGCAACGGCGCCAATCCCACCGCGCCTCCCGTCATGACCGGTACCAGGGCTGCCCACCTGGACGTGGCGCTGAACGATACCGAGCCGCACAGCTTTGTTCTCGAGTACACCCATACCGGCGACCGCTCCGGCGGCGGGGTCACGCTGAACTGGCAGCCGCCCGCCGAGGCCCAGTTGGCCGAGGCCGTCGCTGCCGCAAAGAACTCCGACGTCGTCCTGGCCTTTACAGGGCTCTCACCCCAGCTGGAAGGCGAAGAGATGCCCGTCAAGATCGAGGGCTTCGCGGGCGGCGACCGCACCAGCATCGACCTGCCCATGGCGCAACAAAAGCTGCTTGAGGCCGTCGCCGCGACCGGCAAGCCTGTCGTGGTCGTCAACCTGAGCGGCAGCGCCGTCGCCCTGCGCTGGGCCAGCGACCATGCCGCCGCGATCCTGCAGGCCTGGTACCCGGGCGTGGCTGGCGGCACCGCCATTGCCAAAACCCTGACCGGCGAAAACAACCCGGCCGGTCGCCTGCCCGTCACCTTTTACGCGAGCACGCAGGATCTCCCCGAGTTCACCAGCTACGCGATGGCCAATCGCACCTACCGGTACTACACGGGCAAGCCGCTCTGGGGTTTCGGGTATGGGCTCAGCTACACCCGCTTCGCGTACGGTCCCGCGCAACTGCCAAAGGAGCTCAAGGCAGGCGAGCCGTTGACCGCCACCGTGAACGTCCGGAACACCGGCACGGTGGCAGGCGACGAGGTCGTGGAAGCCTACGTGAAAACGCCGCAGCGGGACGGTCCGCTCGACTCGCTTGCGGGCTTCCAGCGTGTGCGGCTCGAGGCCGGCGAAAGCCGTGACGTCACCCTCACGCTCGACCCCCGCGCCCTGTCCAGCGTCGACAGCCAGGGGGACCGCGCGGTGCTTCCGGGCAGGTACCAGCTGAGCCTGGGCGGCGCTCAGCCCGGCGAAACCGGGCAAAAGGCCGAGGCGGCCTTTGTTGTGCGCGGCACCGCTCCCATACCTCGCTAGAACGGGCCCCGGACGCTCGAAAAGCGTGTTGAAACCCGCGTTTCAGCACGCTTTTTCATACAGAATTTCGCGCTACGTGAGCCCAAACAGGGCTAGGCGGCTTCGCGCAGCGAGGTTGCCGCCTGCTTCCGCACCGGGACGCTGCGCCGGTTGAACGCCTGCACCCGGGCCAGCAGCAACTCCTCTAGAATCAACGTGCTGCAACAAACCACCAACGGGATCAGCTCGCCAAAGACGCGCGTCTCGATCAGGATGCCGTAGCTGAACATAAAGGCGATCCAAAGCGGAAACAACCACAGCCAGACACGTAACCTATTGTTGGGCAACGACTTACGCATCAGGATCACAAACGGCAGCAGGTACCCGCAGGCACTCAGCATCTGCGGCCACGCATGGGGCAGCAGCAAAGACTTGATATTCCAGTTCAAACGCGGGTAAAACTCGGAACGGTTATGCGCGAAGCGGTGATGAAGAAACAAAGCCCAGCCAATCCAGAACAAAGCCAGCGGAACCACCACAGCCAGGCTGCTCCCCTGCAACACCCGGCGCCACTGGACTTGGCCGCCACGAAGCGCCCGGTCTACCAGAAACAAGGGTAGAAGCAGCAGAGTCGTCTCGCGATTCACGGTGGCCACCACGAAAAGTGCGGCAAACCACGCCCAGTGCCGGCGAAACCAGATCAGATACAGCCCTGTGGTGAAAAAGGCGAGGCTCGGCAGATCGTACGTAAATCGAAAGTTCTGCACCGTATGCAGGATGTATGTCGCGGCGAAGGCCATCAGCACCAGTGGGTATATCAGCGGCGGCAGCAGTCGGCGCTTGGAGCTGGCCTGGTAGATTCGCGTGGTTAGATAAC
>CAXTRM010000079.1:0-2976 GCA_964246625.1 uncultured Acidobacteriaceae bacterium
TCTTATTCAGAGGCTGAAAATGCAGCTCCATCTCACAAGCATTGTTGTTACCCATGACATGCGTTTCGCCGAGCGGTTGGCCGATCGCGTCCTCTTTCTCCATGAGGGCAGGGCCCGTTTTTTCGGAACCATGCCCGAGATGAAGCAGAGCGAAGATCCCGTGTTGCGGGATTTCCTTCAACTGGACGAGCTCGTTCTCCCACGATGACCCGGCAATCGCCCGCCTGAGTACGGGAGCGGGAGTGCTAAAGTGGTACACAGCAGAAGCGGCTACTGAAACGTGCTATCGTCTGTTCTCGGCGTAGGGGATTAGACTCACACGGGGCCGACGATATGCCGACGCCTGATTATCTAGAACAGGTCGTGATCTCCGGGAGAGCACGACGTGAGGTTGGGACGAGGTCCGCAGTGGGTGTGCGTGGTGTGGAGAGCAAACCGTCCATATCCGCAATGGTATGGGCTCTTCTGGATGTAGTCACCGCGGTCCTGGCTGGCCTTATTGCCCTGCGACTGCGCCTGAGCGCTGATCCACACGCTGAGGTACAGCCCGGTCTGCTCTGGAATCTCGTTCACGCAGCGCACATGCCGTCCCTGGCTCATCTTTGGCGTCTATGTCGTGCTCACGTCACGCATCTTCGGTCTTTACCGTCCAGGTGACAACTTCAGCGGTCTTCATGAGCAACGGATGACCGTACAGTCGGTTCTGACGTCTGGTCTGCTGCTGTGCGGCACCTTGTATCTGACGCGCGGCTACGCCGTCTCCCGCATCGCGGTATTGATCACTGTGATCCTGACCGCCCCCATGCTGATGTTGCGACGCGCCCTATGGCGCAAATTGCGTGAACGTCGCTTTCTTCTGGGCTTGGAAGTGCGAAACGTTCTCATTGTGGGCGATGGACGGGTAGGGCATGCGCTTAGAAACCACCTGGAAGCACTGCCCCACATGGGATTCCGGTTCAAGGGCTTTATCAGCCTGGAACCCGGCCGTGACCGGGACGGTACCCATATCGTGGGGGACATCAGAAACTGCGTTGCCGTCGCAAGATCATTGTTTGTGGACGAGATCTACTTCTCCACGCCGGCCGACAAACGCACAGTGGTCGCTGTCGTCGAGGAAGCAAGAGCCTTGGGCATCGGCGTTCGTGTTGTACCCGATCTGTACGACGGACTGGCCTGGAACGCGAATGTAGAGTACGTTGGACAGTTCCCAACGATTCCACTACATCGTCGTGAGTTCCCGAGGGGCGCCTTTGTGCTCAAGCGAGGCATGGACATCCTCTTGTCCACTCTGGCCTTGATCGTCGTCTGCCCCATCATGATTGTGATCGCAACCATGGTCCGGCTGGACTCCTCAGGTCCGATCTTTTATGCGGCAGAGCGCATCGGGCGTAAAGGCCGTGTGTTTCGCTGTTTCAAGTTTCGGACCATGGTGCCTAACGCCGATCGCCTGCGAAAAGAGATCGCTCACATGAACGAGCGCGATAACGTGCTTTTCAAAGTGCAGAATGATCCCCGCGTTACAAAGATCGGCACCAAGCTGCGCAAGTATTCGCTCGATGAACTTCCGCAGTTCTACAACGTGCTCAAAGGCGACATGAGCTTGGTGGGCCCACGGCCCCCGTTGGCGTCCGAGGTGGAAAAGTACGACCTCGCCCACCTCCGCCGTTTGGATGTCCTGCCCGGCATCACTGGACTTTGGCAGATCGAGGCCAGGCAGGATCCTTCGTTCGACAGCTATATCTCGCTGGACACCGCCTATGTCGAAAACTGGAGCCTAACCCTCGATCTCCGCATTCTCGCCCGCACCATCGGCGTTGTTCTCTCTGGCACGGGATCCTAGCCGGGTCTGTTTTGCCTCGGTGCGATGGAACAGATGGGTCCACTCGCTTGTGGTTCCAGGCAAGAACTTCTTCCGGGCCTCTGATACCTCTCACGGGCGGTAAAATAGCAGTGTGCGTGTCGCCTTGGCCCAGATCAACCCAACTGTGGGAGATTTCTCGGGCAATCTCCGTAAGCTCGAACAGGGGCTCGAACGTGGAGCCGCCGAGGGCGTAGACCTTGTGGTCTTCCCCGAAATGGCAACTTCCGGGTACCCCCCTGCCGACCTGCTGGAAAAGCAGAGCTTCGTGCAGCACGCGGAGGCTTTGATCGCCCGGCTTGCGAGGTCGACTGAGTCGCCCGGTCGTCCTGCTGTGCTGGTCGGTTCTCCCATGAGTTGTCGGGGGACCGGTCAGAAACATGTTCGCAACGTTGCTGTTGTCCTTGAAGCCGGACAGATACGATTCACGCAGCAGAAAATGCTTCTGCCCTTCTACGATGTGTTTGACGAGCAGCGCTACTTCGAACCGGCGAAACAGCAGGCTCTCACCCTCATCAAAGGGCAGCCGGTCGCGATTACCATCTGTGAAGACGCCTGGAATGACAAGCTGTTTTGGCCACGGCAGAACTATCCGCTTGATCCGGTAGAACAATTGATGGAGCAGTGGGGAGCATTACCGCAAACAGCGGATGCGCAGCGCCTCATCCTGAACATCTCAGCTTCGCCTTACTGGCATGAGAAGCCGGGAACACGCCGGCGTATGCTTGGGGCCTTGGCAAAGCGGCATCGTGCTGCGGTACTCATGGTGAACCAGGTCGGTGCCAACGACAGTCTGATCTTCGACGGCGATTCCTTCGCCATGAACGCGAAGGGAGAGGTGATCGGGCAGGCACTGGCGTTTGCAGAAGACTTCGTGATCGTCGATACCCGGCAGGATGAGCCCCTCGAACGGACGCACGTTCGCGAGCAGATTGCCGTCACCGCCACAGGAGAAGGCACCTCGGCAGAGTGCAATCGAACGTGGAATGCCCTTGTACTTGGGGTGCGGGACTACCTGCGCAAATGTGGTTTCAAGCAGGCTCTTGTTGGCTTGAGTGGCGGCATCGATTCCGCTCTGGTTGCCGCCATCGCTGTGGAAGCACTCGGTCCCGAAAACG
>CAXTRM010000079.1:2986-3434 GCA_964246625.1 uncultured Acidobacteriaceae bacterium
GGGTATTGGTATGCCCAGCGAGTTTTCTTCCAGCGGTTCTCTAACCGATGCCGAAACCCTTGCACAAAATCTGGGCATTCGCTTTAACGTCCTGCCCATTCGCGAGATCTACAACCAGTTCACTTCGCAGCTGGAGCCATTCTTTACGGGAACACCCTTCGGCTTGGCCGAGGAGAATGTGCAACCCCGCATTCGGGGCACGTTGTTAATGGCCGTATCCAATAAGACGGGCGCTTTGGTACTGACAACCGGCAATAAGAGCGAGATGGCGACCGGCTACAGCACCCTGTACGGAGACATGGTCGGTGCGCTTGCCGTCATCGCCGACTTGTACAAGACCGAGGTGTACGCCTTGGCAAAGTGGCTCAACGACGTGCACTATCGCCGTGAGGTGATCCCTCAGGACACAATCACCAAACCGCCTTCCGCAGAACTCCGGCCAGGGCAA
>CAXTRM010000079.1:3444-13385 GCA_964246625.1 uncultured Acidobacteriaceae bacterium
GGACACGGATTCTTTGCCGCCTTATGAGACATTGGACCCCATGCTGCGCGCGTATGTGGAGGAGTATCAGTCTGCGGATGAGATTGCAGAACAGCAGCGGCTGGATCCGGAACTGGTGCGTAAAGTCATACGCCTTGTTGAAATTGCAGAATACAAACGCCAGCAATCGGCACCCGTGCTGAAAGTATCGAAAAAAGCCTTCGGTATGGGAAGACGGTTCCCCATCGCTGCACGACGTGAAATCTGATGGCTGTTTACAGAAAGACCGATCTCTCGGTGAGGTGCACGTATTGACGAAGACGATGTTGGGCCTGGTTGTGTGGGGTATCACAAATGGACTTGTTGCCATGGCGCAGGCGGCACCTGCGGGGAACACGACGACTCCGCAGAGCGTAGCGGCACCTAACCCGGCACTTGCTGACACACAAACGCCGGCCAAACCCGCCGCCGTTCAGTTTCCGCCGGTAGACCCTAAACGCTTCACGGCCGCGAGCCCCTCTCCACAGACTGTGGACGGGTTTCTTCATGCAGTCTGGGGGCTTGAAGAGAACCGTGAATGGCGTGTGGCCTCCATTCAGCCTGCGTCTTCGCCGGGTTTTGTCAAAGTTGAAGTCTACGTTGCCGACAAAAGGCAGCCCACCCGCATTGGAACGTATAACTTCCTGGTAACACCGGATGGCAAGCACGCCGTCGCTGGGGACCTATCGCCATTTGGGACGAATCCCTTCGCCGAAACTCGCGCCACCTTACAGGCCCGTGCGGATGGACCAGCACGTGGAGCCGCCACCAAAGACCTTGAGTTCGTCGAGTTTGCTGACCTCCAATGCCCAGGTTGCAAGGCAGCTCAGGGCACTATGGATTCGCTGGCCAAGGATTTCCCTCAGGCTCATATCGTGTATCAGAACCTTCCACTCACCGGCGTGCACCCTTTCGCGATGCAGGCCGCCCAGGTCGGCAATTGTGTTCGGCAGGCAAAAGGGGATCCAGCCTTTTTCGTGTATGCCCAGAAGGTGTATGACACGCAGACCGACCTGACGCCGGACAAGGCTGATACGACCTTGCGCGCGGCGGTCACTGCGGCAGGCGCTGATCCCGCCTCTGTGATGACCTGTGCCGCTCAGCCGGCAACCAGGGATGCCGTAGAAACGTCCGCAAAGCTGGCCGCTGATCTGGGCGTTACTGGTACACCGACCCTGGCGATCAATGGGCGTTTTGTGCCCTTGGCTCAGGTTCCTTACGCCAGCCTAAAAAGGCTGATTGTGTACCAAGGACAGTTGGATGGAATCGCTGTAAAAGAGCAACCCTCGTTGTCGACGCTGAAATAACATACCGCCTTGCAATGCCTTGTGCTATCGGTGCAGGGCATTGTTTTGTTGCTCTGGCGCGCGCTGAGCCAGAGCAACGGGTGCTAATGAAAATCGTGCGATCGTAAAGCGAGCTCAACCACACGGAGAGGCGTTACTGTGTCCGCCTTCACGTGAACAACGCCATCCTGGTTCTGCAGCTTGCCTGTGACCAGTAAAAACTTCTCCCGTGTAATCAGGATGCGATCGCGCTCATACAGATCAGGATGGATGATGATGTTCGCTATCCCTGTCTCGTCCTCCATGGAAAGAAAGATAAAACCAAGCGCTGTTCCTGGTCTTTGGCGGGCAATGACACAGCCGGCTGCCATCACCCGGCGTCCATCCGGAGCCTCCATCAGCTGGCGAGCGCTTAAAACACCCGAAGCGCGAAGCGCGTCTCGGCGGTAAGCCATTGGATGATGATCAATGGACAAACCGGTCCCGGCATAATCAGCCACAAGACGCTCTTCCGTGTTCATCTTGCGTAAAGTCGTCTTGCCCTGGAGAGCGTCGTCCTGTTAATTTCCTATTCATTCAGTGTTCCAAAGTGGGCCGCATGGTCGTCCTGCCTCTTCTGCCTGCCAAACTGCATCCCGCCGATGTTGCACCCCGACCAGCTTGTTCATCGCTCCAATCCTTGCAAGCTGTGACAAGTCCCGACGGTTTAGCTGAGGAACCCTGTACGCCAGGTCTTCGGTACTTCGAAAACATCCGTGGAGCTCACGCACGGTTACCAGTGTCGTGGCAGCACTCTGCTTCAGACCGCGCACATACATCAACCCTAGGCGGAGTGAAAGAGAGCCATCGACCTCATGTTCCACCGTGCATTCCCACCTGGACACCTGTACATCGATCGGTTTCACACGCAGCTTGTGACGCTGTGCATCCTTGACAAGGACCGCAGGCATGTAGAAACCCATAGGCTGGTTGTTTAACATCGCGCAGATAAACGCCGCCAGGTAGTGCACCTTAAAGTACGCTGAGGCATACGCCAGCAAGGCGAAGCTGGCCGCGTGAGATTCTGGAAAGCCATACAAGGCAAACGACTGGATGCTTCCGACGATATTGTCCTGAACCTCCGCAGAGATTTCCTTTCGTGCCATGGCCCCCCGGAGCTTTTCCATGAGGCCCTTCATCTTGGGCCATGAGCGCCGCATCCCTACTGCTTTGCGAAGCTCTTCCGCTTCAGCGCCCGAAAAGTCGCCAACAACCATGGCCATACGAAGAAGTTGTTCCTGAAACAAGGGAACGCCGAGCGTACGTTTTAGTACAGGAGCAAGCGAATCATGGGGATAAGAAACCTTCTCTTTTCCTTGTCGGCGCCGCATATACGGGTGCATCATCTTGCCCACAATCGGCCCTGGCCGGATGATGGCAACTTGCACGACCAAGTCATAGAACGTCGAAGGCGCGTTACGCGTGATGGAAGCCATCTGCGCTCGACTTTCTACCTGGAACATCCCGACGGTATCTGCCTTGCGAAGAACAGCGTAGGTTGCAGGATCGTCCTTGGGCAGATTGCCGAGATCTTCTGTCTTGCCGTAGTGCTCTGGGACAAGCTCAAGACAATCTTTTAGCACCGCCATCATGCCAAGCCCGAGCAGGTCAACCTTCACTAAACCAAGATCGTTGCAATCCTCCTTGTCCCATTGCACAACGGTTCGCCCGATCATCGAGGCACGCTCTAGGGGGACAACTTTGTTCAGCTGACCCTGGCAGATCACCATACCGCCGGAGTGCTGACCTAGGTGTCGGGGGAGATCCTGCACCCGTTCGCAAAGCTCAAGGTACTTCGCAATACGTCTATGTTCCATGTCGAAACCGGCATGGCGAAACTGGTCGCCAAGCGTTTCACCTTGCTGTCGCCACTCCCATTGCCCTACAAGGCTGGACAACCTGGCAAGTGTGTCTTCCTTGAAGCCGAGAGCCTTGCCTACTTCGCGCGCCGCGGACTTGCCGCGATAGCTGATTACATTGGCCGTCATCGCTGCGCCGAGCTCCCCATAGCGTTGAAACACATACTGTATGGCTTTTTCACGCTTTTCGCCGGAGGGCAGGTCCAGATCGATATCAGGCCATTCGTGCCGGTTCTCATTCAGGAACCGTTCAAACAGTAGTTCCATGTGCACCGGATCGACGGCCGTGATCTCAAGCGCATAACAAACGACGGAGTTTGCTGCTGAGCCACGTCCTTGAATCAAAATGCCGTTCTGTTTGCAATGATTGACAATATCCCAAACGATAAGGAAATAGCCCTCAAAGCCTAGCTGTTCGATCAACTTCAGCTCTTTGTCAGCTTGCGCCTTTGCTTTGGCCTTGAGTCCGCTCGCAGTTCTGCTTCCGTAACGCCGTTCAAGTCCTTCTATGACGCGTTTGCGTAAAAAAATGTGGGCTGGTTCTCCTCCTGTGTCGCTGTATTGAGGGAACTCGTACCCAAGATTGTTCAGCTTGAATTCAAGGCGTTGTGACAGCAAAAGCGTGTTCTCAACAGCCTCTGGAAGATCTGCAAAGATACGCTGCATCGCTTGTGGCATGCGCAGGTGACGTTGAGAGTTCTGCTCCAACAGTCGCCCTGCTCGTTCCAGGTCGGTTCTGTGGCGAACTGCTGTGAACACATCTAAAATTTCGCGTTCGAACTTCGTCGCATACCGTACCCCATTGGTCGCAAGAATCGGAAGTTTCAAGGTCTCGGCTAACGTCACGGCGATCTGGTTGCGGTACTCTTCTTTCCTATCACCGTGGCGTTGCAGCTCGACATAGACGTTCTGCTTTCCATAGATATCGATGAGCTGCTCCAAGGCAGCGCGTGCGGCTGCTTCGCCTCCATGATGTAAGGCAGCCGCAAGCGGGCCTTCGTCACCGCCTGTCATGCAGATCAGTCCGGGTGCGAACTCGGCCAGGTCTGCATAGGTGGCCATACCCTCGGCCTTGCCGCACTCACGCATCTTGAATCGCGTAATCAACTGGCACAAATTTGCATACCCAGTGGCGTCCGCACACAACAACGCTAAGCGCGCAGGCTCAGGCTGATGCTGGTGTGGCAGCCAGGGAGCAGGCGTAAGCCGTGAGCCAGCCTCACACGCCGAGACCTCTGCACCAATGTGAGCGCGCATCCCATTTGCTTCCGCGTGGATGTGAAAGCGAGGTGATCCGTACAAGCCGTTTCGATCAAGCAATGCCATCGCTGGCATCTCCATCTGAAAGGCAGCACTCAACAGGTCCTCAGGGCTGGAGGCACCCTCCAGAAAGCTGAAGGCACTGGTGGCGTGGAGTTCCACGTACTCTGATGAGGCAGGCATGGAGAGGAAGTTCAACCTTCGTGGAAGTGGTCGTTAGTCGTAAAGAGCTTCAAGTTGCCAGCGCAGTTGAAGCTTGTCGTTGCTTAACAAAGCAAATAACTGGCTACCATCTGAGGCGTGAGCTTCCACGTCCCATTCCTCCATGGACCATGCACCGCCGGACCACCAATGACCACTTCGATACCATGGACCAAACGCACGACGAATCATGTATTGCAACGATCCAACAGCGCTGTGGTGCACGGAAAACGAGAGTAACCTTCCGGCTTGTAATTCAACGTTGACCGGAGGCGCAGGTCGTAGACGCCGTAGTGCAACTCCCGTACGTGGTACATCTTCGCCAGAAGAGCTGTCCGACAGGCGATGAAGTCGACAGCGCGGCTGATCCACTGGCTCAGCACAAAAAACATCCACGCGAAAGCTCTCAGCACGATGAGCATCCTGTAAAACGGCACGTCCTACTCGACCCTCACCCACAAGGGTTTTGATCCGGGCAAGTGTCACCTCAAGGTGCATCGGCTCCGGGGACTGAGGCGAAAACAGACCGGTCTGCACACTCGGCCGTGGTCCTGGATCAGCCTGTAATGTGACAGCCACTATCGCCGCAGGCGGAGGATGGGAGATCAGGTCGAGCTGAAGCAGTTTCAGCAACAGGGCACGATCAGCAACGGGTAAAGCCGGCTTCAACGTACGGGCGTGCACAGGCACGTCCGCGTTCGTTTCGCAATCAGTGTCACAGTGGCGATCTGAAGTGTCGCAGGGTCTTTCCAACTGGAGCTGAACAGACAAACTGGCTATTTGCAGACCGCGCTTGTGAGCCCGTTGAATAAGTTGTTCAAGCATGGGCGAAAGCACAAACAGGAGCGAGTCAAGGTTGTCCAGTGGGCTGTCAAATACAAGGCGCTCTTCCAGCTCTGAAGAGATCTCTTCCGGAACAAGAAAGTGCATCTCCTGTCCGCACGCTAGCCGATGCAGCTGATGCCCCTGTTGACCCAGCCTCGCAATCAGATCCGTTGCTTGGAGTGCGGCAAGGTCTCCAGCCGTGCGCAAACCCCATGTGTGCAACGTGTCTAACAGCTCTTCTGAAGGCGCAAGCGCAGCTAAAGGAAGTTGACTCAATCTCACCTGCTCCTCCCCTGGAGGAACAACAACGATTGCATCTTCCTGGGCGCGCACCAGGCACGCAGCGGTTTGCAGGTTACAGCTTGAAGCAACACGGACGAAGAAACCAAGCTCTCGAGCGCTATGAAAGAGCTTTTGCCCTATTACATTAGGAGACCCGAGCAACCGTGCAGAGCCCGTCATGTCCAAAGCCAGCATCAGGGCTGGAGCCCGGGAAAATATCTCTACCCGCGGTGTAAACCGCGCAGCCATCTCTAACAACGCATGCAAAGCGCTCTGTTCTTCCACGCTGGAACGGCGAAGAACAGTGACCTTGGGAAGGCTTTCAAGCTCAGTGCGTGTCATGCCATGGTGCACACCCGCATGACGGGCCTGCAGGCTGGCCGCACATGTCTTTTCAAGTGGAGGGACGCCTTCAAGCACAGCCACAGCGGACTTGGCCAGCGTAGGCCGGAGGCGGACAAGGGCCTGAGCAGCGAACTCTGGTACACGCATGCAGTAAAACATGGCTGTACTCATCGGGAATCTCTCTGCACTGACTGTTGTCTCAAGCTGGTCCATGTGGAGTGACGATGCCATCCAACAGCTCGTTCACGCTGAACTGGTTTACGGGAAACCAAGTGAAGCGTACTGATTCCAGCTCTGTCTTCAGCGATCGGCGACACAGTCTCAAAGCGACGACGCTCAATGGCGATGCGAAATCGGGCTCCCGTCACAACGGTAGCCTTACTGTGAACCTGTACCGGATGCAGGCGTAGAACCAATTCGGCGCTGGATCGTGCACATGGGTGTCGCGTGAGTAGCAGAAGAACAGCGCGCGATCGTTCCGCTGCGGCGCGAAACCGAAACCAGGTAGCGAGCGGTATGCGCCACGCAAACTCGGGAGCGACATTGCCCAGGTCTAAAACAACAGCACTGAAACCTCCCGCCGTCAGCAAAAGGTCAGTAGAACGAAGAGCCTGATCCAAAGCGCGCCATGCAGGTGAGCTACGAGGGCCGGAGCTAGCCGGTAACGCTTTTCCTGCAGGTACTCCTTTGCTGGTTTTCACTTGCCTGGAAACAAGCAAACCATGAGAGTTGCGCAGAGCTTCTCGTTCAGGGCGCTCTACTTTGCAGGATGATCCATTGGATCGATGCACCTGGAATCCCTGATGTGGCGCACTTTGGTTCAGCTCGCAGCGTGTGCCTAATGTGCGTGTGCGATCTGCAGCTTGCTGAAATCGGGGAAGACCAGCAGCAATGGCATGAGGAGGCGTTGCTAGACTGCGACCGCTCGCGTTACCTTTGTTGTCCGTCCAGGCACCCGCCTGCGGGCGAACCCTTGCCGCCTCTGCCGTGTTCGCAATTTGAGCTGCAGCAAGATCCTTCGCTTGAGCCGTTGCATGACGTTGTATTTGCAAAGCGTGGCGGCGGGACGGTTGGCGATCGGTCGCAATCTGTTCTTCGCGGTTGCGGGCACGTCTTGGCAAAGGACGTGCATCCTGGG
Source organism: uncultured Acidobacteriaceae bacterium (assembly GCA_964246625.1). Taxonomy (GTDB): domain Bacteria; phylum Acidobacteriota; class Terriglobia; order Terriglobales; family Acidobacteriaceae; genus Granulicella. The sequence continues at coordinate 10,698 of CAXTRM010000079.1, forward strand.
GTGTGCGATCTATCAACTTTCGATTTGGCGCACTCGGGGTGCCGATCATGCGATCCCTACGAGGTTTCGCTGGGTCACGCGGCGGCGCGGGCCGGGAAAATACATCAGGGTGCAAAAATGCATCCACCGCGTCAGATAATCCGCGCGCTTCTCCACGGGGATGGGGACTTCCACATCCACCCGAGATGCCGGGCGTGCGACTGTTCTCCAGCCTATATGTTGCTCCCTGGGAGTCAGGATTCTGCAAAGGAGAGGGTGGGACATGTGTCGCCGATGCACCCTCTCCGCAACGCACCCAGAGCTGGCGTGAAAGGTCAATCCCCGCAGCCGCAGCGGATTCAGGATCCAGGGCATCAGACGCATCGACCCATGCCACCGTCTTGCCGGCCTGCGTCATCTCGGCCATAACCGCAAACGCAAGTGTTGTACGTCCTGAACAGGGCAAACCCACAAGCTCTGAAATGGCTCCCACAGGAAAGCCGCCGTCCAGCAAGGCATCCAGTTCGACGACCCCTGTGCTGGCCAGATCCCGCACAACAGGTGTTCTCGGAGTCAGCGCTCCGGGAATCCGTTTCGCGAGTGTGTTCTCAATCTCTATGCGAAGTGCTGCAGCAGAGTACAAAGTTGCATCTCCTGTTTCGCCTTATCTTCGCTTTTTGAGCTGTGGATCTGCAAGGCTTTTCCCACAGATCTTCTGCACGAAAGTCGTAGGCCCAAAGCAAAACTGCGCAGAATGCACATCCATGTGTGCGTTCTGCGCAGTGGTCTGACCCAGGCCTGTTTCAGGCGAAACGAGCTATGTCTCTGATTCCACGGGTCCGGCGTACCCCAATGCATGCCGCAGCTCATCCATGTCGCTGCGCAGTCGTATGGCTGCCGTCTGGGCACTCGCCAAGGCATCTCGCCAGTTTTCCGGTCCGAATCCGCTCAAGCGCTCGTCCACCATGTTGACTGCTTCTTGCAGATTGACCATCGCCGCACTCACAGCTTTGTTATGGAACAGGGTGGCATCCCGTGCCGGTTTAGTACCTGTGCGGCACCCTGTCAGAAGAACTGCAGGAACAGAAACCAGGGCGAACTGACGACGGTCCATAGCGCATCCTCTCAGGTTGCGCTAACGGGATGCAAGCGGATTATCCTGACTGCAAAGGGTGGTGTTTCAAACCGCATGGCCAGAAGGCAACGGGTCGAATATGCAGCGCGCCGCAAAATGCGCACAACTAATACTGTGTTGTACCGCGCCTTGCATTGGCCATTGTGGATCTTTGTCTTCTTCCTCGTACCGGGTCCTTTGATCTTTGACCTTTTTGCAGGACGAGCCAATCGCTGGAATCTGCTCTGGCTTGTTCTCGTTCTTGCAGGTACCGGTGTTGCTGCGCTACGTGGACGTCTTCCTGGTGCGGAGCCCGGCCCTTACATTCTGCGCTTCACAGAAGATCGTCCCAACCCGCTGTATCGGCGTGTTTGTTACACCTTTGGCTGGAATGCCGCGATCAACTTCGCCTTGATGAATTTGGTAGGCTGCCTTGTGGCGGTCGTAACTAACCACTGGTACATGCAGCAGATCTACTCACGTGTGTACTTTCCCGTACTCGCCGTGATCGTCATGCTGGGCTTGGCAGGCGTCCTACCTCGCGTACGCCGGTCCACGGCCGGTGAGGGCACGGAACGACGATACTTCTATGGCACCGTGTGGGCAGTCACACTGTCTCAGGCCATGCTGATGGTCCTTTGGAAAGCACTGCCGCACACGCATACAGCCGATGTAGAAAAGCTGTCTGTTTACGTGATTGCTTTGTTCCTGTTCGGGGCGGCCTCCTATGCCGGCCTTTTCCCGCGAACGCGTCCCATCGTTCCCGGCGAGCTCATTGTTGCTGACTAGACTTCCTGAAGTCTGCCTCGCAGAGCGTATCATCAGTCGAGCTTGCCCCGAAGGAGCCGATCCATACATGAAGCCCGTCCCTGGTACGTCAGACCGTCGCACCTTCTTAAAATCCGGCAGCGCTGTTGCTGCAGGGCTTCTTCTTCCGGCAACAGGGGCAGCGGCCTCGGAAGGCGCAAAGGCGTATACGCTGCCGTCCAACCCCAAGACTCATGAGGCTATGCCCACACGCAACCTGGGCAGGACAGGGTACAAGGTCGGCATATTCAGCCTGGGTGGCCAGGCGGCCATCGAAAAGGCAAATAACTTCGATGTCGCGGTGCCTATCATTGAGCGCGCGCTCGACCTTGGCGTCAATTACCTCGACACCTCCTCCATCTACGGTGGCCCGGATCGATGGAGCGAGCAGTACGTTGGGCGTGTCATGAAGACACGGCGGCAGGAAGCGTTTCTCGCCACCAAGAGCAAAGACCGCACCCGAGACGGCTCCTTGCGCATGATCGAGAAATCGCTCCAGCTTCTCAACACCGACCACGTCGATCTGTGGCAGCTGCATGATATCGGTCTGCCAGAAGATGTAGACGCTGTCTTCGGCAAAGGCGGCGCCATGGAGGCGTTTGTTGAAATGCAGCAGCAGGGTGTTGTCAAATATCTGGGCGTCACCGGGCACTACCGTCCTGACACCCTGATCGATAGCATCAATCGGCACCCCTTCGATTGCATTCTGATGTCTCTTAACCCGGCCGATGTACACATGTGGAGCTTCCAGGAAAAGCTCCTTCCGCTCGCGGTAGAAAAGCAAATGG
>CAXTRM010000080.1:0-6300 GCA_964246625.1 uncultured Acidobacteriaceae bacterium
CACACAAACTCTGCGGCCGTTGTTGCTGCTGGTCATAGCTACTCGTGCAGCCGATGGTTGGACACGAAGATCATGCCGAAGGGTGCGTAGAACAGAGACTGGAGGTCGAGAACGTTGGTCGGTCTGGGGCCAAGTAAAGGTAACCCAAAGCTGTTACCAAGGTACACAAGGACAAATCGGCGCCGGGCTGACGCATTTTGCAGAGTTTCGTTTACCCTTACCCGCTTCAGTGCCGACCAAACGTAAATGGAAGGTTCGTATGCTGAGCACGAAAACGTTTGTTCTTACCTACCCACGTGTTGCAGCCCTGCTAAGCAGCGCTGCGGCTTCCAAATTAGCTGCTGGGCCCAGATCTTCACGAAGACCCTGCTTGAAAAGCCTTTGCAGGAGATGCTGCAAAGCAGCACTTACCAAATACTTGGTGCTTTACAAGCAACTCAAAACCTCAGCTTGAATCTGAGCCTGCCTTTGCGAAACGAAGCTCAATTGGACAAGTTCTTGCTAGAGGTTTCCGACCCTAACAGCTCAAACTATCGGCACTATTGACACCGGATCAGTTCATTGCCCAGTACGCTCCTGCGCAGCAGGACTATGATCTGCTTGTTCAGTGGGCGAAGGATAATGAACTTTCGGTAGTCGAGACTCCGGCCAATCGTAACTACGTTGCAGTCCAAGGAAGCGTTGCGAGCCTCAGCTCTGTCTTCCATGTGTCTCTTAAATCATATGTAGATCTCGCAACCGGTAGATCGTTCTTTGCTCCTGAGCAAGAGCCCACCCCGGCTAAACCAGTACCCCTTCTTGCCATCACTGGGCTTGACACCATCACACCGAAATTGCACCACTCCTCGCCAGGAACCAAACCTACTTCCAATGCGGGTGGGTCAGGTCCAGGCGGAACCTTCACTCCCACAGATATTCGAACGGCCTACTATCCGCAGGGAACGCTCACAGGTACCGGTCAAGGGGTTGCGATCTTTTCGTACAACGGCTATCTGACCAGCGATTTCGACCTTTACTACCAAAAGCTCGGCATCTCGCAACCTGTCTACGTTTCAAACCTGCTTGTAAATGGTTACAACGGTGCTTGCACCGGAACCGGGGATCCGTCTGGCGGAACGGCATGTTATGACGGAGAGCAGATCATCGATATTGGAGCTGTGGCGGGTATGGCCCCGGCTCTAAATGCGATCTACTTCTATGAGGGGACAAGTTCAACGAATACTCTGAACCGCATGGTCAGCGACAACTATGCGAAGGTGATCTCATCATCGTGGTCCGGCGGGGATTTCGGGACCTCCTCAGAAAGCATCTTTAAACAGATGCAGGCTCAAGGTATGTCTTACTTATACGCGTCCGGTGATGGTGGTGCGTATCAGTCCACACCTGCATCTCCAGCCCTGAGCCCCACTATCACACAGGTTGGTGCGACAACTTTGACGACAAACGGAGCTGGAGGGAGCTACAACTCTGAGGTCGGCTGGTATCGGAGCGGAGGCGGATGGATTGCAAATACCTTCTCCATCCCTTCTTTCCAGCAGAATGCGATCACGGGAGCGAATGCTGGCTCAACAAGCTGGCGAAACTCTCCCGGACGTTTCAGCTGAGGGCGATTACGATAATCTCTGGGTGAATAACGGAGCCGTGTACACCAATTACGGTGGGACCAGCTTTGCTGCTCCTCGCTGGGCGGGACTGATCGCCCTTGCTAATCAGCAAGCAGCTGCGAATTGCGAAAATCCGGTCGGCTTCATTCCTCCGACGCTGTATTCAACACTCAACACTCAACACTCAACACTCAACACTCAACACTCAACACTCAACACTGCTAACCATAGTAATAATTTCCACGACGTGATGAGCGGTAACGATCACTACACTGGATCGATCAGCTACAACGCAGTGTCCAATTACGACCTCGTTACCGGCCTTGGAAGTTCAACAGGATAGAACTTCATTAACTTGTTGGCACCTTTGCACTCAGGTCCGACCTCGACGACAATCTCGCAAAGTCACACGTCAGGACGTCCTACAACGTTTTCGGCGTATGTTTCCTCGAGCAGTGGTGTCGTGCTGAATTCCGGCTACGTCTCCTTCTCCTACTCAAATTACGCAGGCACGACACAAGCCTGCTCAGGAAGTGTCGTAAGTAACAATGCAAGCTGCTCGGCACTCGTAAACGATCAAACCAACCAATACACCCTAACCGCCTCCTACTCCGGGACAACATCTCCTCAGTCCCCCAACGGTTGTGCGGCGAGTTCTACGAGCACTACTGTCATCGGCTCCGGCTACGGTTTCAACTAACCAATCGGGTCGAGGCAGAAGAACGTCTCGACCCGGTTTGACATCTGTACGCCGAGTGACCACATAAAGGTAGGAGAGTTGGATGGGCCTTCGTTCAATCGGTTCAACAGCCATCATCCTCGTACCGGTCGGCGTGACTGGGTGTGGATCGAGTCACAGCGTTCAGCAACCATGTACCGTGTCTTACCCGCTCACCGTCAGCCCGCTCGCGGCCACCTTAGACCACATGGCAACAGGAAGTGAGAATACGGTGCAGTTTCGTGGCGTCGCCTAGCAAACGTCCCTCCTGGCTGTCCACAGGTTACGGATCTCGGAGTCTTGCTTTACGCCAGTTGGGACAATCCCTATCCTGCCGATGTGCATATTAGTAGTGCGTATGACAGCACAACGGGGTAGCGAGCCGCATCAACGCGACACCTGCTGCTGTGACATTGACCGGAACGTTCAAGAATGTCACGCTTGCTGGCGGAGTGATTGTTGGTACACCAGAAAGCCTTACTTACACCGTAGGTGTGGCGCTGACATGCAAATAGCTGCTACCAGAAAGGGGGGGGGGCAGGCGATTCGCTTCAATCAAGGTCAGCAGAACGACGTTTGCACTTACGCCCAACTCTCAGCTTCCAAGAAACGCCTTGACGGGCCGCCCTCAATGGCAGGGCAGCATTGGCATTGAGGCCGCTCTAGCGGCTGCCCCACTCTCCGTGCATAGCAGCGCTGTGGTGCTTCGCCTTCTCTGGCTGAACCCCCCCCTTTTTTGGATTCGGCATCGTTTCAGCCTAACTTTATGCTTGACAGACTCGGGTTTGTGGGCACATTGTGTTTGTCGTAAAGTAACCGACTGCAAAGTTACTTTGAATACAAGACAAAAACTTGGTAGGCGGGCTCGCTTACGTTTTGGCACTGCATGCTTTACCCGTTCTGCCTCCAACGTTGTCCCGGAGACCCACTATGTTGAGTTTTAAAACCTCCGTTAAAGAACCTCGTTTTCTCTTTGCAGCCATCGCTGCGGTCGCGATCATTATGGGAGCCAGCTCTACGGCTCGCGCTCAATCTGATTCGCCGAAATCGACTACGGCGCTCCAATCAGTGAATAACCAGCAGCCGGAAGCTAATCAGAGCACCGGGATTTTCCTTACTTTTACGCCAGTAAAGAAGGGAATTGGCCCCTCTCCTGAGGCGTCATTTGGTTGCAGCATTCCTTATCCAACTGCCACAGAGACGTTTGCGAGCAGGACTGCGACGTGGAGCGGCAGCATCTCTTGCAGCACAGCTGTTGGGCTCTATGGCACGACAAAATTCTTCAACTACAACACGAACTTTGTCTATGCTTCTGGCACCCAGATCAATACAACAGCAACATCTGCAAGCAGCTCTGGTTCATACTCGGGTGTCCCAAGCGGGACGTATGAGGTGAATTTCAACATAACGATCACTCCTCCTGCTGGTTACACCACCACGCCGGGCTCTGGGTGTTCATACGTCAACGGAGGCCCGCAGGTAAACTGCACGGTCGGCTCGGGAACTTTCAACCAACCGTAGTCGGACTGAATAACGGGTGGGAAGTCTCTGGAGGCTTCCCACTTGTCCATTTACAGGCACTTTATCGCTTCGCTGCCTCAATCAGTTCCATGTTGTGCAAAGTATCCTGGTCATCTGGCTTGATCTCGAGAGCCTTCCTATAGAGCACCATGGCTAAATCCGGTCTTCCTGCCTGTTGCAAGAGTGCCCCGAGATTGTAGTAAGGCACGATGTCAGAAGACTTGAGGTCAATAGCCATAGCGAACTGGTGCATAGCCTCATTTGTACGCTGCTCGCTTGCAAAAAGGACACCTAAATTAACATGAGCGGCGCTGCTCTTGGGGTCAACCTGAACCACGCGCTGGTACGCCCGTTCTGCCTGAACGGTGTCTCCAGAGCCTTGGTACGCTGCACCAAGGTTTAGCAGCGCAGCAGCGTCGTTGTGGTCCACTGTGAGCGCCTTGTTGTATGCGGCCAACGCCTCGGCGTAGTGATCCTCTTTTAAGTAAACGTCCCCAAGACTTGCGTATACATGCGGAAAGGTGGGATCAAGCCTCAATGTTTGTTGGTATTCGGATAGTGCCTCGGGCAAGTCACCAAGCTCCCGGTGGGAAAAAGCCAAGTTGAAATGCAGCGAGGGGCTTTGGGGGGTAGCCTCCAGAGAAGCGCTGTAGAGGCGGATTGGGTCAGCCCAATCACCAACCCGGATGATCGTGCGACATAAACTCCAAGCGCACCAAATACATGCGATTGAGAGCATCGCTACACGGGTAGTGTGGCGAACTGGGCGCAAGCATGACGTAACCGTTGCGATCGCAATTCCAAGTGCAGCTAGATATGCAAAGCGTTCAGCCAAGCCCTGATAGCTCCGTACAAGGCAGAATGGCGCGATACACAGCGTGAACCAGGCCAAGCCACGGAACAGCCATGGTTCGATACGCCGCCGAAGGCGGCTATAGGTGAGACCAATGAAAAAGCAACTAACCACAACTAAGGAGGCAAGAGACAGGTACCCTAAGGTCATGTTCGTTGATCGCTCAACGCTCATATGGAGGGGGAAAAAGACCAGTTCCAGATATTGTGAGAACGCTTGGAGAGCCCACTTGGGATCTGCAAGCCTGGCGAAGTTCCTTACTCCCAAGTGAACGCGCCATCCCAATGCAAGCACCACAGCGGTTGTACAGGCTAGAACGAGGCTGAGCGAGCGCTTTCGCCTGTGTCGGTCAAGAAGTCCAACCCAAACCAGCATCGGAAGAAGGACTATGCCTAATTCATGAGACAGAACAGCCAGGAGACTGGAGAAGAAAAGTCCCACGGCTGAAAGCAAAGTTCCACGATCATTGAAAGAGAGAGCGAACACTAGCGCAGCAAAAATGAAGAAGGTACAAAGCAGGTAAGCACGTCCACTCACCCATGCGACCACTTCCGTGTCGATCGGTAGAGAAGCCCAGATCAGTACGCCGACCAAGGCTGCTTTTGGATCAAGGCGGAGTCGAAGCAGTAATGAAAACGCCAGGAAGCCGTTCAGAAAATGTAAGACGAGGTTCGTAAAGTGATAGCCGGATGGATCAAGACCCCAAACCTTCCTGTCGACAAAAAGAGACAGCCAGAACACCGGCCGGTAGGTAGAACCGGCAGCATTCAACAGGGAGGAAGTGAGATCCACCGGGCGAAGCAGAAAACGAGGAGCGAACCTGCTCCATTCGCTCAGGTTCGGGTTGCCTACAATCTGAGCTAAATCGTCGTAAACGAATGGCGAACTGAGGGAGTGCCAATACAGGAAAGCAATTAACGCCGCTGAAAGAAGAAGGAATGCCTTTTTTGGTTGTGTCTCAAGAAAGCTCGACAAAGATCTTGGTCGGTTCATGCTCGGCCCCACATTGATTCTTTACAGCATAGAACCTTCGTCCTTCGGCTAAACTCTGGTGAACTCAGCCCGAAACGTCACGGTGCTGGTCATGGATGGATGCGCCTTGGTCCTGCACCTCAGCACAAATGAACCTTTGTGATACTTCGCCTGCGGGCTAACCAATTCAGCTCCGTACTTGACTGACAAGCCGAGGAGCAGTGCTTACCTTCTTGGCTTTCGGCAACTGAGATGCGGGTCCCGGCTCAGCCTCTCTGATTCGCCTTGCAAGCAAACTAGCGAAGACTAGGTATTGGGCAGCCGTCATCTCTGTCAAATCATGTCGAAGACTATGTGCCTTTGGATTGCGGGCTTCCCTGAAATGCGCCCTGAAAGATTTCTCATGAAGCCGGCCTGATCGTTCCTACCGACTCGGAATCGATCTCACTCAAAATGAGAGCGGGATTGTTAACACCCCAGGCGCTTCCTGCAAGGGCGTTTCTATCCAAAATGGAACCTGTTCGCGCCCGAATGAAGTCGGAGAGTCCGGTGATGGACTTAAGACTGCGTCGAAGGTGTCGAGGGCGTCCTCGGAGGGATTAGTACGCCAGCTTTCTTGCAGGTTGCCGAAA
>CAXTRM010000080.1:6400-13305 GCA_964246625.1 uncultured Acidobacteriaceae bacterium
GTCGAGGGCGTCCTCGGAGGGATTAGTACGCCAGCTTTCTTGCAGGTTGCCGAAAGCACCCTTCCGCTCTTCAGTTCCAGGTCTGCCTGGGACCGCGCAGAGCGTTGGGCTACGGCTATCTGCTCCTGGGACACGTTTCGCTCACCTCGGCGGTGACCGGCCTTCATGCAGTCGATATCTTCAAAGAGGATGACGGAGTTCGCAGTAAGTTCCGGTGAGTGAGCAAGGTCGTCGACTGCTGTTCCGGAGAAAGATCTAGAAGTTTCTGGAAAATGGAAGTGAGCTGGGATTTCTCTTGAACGTCAATCCTGCTCGGGGGCTCATTAAGGAGCGTTTCAGCCGTGATCGCGCGAGCTTTGCCGGTTTTGCTAGGGAGCGAGGCCAAAGATTTACGACAAGCAAGCTCACAAAATCGGACGGCTTCCTCATTGTCCAAGACGTCCGCAGCTTCGTTAAGAAGCTGCGCCTCTACTGTGAGGAACCAACCTGAATGGGAAACTCTGGATTGTCGATCTGTACCTGCATCGCTTAAATGGCTTCACCGCTCCGCGTCGCTTGGGATCGGACAGCGGATCGAGGTGCGATCGTGTCAGACGTTCAACTCAGGAGTGACTCCGGTGCATGGTGAGCGGAAGGCGGAACCAAAGGTGCTGGCCCCGTGAAGATCAAGCGGCTCGGCCGCGAGATCGCGGATGCAGTCAAACGAACGCAGGAAAATTCGTTGGACGTCCTGCAGCGGCAGATCGCAGAGTTTGAAAGAGCAGGGCAGGGTAACGGTAGCGGAGAGAGCGTCCGTGAGCTGGCCCACCTTCGCGCGGAGGTGGATCGGCTGAAGCCCGCCGCAGGAGCAGGCTTCGCGGCTGATGGCTGAGCTGCGTGAAGCCGAAAACACGAAGCGCGAGATCCTTACATCGCGACGGTCGCTGCTAGGAAAGCTAGAAAGTTGCAACTCGTCGGGATTAGAACAGTCAGCGTCCACACCTCTGACTCGCCGCGAAAGGCCCATTCGCCGGCAGTCAAGCCCGAATCGGCTCCGATCTTAATGAGCGACGGTCTTTCCACTTCGGAGCAGAAGGTGCTGGAAGCCACCCGGCCGCTCCACTCCATCCGATGAGCGCGAGCCGATTGCCGACAGGGTGCACCTCACGGAAACGTTCCGGTGTCTCCAGGGTGAACTCGATGTTAATGTCGTCCAGATCGTCCAAGTAAAACGCTTTCAAGAAGGTATGGTCTGTCGGGCCGATGCGGTAGTTCCGGTCGAGGAACCGCTTCATCACACCCGCGAAATCGCGGGCTGTCGGGGGATGAATGGCCACGTGGCAAAGACCGCTGTGTCCCTGCTTGTACGACGTTTGTGCGTCCCCATGCAGGACCAGCAGTGTTTCTTCCGTTGTGCCGGTCTCGATGCTGGCGTTGTCACTTGCCCTGCGCTCGGAAACCTGCGAACTCCTGCCAGAAGAGTGCCGTCCTCTCTGCATCTCTCACCTCAAGATGGACCGGACCGAATTATTTGCCAACGCGTCTCCTTCCGATAGACCTGTGAATCGCCGCTCCCTGAACTCGGGAGCGGCTTCGATCACACCCGTTGACCGGCTTGCGCCTGGACAGTCGCTATGTGACGTGCAAGGAACTCGCCGCGGTCTCTTCCTTGACGAAGCGCCACTGTTCCGCCAGCCGTCAGAAATGTTACATCCGTCACACCGATGAAGCCGAAAACGGAACGCAGATATGGCTCACATGATTGAAGGGGCCATTTGGGTATCGGCGTCGTACACGCCTCCTGTTGCCACAACAAACGTCGCTTTTTTGCCGGTAAGCATACCTTGTGGCTTCCCGTCCACTTAGGCGAACGCCTTGCCCGCGCGAACCACATGATCAATCCCAAAGCTTCAGGACCGAAGAGATCCCGAAGTTGTGCATCGGCGCTCCGATCACCCACTCATCGGCCTCCTGCAATTCATTGAGGAAGATATTGGAAGGGGCAAGTACCTGCTCTTGCTCTCCGTGCGTTGCGGTGCCGGCGTAAAGGCAGCACCAACCCACATGGCGGTGACTGGGGGAATGGCCGTGCCATTCAGATCGCGTTCAACCACCGTCCATCTGGATGAGTGGACTTCCATTGATCGACAAAGGTGGCCGTCAGCTCGCGAGAAATAAACGTTCCATACAGCGGGCTCGAATTGGTATGGAGCAGTTTCTTCATCGGATTTTCTTGGTGAACATAAGGTCAATAATGGACACATATCCACGTCAATGATGTACAGATGTCCATCTAGGAATTGGGGATTCCGGCGGCTGTGCTGTGATTATGGCTATCGCATCTGCACAACCTAACGTGAGCGAACATTCGGACCGGCGAGTGGTCCGCAGCCGCCAGATGCTTGTCGACGCGCTCGGGAGATTGTTGAGGCGGAGAGACTTCGATGTCATCTCGGTTCAAGAGATCGCGGACGAAGCGGACCTCACCAGGCGACCTTCTACCTTCACTTCGCGGACAAGACCGCCCTGCTGCAAAACCATGATCGCTGCCCGTTTCGGCGAGATGCTCAGGAACAAGGCACCTCTTGCGTCTCCAATGCGGCAGGCTTGACCGCAGTGTCTCGAATACATCGCCAAGGTGCTTGACTATCAGAGTTCAAGCGATCTGCCGCTCGAACGCGCGGTGATTCCTGTCATCGAAGGTGTCCTCCAGGAGAATGCAAAAGAACTTACGTTTGCTCCCGGCGTTCACCCTGACACCTACGCGACCGCTATGGCGTGGGCAATCCACGGTGCGGCAAGCAATTGGGCTCGAAGGCCGAAGCGCAATACTTCGGATGGAATAGCGCAAGCAATTGAAATGCTTTTGACACCTGTCGTGCAAGGCGCACGTCCATCCGATCGCGAGAAACGATCTTAAAGGGCCGGTGAGCGAGATCGCGGACGAGAATGCGACTTCGCGGGAGTGACGTCATGATTTTCCGAACGCACGCGGTATGCAGTGGTGTGCTCGTGTTCCGTTTAAGTCAAAGTGTCAGGGCTGCCTATACCGATTGGCGTCCGTGGAAAGGGCTCCCCGCCAGTACTCCGTAAGCGCCTCGCGAAGCTCAACACTAAAGGAATTGGCGACAAGTCTCTGTGAAACGACGACTCCCGCCGAAAGCGTCTCTTCCGTGTGCTGGTAGGACTGCCACAGACCCCGAGTCAGGGCATACGTGCGCATCAGGAGTTGAATCCCGCGTCCCTCCGCAATCCGGAGTGCACCGTCGATCACGGTACCTGTCATTTCCAGACGCGTTATGAACTCCGTCTTATGGGCCGTCAGTACGTCTCGTGACATGTTCCTTTCCAAGACGCCGTAGCCGAGTGCGTCCAAGCGAAGAATCTCTGGTTGGTTCTCCAGATAAGCCACGAGCGCAGTGAGGAACGCACTCACCTTCGTCGCGCGGGTACCCTTCGTCGTCTGGAGAAGAGCTTGACTCTCGTCCATGACGCCGACCCACTTCTGTAACAGAAGAGCTGCAAAGATTTCTTCCTTGGTCTGGAAATACAGGTAGACCGTTCCCTTGGCAAGACCCGTTGCCGAAGCGATCTCTGCTGCTGTTGGCAGGTTTCCATCGCCCACCGCGAACAGACGATTGGCAGCCTGGAGAATCGCCGTACGGCGTGCTGCTTTGTCCTCGAGCGCATGAGCATGAGCTGCAATGTTCTTCTTCATTTGGACATGCGATACGTCAGTTTCGCTTGCAGATGCCGGGAGGTGAAGTGATTGGAGAATGCGGTGAGCCGGTTGAGCTTTCCAACAATCAAGCTTGACTTGCCGGCGAACATTGCTTTTAGACCCGCTTCAGCGACCTTGGTTGGGGAGACAATGGACGGCTTCAACGCGGCCTTCGGACGGAACCCGGATACTTCGTTAAACTCCGTATCCATGAGTCCAGGTGAGACCACGGTGACGGTGACTCTGGGAGCAAGCTCTATGTGCAGGGCGATTCCGAATGCGAGGACAAAATGCTTCGCTGCACCGTAAGCTGCCAGTAGCGGATCAGGTTGATAGGCAGCTAGGCTGGCCACGAGAAGCATGTGGCCTTTTCTTCGACCTGCCATGCGCTTGCCAAACAGGTGGGTGAGTTCGGTTAGCGTGAGAATATCCAGGTTCAGCATCTTCCGCAACTGTTCCGTGTCCTGGGAGAGGAACTCGCCGCTCAGGCCGAAGGCTGCGTTGTTGATGAGGACCGAAGGTTCGATACCCCGCTCATCGAGTCGGTTCTGGAGATCCAGTGGACTGCCTGCGGCGCTCAGATCAATTGGCTCAATAACTACTTCTACGGCGTGTTGCTGACGAAGCTCCGCCGCCAAGACCTGCATCGGCTCCTCTCGACGCGCCACCAGCACAAGGTTGTACTCCCGAGAGGCGAGCGCTCGTGCGAACTCCTTGCCAAGCCCGCTTGACGCCCCGGTTACTAACGCCCACCCCTTTGCATTCGGCATCTTGCTCCTCCATGACTGTCAGTCAGCATACATGACTGACAGTCATATTCAGAATGACACACGATCAGCTTTAGGCGCAAAAAATAACTGAACCGCCAGATAGACCCAAGTTCAGACGTTGAGCGGATTCTGAATGACTTACAACCGACCGGCCTGTGGTGCCATTGGACGGGCGAGAACGAAGGCAGCAACCAGGGCGGCGGCACAACCTGCCAGCGCACCGACGCCGAGCGACCACCGAGGCGCCGAAGTGGTTAGCGACGGAGCCTACCAGCGGGGCGCCGATAGGCATTTCGCCTAGGGCGATGCCGACCCGAAGAGCCATGACCCTCCCCCGCATCGTAGGTTCCGTGGATAGCTGCATGATGCTGTTCGTGCCATTGGTAAACGTCAGAGCCGCCGCGCCGATGATTGCCAGGGCGAGGCCGAACCACCATATCCGGGCGACAGTGCCGCGGATGTGCATCCTAACCCGAAGACGCCCGCTCCCACCAGCAGAGACGCCAGAGTGGGCCGCTGCCGGTTGGCCGCGAGCAAGGAAGCTGTGAGCGTGCCCACAGCCATGATCGAAGAGAGTAGGCCGAAGCCGCGCGCGTCGGTGTGGAAGACGCCCACGGCCATGGTTGAGATGAAGATCGGGAAGTTCGACCCAAAGGTGCCGATAAAAACAAACATAATCAGAATTGCCCGGAGGTCCGGCCGGCTCCACACGTAGCGAAGTCCTTCCATAAACCCGGAGACGGCGCGTCCGGCGCGAGCGCTTGTGCGCAGCTCCGGGATGCGGAAGCAGCACATGGAGAGAAGCACGGCTCCGAAGGAGGCCGTTGAGGAGAAAGCCCCGCCGATACCGATACCCGCGATGAGCAGACTGGCTATGGCAGGGCCGATCATCTGGGCTGCGTTGAACGACATCGAGTTTAGCGGGACGGCGTTCGGCAGGTCCGCGTCGCCGGCCATCTCCGCCACAAACGTCTGCCTGACGGGTGCATCCAGCGCGGCGGCGGAGCCGGAGAGGAAGGCCAGAATGTACACGTGCCCGAGCCGAACGGTCCCCGCGAGCGTGAGGCCACCCAGCACGAGTGCAATCACGCCCATCGTCGCCTGAGTCAATATCAAGAGCTTGCGTTGGTTGAGCCGGTCCGCGGCCGACCCCGTCCAGGGCAGCAACAGTAGCTCCGGAGCAAATTGTAGACCCATTACGATGCCCAGCGCGGAAGCGTTGTGATGGTGAGCTGCGTCAGCACGAGCCAGTCCTGCGCGACACGCTACATCCACGTGCCGATGTTGAGACGAGGCTTCCCGCAGTCCACAAGCGGAAGTTATAGCTGCGAAGCGAGCGGAACGTCGCTGATGCTGGGCTCTTCATGGACGCGACGATGTGCGCTCCCCGTGTAACTGGCCGAAATGACGGGCGAGATTGAGGTTAAGGAAGAGTACGCCAAGGCCGAATGCAAGTACGTGGCTGGTCGCCCGGAATCGAAACTCTCCAACTTGCGCGAGAAGCAGGTATGCTACTACTGCATTGAAGAGCCCCCAGACAACGTTCACCGTGGACGATGAGAGCCCCCTGCCGGGGAGGCTTGGCGAAGAAAGTCTGGAAAGACCGTCCTGATATACCGGCAACATAGTGGAGAACTGCGTTCGCCGCGAAGCTGCCGCCAAAGAGGTACGAGACCAGCCAAAGCCAGTTCATGATGCAGCCTCGCTCTCCTTCGAAGACGAATCGAGCAGCAAGAGTATCTCTTTAAGCGGCATAGCGGTGCTCCTTGAAGGGAAGTTGAGGTGTGTTTGAAGTCAGTCGGCTGTAATTCGCGTTAGCAGCTCCAAAGCAGCTAGGAGCTGCTCTTGTTCGCGAGCAGAAAGCTCCCGGTATATGGTCGCCGTCAGCCAGTCCTGTCTCGCGGCCCTGCCCTCGCGTAACCACTTCAGATCCTGGGGTGTCCGGGACACCAAGGTCTGACGCCCATCGCTCGGATCAGGAGAACCGCGGAGGAGCTCCAATTCCTATAAGAGCGCTACGATCGCGCTCATCGACTGCGGGCGCATGCCTTCCATTCGCGCGAGATGAGAGACCGTAAGCGCACCGCTGGCTTCGAGCCGAAGAAGGACTGACACTTGCGAAGGCGTTAAATCGTTGGCTCCGCCATGCTGGCGTAGCCGCAGTTTGAGCTTGCGGAAGACTGCACGAACCTCCGCTGCAACGTTTGGCGCGAGCTCGGCCTGTGTCGTAGTACGTTCCGCTCCTCAGCACTTGATTGTCACATGTCTATAGGTAGACTGTACGGACTGTCTACCGTCCTTTGTACGGCCTCGCGTGTCTTACGAGAGGAGGACCATGCCTCTAAAAAGGGGCGCTCTTAGCACCGCGCTTGCTCTACACGGGAAAAACTGTCGAGCTCAGCCGCTCTACCTTCTGATAAGAGATTGCGATGCGA
>CAXTRM010000081.1:0-13006 GCA_964246625.1 uncultured Acidobacteriaceae bacterium
AAAGGTGGGTGCAGCCTCGACGGGTGGAAGGCCGAGCAGGTCGGCGTAGAAGGCGCCATGTTTCCTGGAGATCATCTCGCGTGCTTCCCGCATCTGGGGTGGGCGGCGCTTGGCGTCATGCGCATCGGTGGCCAGAAAGTGAACCCAGCGGTTGGCAAGCAGGCGATCAGCGACCTTCTTGGCTTCCCGGCCCATGGCTCCGGTCACCGAGCCAGCGGTGACCTGGATGAGCAGCCCATCGCGCAACCAGGGAAGCATGCGCTGGGGGTCCCGCTGAAGAACTGGATTGCGCTCCGGATGCGTCAGGATGGGCGTGAGGCCTGCCATGCGCAGCTCGTAAAAGGTTTCCTTCAGATTCGGAGAAAGCGTGTAGTCCGGCAACTCGATCAACAGGTACTCGTGGCAGTTGATCGAGTAGCGATCCGGATGCGCAATGGCATCCTGGACATTGTCGTAGGTCAGGTGGAAATCGCAGCCGAGACCCAGCGTCAAGGGGATCTCCGCCTCCATCAGGGCAGCCTGGAGCGTGTCGGTGCGTAGCTGGATCGCCAGCCGGTCGTAGCTGTACCGGCTATTTGCGTGTGGTGTACAGACGACGTGCGTGATGCCGTCCGCGACGGCGAGACGCGCCATTTCCAGAGAGGTGGCAAGATCGGGGGAGCCGTCATCCAGACCGGGCAAAAGATGGTGGTGCAGATCGACCATCCGCTTCAGGGTACCATCGGCACAGGACGGTCGAAGAATTGTAGCAACCGGGCCCGTTCACGCATCACAGCTGTGCACTATGGACGACAACAAGCCAACACAGCGTAAGATAGCAAGGGCAGATTGCGTTGTGACATCCGCGACGCCATAGATGCGTTTCTAGGAAGGGCACTCAGGATTCATGGCAGATACCACCACGAACGGCAGCAAACCTCGCGTTCTTGTTGCGGACGACGAACAGGTCATTGCCAATACGCTGGCGATCATTCTCAATCAGGCCGGCTTTGAGGCCCGGGCCGTTTACAGCGGCGAAAAGGCCATCGACGCCCTGGAAACCTTTCAACCGGATATGTTGATCAGCGACGTGATCATGACCGGCATGACGGGCATCGAAGCAGCCATTCAGACCAGGGCGAAGTTGCCCAATTGTAAGATCCTTCTTTTCTCCGGTCAGGCGGCCACAGCCGATCTGCTAGAACGTGCTCGGGCCCAGGGACACGAGTTCGAAATCCTTGCCAAACCCGTGCACCCAACCGACCTCCTGGCCAAGCTTCGGGCATAGCCGATCGTCAGATCGGCTCGCCTGTACGCCGCCGCAGTATCTCCCTCCGTTTTACCTCGATCAGATACTCATAAAAGGCTTGCAGCGTGGCATAGGTCACGCCGGCATGCCCATCTAGAACGGCTCCGCGCACAAACATCATATAGAGCCACTTCACCACGGGGCGGCCCGGAAGCTTGTAGAACAGCGCCTTCTGGGCGATCCGGCGTTCGTGGAAGTCCCGTGCCAGGAGTGCCTGACGCCACGAGGCTCCCCTCACGGCCGTGCCGCTGGCCAGCAACTCGGCCTCCTTGGTCGAGTAGTTGTTATGCTTGGCCACCCAGTGGCTGAGGCCTTTGGAAAAGGCGAGGTGGTCCAGCGGAGACGCAAGATCTCCGATTTCTCCGTTCACCTCGGCGATCTCGTTGATGTCCCGGATGTAGTGGACGCGCTCGGGCCGCAGCAGACGGACATAAAACGGCGTCAGCTGTGCGTGTTTCAGCCAGGTTCCCCAAAGAAAGTCACGGCGGCGTACCCGAAAGGCGGCGAGCGCCTCCGGCACGCTCCGGACAGCTGTTTGCAGTTCCAGCGAAAGCTCCGGGGTGGGCCGCTCGTCGGCGTCCAGCACAAGGACCCACGGATACCGGAACGGAAGCCGCAGGGCGGCGTTTCGCTGGCTGGCATAACCGTCAAAGGTCCTTGTGGTCACCATGGCGCCTCGGGCCCGGGCGAGCTCCACGGTGCGGTCCGTGCTTTCGGAGTCGAATACGTGGATGTCATCACACCAGGCAATCGCATCGAGACACCCCGGCAGGTCCTGTTCCTCGTTGCGCGTCAGGATCAGTACGGAGATCAATGCTGCGCTCCTCCGTTCATGGGATGGAGGTCGGTGCGTGTGCGCTCCCGCAGGGCCTGCGCGGGATTGCCCGAGTACACCATCCAGGGCTGCAGGTCGCGCGTGGCGACCGCTCCCAGGCCCAGGACAGCTCCCGCTCCCACCTGCACCCCGGGCGCAACCATGGCTCTGGCACAGATCCAGGCGTAGGGCCCAAGGTGCATCCGGTAACTTTGCAGCGGAAACTCTGGGTCGTTGTAGTCGTGCGTGGCGCCGCACAGGTATGAGCCCTGCGAAAGAATCACGTGCGAGCCCAGCTCTATGGGTGATGGATTGTAGATCTCCACGCCATCGCCGGCGGCCACGTGGTCTTCGCAATGAAGGTTCCAAGGGGCCCAGATGCGGCAGCCCGGGTAGAAGTGGCAGTCGGGTCCAAGCTGCGCGCCGAACAAACGCAGAAGCAAGGCCCGCCAGGCGTGCAACGGGCGGGGCGAGGGGCGATACAGCATCAGCCAGCAAAGGTTCCACACGGCCCGCCGGGCGCGATTGCTGAACGAAAACGCGGGCCGCGTGTAGGCATCCGCGCCCTCCCTGACTCCCATGTGATCGGACGCGCGGTAGTCGGCCTGGCGTGGCATCTACTTCACCTCCAGCGTGGGGGCATACCGCTCGGAGGTGCTGGTCCCGGCGCTCTCGAAGAGGCGCAGGATGGTTGCTGTGTTGCGGCGCATGTCATAGCAGCGCTCAAAGGTGGTCCGCGCCTGCGCTTCCATGCGCCTTCTGTCCTCGCCGGAAAGCGCCGTCCATCGGTGCAGCAGACGTGCGGTGCCTTCGAGCGTGTCGGGCTCCACAAGCGCGCAACCCGCTGCCGCCATGTCCGGCGCTATGTTTACCGGCTCGGCCAGAAGCACGGCTTTGCCCGATGCGAGCGCTTCCACCGCGGCAATGCCGAAGTTCTCCTGATGCGATGGGAGCACAAAGGCATCGCACGCCGCAAACGCTCCCCATTTCGCCTCGTCCCGGAGCATGCCGGGCCAATGCACGCGATGGCGAAGCGCGTCGTCGGGCAGTAACGCTTCCAGTTGCGCACGCCAGTTCCTGGGGTCCGGACCGGCCATCACTAAGTCGAGATCAGGGTCGTCTGCCGCTGCGACACCAAAGGCCTGAATCAGGAGATCGCAGCCCTTTTTGGGATGCAGACGGCCAAGAAACAGAAGGAAGCGCCTGCCCTGGACCGCAGGGCAGCGGGCATAAAAAGCTTGCCGGAGAATCTCCGGGTTGCTGGGCGGACGCTCGGCACCGAGCGGCATCACCATGGGATGGACGCGGTACAGGGCAAAACTCTGTGTGGCGAGATCCCGTTCCAGCGCGGTGGTGAACAGGACGCGGTAGGCGCGCCGCAGAACCCAATACTCTGCGGGAATCCAGTAAAGCCACTTCTTCAAGTGCTTGGCTGGAAAGGTTCGCTTAAACCAGGGGTCCAGCATGCCGTGCGCAAAGACAAGGTAGGGCACGCGGCCGGCAAAGGCCCGCATGGCGCCCAGCCCCGTGTACTCCCAAAGCCCATGCACGATCACACCGTCGAAGTCATCACGGTGTGCCCGCAGCCAGGGCAGGAACATCGGGGCGTACCACCGCTTGCCGGGGCCACCGAGTGGGTGGACAAGGAAGGGCAGATCCTGGAGAAAAGGCGCCGATGGATCGTCCAGCGTCGCCAGCTCTGCCGTGTAACCCGCCGGCGCATATTGCACCAGCATCTTGATTGCTTCTGTGGGCCCGCCCGCTGCGGGGTTGATCGTGCCCACGATGTGCAGGATTCTCATGCTGGTCGGGACCTAGAATACCGAACGGTAACCATGTTCAGGGACGAAGCCGTCCGGTGGTGTGGGCCAGAGCACACCGCAGCCCGCTTACGTCCTGTTCGAAGCTCCATGTGTTCATCCGCTGTTGCGCGGCCACTCCCATCGCATCTGCCCGGGCAGGGCTGTGAAGAATCTTTGCGAGGGCATCGGCGAGGGCCTCCACATCGCCGGCGGGGTAGGTATACCCTGTGGTTCCCTCAACGACAAGGTCGGCCGCCGCTCCCACATCGGAGGAGACCACCACGGGGCAGCCGGCAGCCATCGCCTCATTCACAATCAGCCCCCAGGGTTCATGACGCGACGGCAAGACGAAGCACCGTGCCAGCGCAAACAGGGCGGGCAGCTCAGATTGATTGCGAAATCCCAGAAAACGCACATACGGACACAGCTCGTGCTCGCTTGCCAGCCGCTGCAAGTGCTCCCGTTCTTCCCCTTCACCCGCAAGCAATAGGGAACACGCCAGGTTGTGCCGCTGTTTCAGATGGGCAACGGCTCGGATCAAGTGATCGGCATGCTTGCGCGACTGCAGCTTGGAAGCGAAAAGGACGACAGGCGCATCCGGCTCCAGATCCAGTTCGGCGCGCAGGGCTCCGGAGCGGGGCGCCGCTTCGGTCGCCCTTTGCGCAAAATATGCGTTGTCCACGGCATAGGGCATGGGGAACTGGGGCACGGTCTCGCCCAGCGAAGCCGCCCAATATGCGGCATTGCGTGAGCCGATGGGCAAAGTGGCCTCGAGAAAGGGCCGCAGCAGGAAGAAAAAAGCCCGCTTGGCGATCTGCTTTGCCGGATGGCGCTCCCGGTCACCAAGCCAGCTTTCCGCCCGGAGCAACACCGGGATGCCCAGCGCCTTCGCGGCAAGAATGCCGTGCAGGGCGTTCACGCTGGCATAGCCGTGGACCCACAGGGCGTCAAAGGCAGGCTCCCCGTTGGGGCCCAGCAAGGCCCGCAGGATGCCGCGGCTCAACGGCGTGGTTGCAGTCACGGTGCCATTGTCCCGGAGGACAGGCAGAACACGGTAGCGATAGCCTTCCAGCAGAGGAACGTCCCAGGCGACCTCCACCCCAAAGCCCTTGTCCTGGTATCCGCGGGCTGAAAAGTCTGAGCCAAACAACACCGCAAGGTCGATGTCCGGCTCCTTCGCAATGCGTCGCAGCAGGGGAGCCTGGTACTGAATCGGATGACTGACCAGATATGCCAGCCGCACGCGTCGCGTCATCGCACGGGCCTAGCGCACGCTGTAGATCGCCGCGAGGGCAAAGGAGAGCACGCCCAGAATGGAGCCCAGGCTGCCATTCGCCAGGGATTGCTTCACGGTGCTCGGCGGCAGAAACACGATGTCGTTCGGCTGCATGATCGGGTCGGGTGCCTTGCCGTACAGGACGTTCTTGAGGTTCAGGGTTGAAACCGTGCGATGGTCTCCTACGGTGCGGATGATGTGCAACTCCCCGTATTTGGCGTCATACAGCGGCCCACCCACCACGGAGGACACCTGCGACAACGTCAGCGGGCCATAGTTTGTGATGGGAACGACCCCTGGATTCTTGAACTCCCCGTTGACATACACCACGCCGATGCGCGAAACAACCACGGTGTCCCCTGGAAAAAGCGGGATATTGGCCGCCGCGCTGTGCGTTGGGTCGTTGCCAAGGTCGACGGAGATCGGCTCCGTATGCCCAGGTCGCAGCACCGTGACAACGCGGCTTGCGCCTGTCGGCAGCCCTCCGCCGACAGAGATGGCGGCATACAAGCTCCTTGAGCCGAAGACGGGCACAACGCCGTGCATCTCGCCGGCCAAGGTGACCGTCGCGTTGGGTCCTTCGGCCAGCGTCAGGATGACCTGAGGTTCGCGGTACTGCCCTTCTTCCTGCAGACGCTTTCCAATGAACTGCTCTGCCTGCGTGATACTCAGGCCCTGCAAACGGGTTACACCGATCAGGGGCAGCAGAACGGTTCCGTCCACGGAGATCCGCCCGGTAAAGACGTAATCGCTGACGCCAAACAGGTGGACGGAGATCTCATCGCCCGCGCCAAGCGAGATCTCGGGCGTGGTGGGGTAAAGCTGCGTCTGGTCGCTGGTTGTGCTGGAAACCAGACCATGGTCCACGTTGGTCGGGGGCCCGGTGTACTGCGCCCGCAGAGCATTCGTGCCGAACAAGGCAGCCAGCAGCAGAAGCGCATGCAGCAGGGGTCGCATCATTGCGACGTGAGAAGGGTGCACTCCAGCGAACTCGAGCCTCATTTCGGACCGTCCTGTCGCCCGGCACTGCCGCCCTGCGACTCCCAGGCGTTGCTGTCCACACCGGCAGACGCGTAGCCGGCGTACCCCGAATACCCATAGTAGGAGTAGTACTCCGGGGAACTCAGGTCGACCGCGTTCAGGGCGATGCCGGACAACTTGGCTCCGGAACGGATCAGCAGGTCACGGGCGCGGCGGACCGCATGTTTGGTTGACTTGCCGTGCCGCACAATCAGGACCACCGCGTCGGCTTCACGCGCCAACACCACACTGTCTGTCACCGAAAGCAACGGTGGGGAGTCCAGCACGATATGGGTGTACAAGCCCCGAGCCTCTTCAAGCAGCCGGCGCATGGCATCGGAGCTCAGCATCTCGGTCGGGAAGGGCGGAATGGGACCGCTTGCCAGCACATCCAGCGTCGGCAGCTCCGGGATGGTCTGCACGGCCTCCTTCAGCGGAAGATTGCCGGTGAGCACAGAGGTAAGCCCCACCTTTCCATTCAAACCGAAGCGATGGTGCACCGTCGGCCGGCGAAGGTCCGCATCGATCAGCAACACGCGCACATCCCTTTGCGCCAGCACCGCGGCCAGATTCAGCGACGCTGTGGTCTTGCCCTCGGACGGGGTTGCACTGGTCAGCAGGATGTTTTGTGGCTCGCGGCCGGCGACCGACAGGAGCAGCGAGGTCCTTAGCGCGCGAAACGCTTCGGCGAACTGCGACTTGGGGTTAGTGAGAACGATCAGGTTGCGCTGCGCGGGCGTTTGCGAGCTGGGCTCCGCCGAGCGTCGCGCCTTGGGGATCAGTGCCAGCGAAGGCAGGCCGGAGATTTCTTCGATCTCCGCAACGCTGCTGAGGCTGGTATCCAGGCTTTCAAGAAGGAACGCCAGGATGATCGCGATGCCGGCAAAGGTAACCGTGTTGATGATCAGCATGGAGCCCCTCGGCTGCAGGGACGGGCCAACCGGCGGCACGGCGTTATCGACTATGTCGATCTCCTGCGACTCAAGCCCGGCCTGGACCCCGGCAGTCCGAAGGCGTTGCAACAGCCCCTCATACAGGCTGCGGTTGGACTCAAACTCCCGCTGGCGGATGGTGTACTCGACCAGATCATCCCGCAGCTTGTACGCGTTGGTCTTGGCCGACTCCAGCGCACCCCTTGTTTGGGTCTCGTCGGCCCGCGCGGCGACCAGGCTTTCACGCGCTTGCACCAGCACACGGTTCTGCTCGTCGCTGATCTGCTGATCCAGTGCCGCGATCTGTGCGCGAAGCGTCCGTTCCTGGGAGTTACGGGGACCCAGGGTCACGTCGAGCCCGCTCAGCTGTGCCTTCAGGGTTTCACGCTGGCTCCGCAGGCCGCCGAGGGCAGGGTCGGTTTGACCGCTGACGCTGCCGACCGACGCATCCAGCGCGCCCGGGTCCATGCCCATAAGCACGCGGTACCGGGATTCCACCACGATGCGGTTGATCTGTGCCTGGCTGGCGGCGCGGGTCAGGTCGTCGATGCCCGAGGTGATCTCGTTATGGCTTGTGTCGAAGCCAAGCACGCCCAGGCGCTTGCCGAGGTCGATCATCTGTTCCTGCGAAGCCTCGACCTGCTGTTTCAGGTCATCCAGCTGCGTCGAAAGCCAGTTGGAAACGGTTTTGGTCGCTTCGTATCGTGATTGAAAGCTGTTCTGTCGATATTCCCGGATCAGCTTGTTGACGATGTCAGCCGAAAGCTTGGGGTCCAGGGTGCTGCAGGAGATCTTGACGATGTCTGTCTTCGGCAGCGGTTCCACCGTGATGTCGGACTGCAGCGCCCCCAACATGCTGGCCCGCACATCCGGGTCGTCGATGCTGACGTGCGGCGCCGGCCCGCGCGCTCCGGTGAACTGCGGATTGTTGGGCAGGTCGAGGTCACGAGCCACGGTCAGCAGAAGGGTATCGCTCTTGAGCAGAGCCGTTTGGGTGGGGATGTCGTAGGTGTCTTCCGCAAGCGGCGCTGCATTGACCCGGTACTCCGAAGCCGCGCCACTTCGGATCTCGATGTTGCCGTAGGCTACATACAGGCGGGGCTGCGTGGACGCCTTGTAGTAGCCGTAAGCCAAACCCAGCAGGGCGGCTACAAGGATCAGCCATTTGCGCTTGCGAAGAACCAGAAGCGAGTCGGAAAGTGTGGTGTCGGCCTTCGGCGCCTCGGGAAAGGACGCGGACGCAGGCATACCCACGGGTCTGCTACTGGACTCGAGACTTTCCGAGGTCATTCCCCTTAGTTTACGCGAGAATGGTGACCGATGCGGCTCCGGTAACACACGGATGGGGTATAGCCGTATGTTCGCACTGACGGTACGATAGAGCTAAATTTTCAGATCGATCCACCCCCCGACTTGGGGAACGGAGATGTATGCAGACAGCAAATCAGATTGCGGTTGTGGGATCGGGGTACGTTGGCCTGGTAGCGGCCATGTGCTTTGCAGAGATGGGCCACCAGGTTGTGTGTGTGGACAACGACGAGCGCAAGGTGGCCGCACTCAGGGGAGGCGACACCCTGATCCACGAAAAGCATCTGCCGGAGCTGATGGCCCGGTACTGCAACGGCCGTGTGCGCTTCACGACCGATCTGGCCGAGGCCACCCAAAGCTCCGATGCCATTTTCATCGCTGTCGGCACGCCGCAGTCTGAGACCGGCGACGCCGACCTGTCCTATGTCGAAGCGGTCGCCAGCGAGATCGCCCGCCACATCACCTCGTACAAGGTCATCGTCGAAAAGAGCACGGTGCCGGTCTACACCAATGAGTGGATTCGGCGCGTGGTGGAGCGGAACGGCGTTCGCCGCGACCTGTTCGATGTTGTGTCCAATCCCGAGTTCCTCCGTGAGGGCACGGCTGTCGAGGACTTCCTGCATCCGGACCGCATCGTCGTGGGGGCCGACAGCACACGCGCCGCCCAGCTGCTCGAGCAGATCTATGCCCCCTTGACCACAGGCGCCTACTACGGCTTTCAAAGTGCCATCAGCGGTGTCTGCTCGGAAAGTGTGCCGCCCACCCTGTTGCTGACCTCCACCAAGAGTGCGGAGATCATCAAGCACGCCTCCAACGCCTTTTTGGCGCTCAAGATCTCCTTCATCAATGCGGTCTCGAACCTTTGCGAAGCAGCGGATGCGAACGTGGAACAGGTCGCCCGAGGTATCGGCCTCGACTCGCGCATCGGGCCAAAGTTCCTCCGTCCGGGCATCGGCTATGGGGGTTCCTGCTTCCCCAAGGACGTTGCAGCCTTTCGCTCGGTCGCGGCTCAGCTGGGGGTCGACTTCCAGCTCCTGCACGAGGTGGAAAAGATCAACGTCCAGCAGAAAAAGCGCTTTCTGGGCAAGGTGCGCTCGGCGCTTTGGACGCTTCGTGGCAAGCGTTTGGCGGTGCTGGGACTGGCCTTCAAAGGCGAAACCGACGATGTACGGGAATCTCCGGCCATCGATCTGATCGAGATGCTTCTGGCGGAGGGCTGCAGCATCGACGCGTACGATCCCGCCGCCATGGAGCGCGCCAAGGTCGAACTGCCCGAGTCCAAGCAGCTTCGCTACGTCGACTCCGTCGAGGAGGCTGCCAAGGATGCCGATGCGCTGCTGATCCTGACAGACTGGCACGAATTTGCCAGACTGGATCTCCGTAAGCTCCATGAGCAGATGCGCTACCCGATCATTGTCGACGGACGCAACCTGTACGATCCGCGGATCATGCTTGAGCACGGCTTGACGTACATCAGCGTGGGCCGCTCGGCGGTGACGCCGGTCCGCGAGACCGTGACGGCCGGCGTATGACGGCGGCCGGACAGCTCATTCTCGTCACGGGGGCAGCCGGCTTCCTTGGCTCGCACCTGTGCGATGCCCTGCTGGCAGAGGGTCACCAGGTGCTCGGGGTCGACAATATGGCGACCGGAACCCTGGCGAACCTGCGGCATCTGGACCGGGAGCCGCGGTTCCGTTTCGAACAGGCCGACATCACGGAGCCCTTCGACTTCGGACCTGTCGACTACATCTTCAACTTCGCTTCGCCCGCCAGCCCTGTCGATTACATGCGGCTTGGCATCGAAACGTTGCGGGTTGGTTCTGCGGGAACGCTGAACACTCTGGAGTTGGCCCGGCGGTATAACGCCGGCTACCTCCATGCCTCGACCTCGGAGTGCTATGGCGATCCTGAGGTCCATCCGCAGGTGGAATCCTACTGGGGCAACGTCAACCCGATCGGCCCGCGTTCTGTGTACGACGAGGCCAAGCGCTTCTCTGAGGCAGCGGTTGCGGCGTACCACCGCTACCACAATGTCAACACCCACATGGTCCGCATTTTCAACACCTACGGTCCCAGGCTGCAGGCCAACGATGGCCGTGTGATCTCCAACCTGATGATGCAGGCCTTGCGTGGCGAACCGCTCACGGTGTACGGGGATGGCTCACAGACCCGCAGTTTCACCTACGTCGCCGATCTAATCGAGGGCATCGTCCGTCTCTCGAAGTCCGACGAGCATGAGCCAACCAACATCGGCAACCCCGTAGAGTGGACAATTCTGGAGTGTGCGCGCGAGATCCAGAACCTCATTGGCTCCGCTTGCGAGATCGTCTTCAAGCCCCTTCCGCAGGACGACCCCAAGCAGCGGAGGCCGGACATCACCAAGGCCCGCCAGTTGCTCGGTTGGGAGCCAAGGGTGGCGCTTCGCGAAGGGCTTACCCGATCCCTGGAATACTTTCGCGCCTGTGTTGCCGCGGAGCGCCAACCCATCGCCTGAGCCGAATCGCAGCATGTACTCATAAGACACAAGAACAAAGAGGCGGACTCGGTCCGCCTCTTTGTTTTACCCGGATGACCTAAGGTTTTCTGTTCAAGTGCGCAGCCGTTTGCCGCAGCTTGGGGTAGAACGTGAACTGGAAGCTGAAGGTGTTGTCGGTCTGGTGCTGCGTCCTGTAGACAGGCGCGATCCAGTGCTCGTACTGGTACCAGGCGTCGAGCTCGATGTCTGGCCGTAGCCTTTTGACCACCTCGAGCTTCACCTGGTTCTGCGTGGTGCCAAACGCGACGAAGTCCTTGGGCGTCTTCTTGTTCAGGTACTCCAGCTGGACCCACTCGTTACCCGACAGGTGATAGGTGAGCCAGGCCTGGCCGCCCTTGGCTTCGCGTCCGATCCAGTCGCCCATGATGAAGCCCTTGTTGGTGTACCCGTTCCGCTGGATCGCCTCGAAGTAGTTGAAGACGCCGTTCAAACTGCGAAGGGTAGAGGTGTCAGTGCTGGCAGCTTCAACGCGCAGGTCCATCTGCCGCAGATGTGGTATCTGCGAGAGGTAGACACCAGGACGGTACGCGGCCCGGCGTGGCGCGCTGACGGGGGTGACGTCGTCATGCGCGATCGAATCTGTGTACAGCGTGACGTAGTGCCGCAAATAGGGCAGCCGCCAGGAGAAGCTGAAGTCGCTGTAGCGCGCCCCGGGGTCGTTGGCGGTCTGCTTATCGAGCGGATCGCTTTCCGTGTCTTTGAACGAGAAGAAGCTCTTAAAGAAGGTATGCAAGGTGACGGGCTCATGCCCCTTGCCGCCCCAGATGACTGTTCTTTGGAAGGCAAACTCGAAGTCATTGCTGGGTCGAAACGAGAACATCGACGAATGGACCCAGGGGTCGTTTGGAAAGGTGTGCCCCTTGAGAGAGCCGACGAAGAAGTCGTAGCGGACCGGACCCAGCACCTTATCCACGTAGGGAATGTGCATCGGTTCGATCCGGTTGATCCGGAAGGAATAGATATTTTCCGCGTTATTGCTCCAGGCCATCGAAGCGCCCTGTGCGGGCCCCAGCCATGCGTCGGACTTCCCACCGGAGACCTCGTGCCCCAGCAGGTGAAACGACACGTACGCCTCCTGCAGACGGAAAGGGTTCGCTGTGTCGATCGGGCCGTACGGAATGGTGGCCTGAGGCTGGTTCGGTGGCGCGAAAGGAAGAATCTCGTCCAGCGAGGACAGATAGGTCGAGAGCGGGAGATCGTAGCCGGCCGCGGACGGGGCATGCTGGTACTCGCCGCGCACGTACAGCGAGAAGCGATTCCACTCGTTTACGCTCGAAAACCCGGTTAGGTTGTTGAAACCTGGCTGGTAAGGACGGCCGTAGTCGTTCGCAATAGTCTGGCCCAGGTGGTAGCTGTCGCGAAGCGTGGAACCGCTTATGCCCATGATGCGCGTGTACACCGTCTCTGTGCCGTACACGACGCCGCGCGACATCGCCGTGCTTGGCGTGCCATCAGGCCCTGGAACCTCGTCCCGCAGGTAGGCCAACAACCGTGCATAGATACTTTGGGCCTGCTCATTGCCGCCGTCCTGAATCTGCGCTGCAGCCTTTTCCAGCACATGGAGCAGGCTGCGACGGGTCCACGGACGCATGCTGATGAACGCGGAGTCCAGGTACCCCATGGAATAGAGCCGCAGTGCCTCCGGATACACCCAACTGTCGTCGGGGATGTAGGTCGAGCCCAGGTGGTCCTTGTGGATCTCCTCCAGCAAGGGATACTCGGTCGGCAGCGAGGGCAACGACGCGACCGCCGACGGGGGAGCGATTTCCACCGGCACCACGGGCGGAGCCTGGGCAGGCGTCACCGTGACCGGCTGTTGCAGTGGATTTTGGTACACCGGTGCGGGCGGGGCCGGCGAAGGGACCACGATGGGTGCCTCCAGTGGACTGCTCACCGTCGGCGGCTGTGGCGTTTCAACGCGAGGGGTGGGCAACGGCGCATCGAGAGCATCGGGCGCCGTCGTTTGTGGCGCCGCAGTTTGCGGCGTCGTCTGGGGAGCCGACGGCGTGTTCACCTGGGCCGGCGTTGGA
>CAXTRM010000082.1:0-8278 GCA_964246625.1 uncultured Acidobacteriaceae bacterium
AAGCAGGCAGATCCCCTAGCCGACCGAGCACCCGGACAGAGTGGCTGGCATTGCATCACACGCGTCGCCAGTTCCGGGGCGGCAAGGCATTCACCGGCTTCTTTGGGAAGTGTAACGAGCCAGAGCCTAATTCCATGCAAGACGAAGAAGACAAAAGCTGACCTGCGGCTGAGCGCAAAGCAAAAGGCCCGCACAAAGGTGCGGACCCTTTGCAGAGAAGCAAGAGACTAGTGAGGTGCGTCGGCCTTCACCGCGGTCTTGTCTTCCTTGGCGTCGTCCTTGACGTCGATCTTCTTTTCCTTGTACTTATCCTTGGCGGCCGTGGTCTTTTCGTGCTTGTCGCCGGTAAGCTTTTCCGTACCTTCCTTGGTCTTATCGTAGGCTTTGACCGTACCTTCTTTGGTTTTATCGACGGCGACCGTGCCACCCTGCTTAGTCTTGTCTACGGCCTTGCTGGTGCCGCTCTTGGTCTTGTCCGTAGCGGTTTCCGTGCCGCTCTTGGTCTTGTGATAGGCCTTTTTCGTGGTCTTCTTTGTCGCGTGTCCAGCGTCCACCGCGGCATTCTTGGTGTCTTGGCCGGCATCATGAGCATCCTGGCCAGCAGTCTGGGCGTAGCCGATCGCTGGCGCCATCAGACTGGACGCCAGCATGAATGACGCAAACGCTGCGGCGATACGATTTGTTTTCATACTTTCTAAGGTTCCGTTTCTGCCGATGGGGTTGTCAACTGCGTCTAGAATTCTCACGTACCGGCAACTTTAAAGACACCTTATGCGTCAGGGTGTTGCGCTGCTTGCGGCGCACCGCGTCCTGCGCTGCATAGGGCTGGTTTTGCAGCTACTATTCAGATTTCCAGCGAGGTTTCCTGTGCGCATTCGCTCTGCGGCCGCTTCCGCCCTGTTGTGCTCGCTTCCTTTTGTCCCTGTGCGGTCCCCTGCGGAGCCGCCGCGGCCCTCGCTGTCGCAGCCAGCCCTGTCGCCGGACGGCAGAGAGATCGCCTTTGTCTCGGGAGGCGACATCTGGACTGTTGCGGCGGAGGGCGGCGAGGCACACCTGTTGATCTCGGATCCCGCGGAAGAGTCGCGGCCCCTGTACTCACCTGATGGCAGCAAGCTGGCCTTTATGTCGACGCGAACAGGTGGAGGCGACATCTACGTCTTGACCTTTGCCACGGGACAACTGCAACGGATTACCTTTTCCGACACGGCTTCGAACCTGGACGCCTGGTCACGCGACGGAGAGTGGCTGTACTTCACCTCAGGCGCTACGGACATCGGCAGCCTGGGAGACATCGAGCGTGTTCGCGCCACCGGCGGCACACCGTTGGAGGTTTCCCATGAGCGCTACCTGAATGAGTTTGAAAGCGCACCTTCGCCGGACGGCAAGCAGATCGCGCTGATCGCCAAAGGCATCTCGAGCCTTCAATGGTGGCGCAACGGGCACGCGCACATCGATGAGACCGAGATCTGGCTGAAGCCGGTGGACAGCGAAGGCGGCTACAGGAAACTGGTTGGCGCGGATGCCAAGCATGCCTGGCCGATGTGGTCCAAAGACGGGAAACGCCTGTTGTTTATGGCGGACAAGAGTGACGATGGCGGGCCGGGGCACGAAAATCTGTATGAGGCAGACCCAGCCAGCGGCGCGGTAAAGGCGCTCACGCACTTCAGCCATGGACGGGTGCTGTGGCCCACCCTCGGCTATGACGGCAGGACGGTTGTGTTTGAGCGCGACTTCCACCTGTGGCGGGCGGATGCCGAAACCGGAAGAGCAGAAGAGGTAAAGATCACCCTCCGGGGTCTGCCCAGTGGATCCGGCGTGACCCACACCGCCGTAAACGCGTGGAGCAACCTGGCGTTGTCCCCGGACGGCAAGAAGGTCGCGGTGGTCGGTCATGGCGAGGTGTTTGCAGCGGGCAGCAAGGAGGGCGGCGAGGCGCAACGACTGACGCACACGGAGGCGCTTGAAGCGCAGCCGAACTGGAACGCCGAGTCGAACGAGGTGGTGTACCGCTCGGAGCGGGACGGTGGATCGCAGCTGTATGCCTACAACTTCATGAGCCACGCGGAGCGGCCCGTCGCCCACAGCGCCCATCCGGCTTCCGATCTCGATATGAAGCCGACGTACTCACCCGACGGCAAGCTGCTGGCGTTTTTGCGGAACCAGAAGGAGCTGCACGTGGTGACGCTGGCCAGCGGGGCGGACAAAGTGGTGGCCACGGGCACGCTGGATGACATGGAGATTGCATGGTCCCCGGATGCACGCTGGCTGGTCTACGAGCCCACGGGTGTGAACGGCTTCACGAATCTTTGGGCTGTACCGGCAGACGGTTCGGCGGCTGGACGCGAGATCACGTTTCTGGCAAATGGTGAGTATGCCAGCCACATCGCGTGGTCGCCGGATGGCAGGTACCTGTTGTTCGACACGGCACAACGGGCGGAGACGGCCCAGTTGGCCAGGGTAGATCTGGTGCCTCACGTGCCGATGTTTCGTGAGGACCAGTTTCGGGAGTTGTTTCAGAAACAGACCTCGCCCGGAACGCCGGACACACCCGGTGAGAGCCCGCAGACGACGCGACCGGAGGAGCATACGCCGCCCATGGGTGAGCCTGCCGAGGCTACGGAAGACGTGGCGAACGGCATGGAACAGAGCACGCCGGAGACGGCCCCCAACAGCCGCCCCGCAAAAGGCGCTACGGCCAAAAAGCCTGTGGAGCCTACAAAGATCGTCTTTGAGGGCATTCGGGAGCGCCTGACCCTGTTGCCCCTGGGCGACCTGGGGGTGTCCTCGCCGGTGATCAGCCCGGATGGGAAGACGTTGGCGTTTCTGGCAGAGGTTGCCGGTGAGGAGAACATTTATACCTATTCGCTGGATGAGCTGGCAGCCGAGCCAGCCTCGCCGAAGCAGCTGACTTCAACGCGTGGCACCAAGAGTGACCTGGCCTTTTCACCCGATTCAAAGACGGTGTTCTTCGTGGAAGGGGGCGCTGGCCGCGGTGCGGCAGCAGCGGGCGCGGAGCGATCCGGCGTTCACTCTGTGGCAGTGGAAAGCCGTGCCGTAAAGGCGCTGGATCTGACGGCCAGCCTGGATGTGGACTTTGATCGCGAAAAGAAGGTGGTGTTCGACGAGGCCTGGTCGACACTGGATCATCGCTTCTTTCGCGGGGACTTCAATGGGCGGAACTGGGCTGAGCTGAAGGACGAATGGACGCCCTATATTGAAGGCGCGAAGACAGCGCCGGAGCTTCGGCGCGACATCAACCTGCTGATCGGCGAGCTGGATGCGTCGCACTCCGGCATCAGCAAGCCGAGCGTGCCGGCGGTGCGCACAGGCCGGCTGGGTGTGCGCTTTCAGCGGGCAGCCTATGAGCGGGACGGAGCGCTGGTGATACGCGAGATCATCCCGCTGGGACCGGTGGCGCTGGAGGGCAGCGTGCACGTCGGGGACCGCCTGCTGGCTGTGAACGGGACGCCTGTGGCGCAGAACATGAACCTGGACCAGCTGCTGGAAGACGCGCCGAACAAGCGTGTGGTGCTGAGCGTCGCGCCAGGCGGGGATGCAGGGAAGAAGCACGATGCGGTGGTCCGGCCGGTGACGCAGCAGGTCGAAAGCGGGCTGCTGTACCGCGCGTGGGTGGAAGAGCGCCGGGCGTATGTGGACAGGATCTCGGACGGCACGTTGGGCTACGTCCACCTTGCAGCCATGGGGGATGCGGATCTGCGACAGCTGTATGTGGATCTGGATGTGCTGAACCAGGCCAAAAAGGGCGTGGTGATCGACGTACGTAACAATAATGGTGGCTATGTCAACGGCCGGGTGATCGACGTGTTTTCGCGGCGGAACTACCTGGTCGGGACACCGCGCGATGAGTCCCCGGAGCCGCTGCGGCAGGCGCTGGGACAGCGGGCGCTGGGGCTGCCGACGGTGCTTGTGACCAACGAATCGACCTTGAGTGATGGTGAGGATTTCACGGAGGGCTACCGGACGCTGGGGCTGGGCAAGGTCGTGGGTGCGCCGACGGCAGGCTGGATTATCTTCACCGGGTCGCAGCGGCTGATCGATGGATCGGCGGTGCGGGTGCCTGGGGATCGTATCCGAGACACGCGGGGGCAGGATATGGAGATGCATCCGCGACCTGTGGATGTGGAACAGCTGCGCCCCCTGGGCGAGACCGAAACAGGGACGGATGTGCAGTTGGAGACTGCTGTCAAGATGCTGCGTGATGCCTTGCGGTAGAGGCAACAACGTAGCGCTGTCCTCCGTTTGCGCAGGGGGGACGGCGGGTTCGGCGGTGCTCGGCTACTCTGTTTGCGGAGGCTTTCTGTGTCCGTTGAGAGTGTGTTCAGCAATACCGCGGCGACCTATGACGGCGCACGTCGCAGGCTGATCCCCTGCTTCGACCGATTCTATGGGACCGCGCTGGAGTTGATGCCATCCAGCGCCGAGGCCGTGGTCGAGCTGGGTGCCGGAACGGGCCTGTTTTCAGCCATGCTGCGGGAGCGGATGCCCGAGGCACACCTCCACCTGATGGATGTGTCAGAGCCTATGCTGCGACAGGCGCAGGACCGGCTTCGGGAGTACACCAGGGTGACGACAGAGGTGGCCGATTACACCCTGGCGACCCTGCCGCCGCGGCAGGACGTGGTAGCTTCGGCGCTCTCGATCCATCACCTGGAGCACCCGGCCAAGAAGGACCTGTTTGCGCGCGTGCTGGGTGCATTGCGACCCGGTGGTGTGTTTGTGAACGCGGACCAGGTTGCCGGCCCGACTGAAGCGCTGGAGGGACTGTATGTGACGCGATGGCTGCGGGCGGTTCGGGCGTGCGGCGCTACGGAGACAGAGATCCAGGAATCGCTCTACCGGCAACAGGAAGACCGGCGCGCAGGCGTGGAGGAGCAGCTGCAGTGGATGCGGGATGCCGGCTTTGCCGCAGTCGATTGCTGGTTCAAGGACGGATCGTTCGCGGTATTCACCGGTTGCAAGGCCTGAGTGTGCTCCGGGTGCGGGATAGGAAGGCACCCCGCACCCGGATGACTCAGGCGACGACGCCGGGCTCGAGTTTGACCTTGAGCCAGCCGTGATCGTGCTGGTCGAAGTGGCGATAGGCATCGATGGCCGAGGCGACCGGGACCTTTTGCGTGAAGAACTGTTCGGGGCGCATGACGCCGGAGCGGACGAGGTCGATGAGGCGCGGGAGGTATTTGCGGTGATTGCAGTTGCCCATGCGCAGGGTGATGTTCTTGTTCATGGCCATGCCGATGGGGAAGCTCTTCAGCGTGGGCGGGTAGACGCCGATGATGGACAGGGTGCCGGCCTTGGCGACAGACTCGACGCCCCACTCGAGCGCCTGGGTGGGCGCGCCACCGATCCACCACTTCTTCTTTTCGGCCTTGCGCACGTCGGGGGCGATGGCCTCCATCTCTTCCCTGTACTGGCTTTTCTGCTTGAAGCTGTTGTGTTTGGCGCAGGTGGCGTCAACACCAACGGCATCGATGACGCGATCAGGGCCGGAGCCGAAGGTGAGCTCGTGGAGGACTTTGACGGGGTTCTCGTCAGAGAAGTCGATGGTTTCGGCGCCGTGCTTGCGGGCCCCTTCGAGGCGCGAAGGGACCTGGTCGATCGCGAAAACGCGGCCGGCGTTCATGTGCTGGGCGCAGGCGATGGCAAGCATGCCGACGGGGCCGCAGCCGAAGATGGCAACGGTGTCGCCGGGCTTGATGCCCGCCATTTCGGCGGCCTGGTAGCTGGTGGGCAGGATGTCGGACATCATGATGGCCTGGTCGTCGGTGATCTCTTCGGGAAGCTTGACGAGATTGACGGCGGCGTAGGGGACGCGGGCGTACTCGGCCTGGAGGCCATCGATGCCGCCGGCGGTTTCGGGGCCGCCAAAGAAGACAGTGCCGCCGAGTGGGCCGCCCTCGTTCATGCGGTTGCATTGGGAGTAGTAGCCGGCGCGGCAGTAATTGCAGGAGCCGCAGCCGAGGGTGGAGGGAATGATGACGCGGTCGCCGGGGCGGAAGTTGCGGACGGCTTTGCCGACAGCCTCGACGATGCCGATGGCCTCGTGACCGATGATGCGGCCGGACTTCATGCCGGTGAAGGTGCCGCGGATGAAGTGGAGGTCGGTGCCGCAGATGGCCGAGGCGGTGATGCGGACGATGGCGTCGTTGTCGGACTTGATCTTGGGCTCGGAGACGTTTTCGAGACGAACATCGCCGACGTCGTGCCAGATGACTGCTTTCATGGAGGTTCTCCTGGAGTGGTGGCGAATCGTACGCGCCCGACGTGCTCAGGTGGGTGTGATGCGGCGACAGGATGACGGGTAAGCCGGGGCGAAACAAGTGACTTAGGCCGCCTACGATCATGGCGTTTACGGCACGGCTGAAGCCATGCCCTTCCCTGTTGGACTGATCGAGTCAGGGTTGATCGGGCCCCCGGCGTTTGCGACCGGGCGAGGTTGGAACCGTCTAATCTGTACACAGAGGGCCAGAACAGCATGAAGCTCACGCGATACACGAAATTTACGGGCGATCTTTCCACGAGCTTCGATCTTGAAGACCTGATGGAGGCTTTGAGCGACTTTTTTCTGGACTCCGGCTTTCAGGATCCGTATTCGCAGTTCCAGAACTCGGGCGACAACTCCATGGAGGACCTGCGCGAGGCCGTGCGGCAGGCGTTGGACAACGGCGACCTGTTGGAGGAGGACGCGCAGGACAAGTATGAGGAACTGCCGGAAGAAGGCAAGCAGGAGCTGGTGGAAAAGATCATCCAGCGCATGAAGGACGAGGCCTTCCTGAATGCGGAGGAGCCCGGGGAAGGGCAAGGACAACAGGGAGAAGGACAGACCGAAGAGGCGCGCTTCGAGGTCACCGACAAGGGCATGGACTTCCTTGGCTTCAAAGCCCTGCGCGATCTGCTGGGACCGCTGGGCAAGAGCTCGCTGGGTCGTCACGACACGCTGTATGAGGCAGCCGGCGTGGAGACCAATGGATCGTCGAAGCAATACGAGTTCGGCGATTCCCTGAATCTGGACATTGGGCAGACCCTGAACAGCGTTTTCGCGCGAGAGGGTGCACCGACCGGCTCGGGCACCCTGAATCTGGAGTACAGCGATCTCCACGTTCAGCAGGCGGACTACCAAAGCTCGTGTGCCACGGTGGTGCTGCTGGACTGTTCGCACTCGATGATCCTGTATGGGGAAGATCGGTTTACGCCGGCAAAGCGGGTGGCCATGGCCCTGGCTCACCTGATCCGGACACAGTATCCCGGCGATCAGATCTCGCTGGTGCTGTTCCACGATTCGGCAGAGGAGATCCCCATCTCGCAACTGCCCCGCGTGAAGGTGGGGCCGCACTACACCAATACACGCGAGGGTCTGCGCATTGCACAGCGCATTCTCCGTTCCAGCGGAAAAGATATGAAGCAGATCGTGATGATCACGGACGGCAAGCCTTCGGCGTTGACGCTTGAGGATGGACGCATCTACAAAAACGCGTTTGGGCTAGATCCGATCGTGATCTCCGAGACGTTGGAAGAGGTTGGACGCTGCAAGCGGGCGGGCATCATGATCAATACCTTTATGCTGGCCGATGATTTTCAACTCGTGCAATTTGTGCAGAAGATGAGCGCGATGTGCCGGGGCAAGGCGTACTTCACGACGCCGGAGACGCTGGGCAACTACCTGCTGCAGGACTATATGACACGACGATCAAAGATGGTGAACTAGGCAGCCAACCAGGCTGGCCGAACACGAAGCGACATCATGCATGGCAAGTGTGGCACGGTCGACCGTGCCACAATTTTTACGCGAGGCTGCAACTTACCAGGACGGTTCCAGCGTATCGCTTCGGCAGCGAGCAGGTTCGCTGGATCCTTGGGCTACGTAGTTTACCGCTTGCGAACGGTCGCATTTCCGCCGCGACTCACACGCGTGTGCTGCAGATGCATCTGAGCCTGCATGGCTGGACGATCAGCGTATGTGCGCCGCGCGAGGCACTGGATTGTGAACCGCGGTTGGCGAGGATTTTTGCAGGAGCTTTGGTATCGCGTGCAGATTCGACTGCAAGGGAAGCCTTTGCCGGGACGTGAGAACGGGAACACGTTGCCGCACCCCTTCGACGTCGCGTACGGGGTTGATACCGGCGGGCTGGTATGGGGTGAGTCCCTCGCCAAGCCGCGCGCTGCAGAGGCCGCGTACTGGGCGACCGGCTACTACGGCATCTCGCCCTCGGCATTTACATGCGCGCTTGAGCGTATGCAGCTTGACTGGCCGCAGTTCACG
>CAXTRM010000082.1:8288-12423 GCA_964246625.1 uncultured Acidobacteriaceae bacterium
TTGTGGATGTGGGATGCGGGAAGGGTCGGGCGCTGCTGCTGGCCTTACGATTCCCCTTTCAGAGACTGTTGGGCGTCGAGCTCTCGGCGCCTCTGGTATCCGTGGCGAAGAGCAACGTCGATCGGTTTTCTGCTCCATGGCGGCAGAATGGCGTGGCTGTGGAGGTCGTCCTGGGCGATGCCACAACGGCGGTTGTACCCGACGGGCCCGTGATTTTCTTTCTTTATCATCCCTTCGCGGCGCCGCTTATGAAGCGCTTCCTAAGCCACGTTCTGGAGGTAGCTCAGCAGCGAACCGACGCTGTGTACATGCTGTACGCGAATCCAGAGCTGGACGCCTTGGTTGCCAGCACCCCTGGTGTGCGGTGGTTGTGGAAGGAGACCTTTGCGCTGACCCCGGAGGAGGGCGCTGCCGATCGGTTTGGCTCGTTCGGCGAACAGTTCAGTGCGTATCGCATTACAGGGTAAAGCCCACGTGGGCGCTGAAGCGAGAACGCTCAGGAAGGCTGGCGCACGTCCTGGCGGTCCCGCCACGTGCGATACAGGCCCCAGGCAGCTACCGTGCAGTTATCCATGATGCGGCCATCAAGCAGCATGGACTCGAACTCCTGCACTGTGACACGGTGAACGGTCATGTCGTCCTCTTCAGGATCACGGTCGTGCGGACCCTGGGTGAGGCCTTCGGCGAGATAGGTGTGGTGCAGCTGGTTCATGACGCCGTAGCCGATCCATAGCTTGCCCAGCAGGGTCATGCGCTCGGCCTGCAGACCTGTCTCCTCGCGCAGCTCCCCACGCGCCATCTCTTCGGGATCGACCTCGGCCTGTTCCCAACCGCCTTGCGGAAGCTCCAGATAGGTGCCACGGACGGTATAGCGGTATTGGCGCACCAGCCAAATGAAATCACCGGCCTCGGTGCGCTCCAGCGGGAGGATGATGGTGGCAGGATCCTTGTCTACGACGCCATACAGGCCGCGTTTACCACCTGAGCGCTCGATAATGTCTTCGCGCACACGCGTCCAGGCGTTGCGGTAGACCTCACGGCTGCTGATTGTCTTGATGGCCATGCTGCCTCCCCGAGTCGATGGTATCGAAGCCCGGTGTCATCGGGTAAAGATCGCAAGGCTCATCTTGGGCACAGAAGCCTTGCCACCTTCCACCTTGACTTCATTTCGCGAAGCCAGACGCAGCGTTTCCCCTTCCAGCAGTGGGCAGGTCATCGGCGCATCGCCCAGATTCATGAGCACCCGGACGGCACCCCGTACCATGGTCAGGGTCTTACCTTCCGTGCAGGTCACGCGCGTATGGCCGAAGTCGCCATCGTTCAGGTCGACGCTGGAACGCCGTAGTTGAATGAGATCTTTTACCCACCGCAACATCTCGGCGTGCCTGCCCGACTGGACCTCCTGCCACTTGAGCTTGGAGCTGGTGAAGGTTTCAACGGCCTCCGGATCAGGAATTTGTGATTCATCCCAACCGAATGCGGCGAAGTCACGCTTGCGCCCTTCCGAAACGAGCTTGCGCATCTCCTCTTCTTCATGATCAGCGAAGTAAAGGAAAGGACTGGATGCGGCAAACTCCTCGCCCATCCAGAGCATGGGAATGAAGGGAGCCGTGAGCACAAGGCCGAGAGCAACCTTGGAGGCGTCCATGCCAACGAGGTGTTCCAAACGCTCACCGGTTGCGCGATTGCCTACCTGGTCGTGGTTCTGGATATAGCCGAGGAAATGATGCGCGGAAAGGCCCTCCACAGGACGGCCATGCGAGTGGTTGCGATAGCGGGAGTACTGGCCGTCATAGACGAAGGCGCCCTTGAGGGACTTGACCAGATCGTCCATGGACCCGAAGTCGTCGTAGTAGCCACGACCAGGATCGTTCCAAAGCAGCGTAAAGAGGGCATGGTGGAAGTCATCGCTCCATTGCGCATCCATGCCGTAGCCGTGGGCCTCGACCGAGCGGACGAACTTGGGGTCGTTCAGGTCACTTTCGGCGATCAGGGAGAAGCGCTTCCCCAACATGGTGCCGAGCCGTTGCACCTCGGAGGCGAGTTGCTCCATGAAGTGCACGGCGGAGCGATCGATGTATTCATGGGTCGCGTCGAGACGCAGGCCATCGCAGTGGAAGTCCCGCAGCCACATCAGGGCGTTGTCAATGAAAAAGCGGCGGACTTCATCGCTGCCGCCC
Organism: uncultured Acidobacteriaceae bacterium; assembly: GCA_964246625.1. GTDB lineage: Bacteria > Acidobacteriota > Terriglobia > Terriglobales > Acidobacteriaceae > Granulicella. Next base: position 10,469 of record CAXTRM010000082.1, read on the forward strand.
TCATTGAAGTTCACGGCTGCACCCCAGGGTGTGTGGTACTTGTCCGTGAGGTACGGACCAAAGCGATTGGCGTAATTGCCTACCGGGCCAAAGTGGTTGTAGACCACATCGAGGATGACAGCAAGGTTTCTTGCATGGCAGGCATCGACGAAGCGCTTGAAGCCATCCGGACCGCCGTAGGGCTCAAAGACGGCAAACAGAAAGACGCCATCGTAGCCCCAGCCACGGTCGCCCGCGAACTCGTTAATCGGCATGACCTCGACGTGTGTGATGCCAAGATCTACAAGGTGGTCGAGGTGCGGAATGGCACTGTCGAACGTGCCGGCATCACTAAAGGTGCCGATGTGCAACTCATAAATGATGCCGCTGGCCAGGGGTGGTGTGTGCCAGTTCTTATCGGTCCAGTTGAATGCGGCCTGGTCATACAGCCTGGAGGCCGCATGAACGCCTTTGGGCTGCCAGTCACTACGCGGATCAGGGTAGGCAATGGTGTCCTCGTCGATGAAGTAGGCATAGTCCGTGCCTGGGCCCACGCCCGGCACCTCGAGGCTCCACCAGCCATGATCCCCTGAGGCTTGCATGGGTTTGGGTTCGCTGCCATCCAGCTGAAGGCGCATCTTCTGGGCTCGTGGTGCCCACACTTTAAACTCGTGCATTGCGTAGATCCTCGTACGATCGCGGACGCGATCTGGTGCAGCTGTCTTTAGGAACGAACCAGCAGAGCAACCGGAAAGGCCGTCAGCAGATCCGTCGCGCGCTGGAGGCCACCGGCCAACGTCTCGCCTGTGAGCACATTGGTCCATGTACCCCCGGGCAGATGGAGCGACGCATCCGGTGAAGAGGCGCCCTGCATCCAGCGTGGAACCACCGTGAGAAGGCTATCTCCGCGCTGAAAAGCCACAAGCCGGTCGGCATCGGGGCCGGAGGTTTGAAGCGGCGTGTAGGCCGCGTCCGCGCCGAACCACTCAGGGTGCTGTTGGCGCAGCGTGAGTGCCTTGTGCACCAGCCAAAGCTTGGGCAAGCCGTCGTCCATCCTGGCCATAATGCCGGCTGTGTCCAGGGTGCTCAGGTCATTGAGCAAATCAGAACGCAGCTTGTAGTCAACAGGACGGCGATTGTCTGGATCGACCAGCGACAGGTCCCAAAGCTCGCCACCCTGGTACATGTCGGGAACACCGGGCGAGGTGTGCTTAAGCAGCGTTTGCGCGAGTGAGTTGATGCGTCCTGCCGCCGTGATCTCGGCCACAAAGGAAGCGAGGTCGGATGTAAAGGCCTTGTCCTCGAGCAGCTTCTCGAGGTAAGCGTTCAGGGCATCCTCGTACTCGGAGTTGTTGCTGGTCCAGGTGGTACGCACCTTGGCCTCACGCATGGCCTTCTGCATGTAGTTCTTGATGCGATCGAGTGTGATGGGCCATGCGCCGACGAGGGTTTGAAAGAGGAACCACTCGGTCCCGGCATCGACCTGCTCGCTCCGGTAGGACGAAGTCATCTCGTGCCAGTGATTTGCCTTGTCCGCAAAGGCATCGGGAACCTCGCTGAGCACGGAAAGACGCGCACGCACATCGTCCGCGCGCTTCGTGTCATGTGTGCTCAGCGTCAGCATGGTGCTTGGAAACGTGCGCTGGATGGTGCTGTTGTAGTTGTGGAAGTCCTCGAGGGAGAAGCCGCTGCAGGCAGGATTGCCGCCCACCTCATTAAGCGCTGTAAGGCGGTTGTAGCAGTAGAAGGCGGTGTCTTCGACGCCCTTGGCCATCACGGGGCTCGTGAACTGCTGGAAACGCTCAACAAACTCCGCTTCGAGCTCGCCGGGCACGTTGCCCTGCAAAACCTCCGCCATGAAGTTGAAGAGCTGCTCGTCGATGTCGGTACGGTTGTTGTTGGCGCACTCTGCGGCTTTGGTGATGATCTTGCGATCCTCGTCAGTGATCTCCTTGCGGTAAGGCACGACGTAGGTG
>CAXTRM010000082.1:12433-12953 GCA_964246625.1 uncultured Acidobacteriaceae bacterium
CGGTAGATCGAAAAGCAGGAGGCGAACTCCCGGATGCCGCGGCGGATCTCGGCGCGCGTGAAGTCGCGGTAGTCGCGGTTGCCCTCGCAGATCTCAACGAAAAGGCTGGTGAGCCGGTTGACATCCGAGCCCAGGGCTTCCTGCGTGACGTTCAGCTTCTTATCATGCGCGGTCACCGGGAACGTGGCTTCGTCACCGGTAAAGGCGCGGTAGTGCTCGCCAAGCCGCAACAGGCCTCCCGGATGCACCAGCAAGCCGAGCACCTGATTGAGAAAGTCGTAGCCACTGGTGCCCTCGATAGGCCAGTTCTCCCGGAGCCACTCGCCGGGTTCAAGGATCTTTTCGCCGATGATCCATGCCTCCGGCGCGGCCCTGCGCAGGCGCTCGAAGTACTGAAGCGGATCCCGTAGACCATCCGGATGATCGACGCGCAGGCCGTCGAGGATGCCCTGCTTGACCCATTTCAGGATCAGCTCATGGGTTTCGTCGAAGACGTACTCCCGCTCCATGCGGAGGCCAA
>CAXTRM010000083.1:0-1212 GCA_964246625.1 uncultured Acidobacteriaceae bacterium
GAAGGCTCCGAGGAGACCAACAGCACGGCAAACGCGCTGCGGGTACAGGCCCTGAAGGCGCTCAAGGCCGCGAACCCGGGCTTGATCCTGTCGTACACGCTGCCCGTGCTGCCGAGCGGCCTGGACAGCAACGGCCTGGCCATCATCAACGGGGTGAAGTCGGGTGGCCTGGCCCTGGATACGGTGAACATCATGGCGATGGACTACGGTGGCTCCGTGCCGAGCGGCGGCATGGGCACCAACGCGGTGGATGCGGCGCAGGATGTTCACAACCAGTTGAACAGCGCAGGGCTGACCTCGACCAGCGTGGGCGTGACCCCGATGATCGGGCAGAACGACTCGCAGGGTGAGATCTTCAGCCTGAGCGATGCGCAAACGCTGTTGAACTATGCCAATGGGGCGTCCTACGTGTCGCGGTTGTCGATGTGGTCGCTGGCCCGCGACAATGGCGGCTGCGCGGGGCAAACCTGGGCATCACCCACCTGCAGTGGCCTGACGCAGAACGCATTCCAGTTCACCTCGGCCTGGAAGGCGTTCTAGGGCGCAAATGCAAGGGAACAGGGCGGAGGCAGACATGCCTCCGCCCTGTTCTCTGTAGTGGGGCGGACGTCGGTGCATGGCTTGGGGAGGCTGCGAGGTGTTCGGGGATCCTTCCGAATGTGTGGGCGCGGGGAGCACCGGGCGGCAGCCGTGCATCCTACCGTGGCATGACAGATACGGTCACCATCACGCACCACCAGACAAAGCCTGAGTACCAGTGGGAAGTGGTCATCCCGGAAGAGATGACGGCGATGCTGTCGGCTGACCGCATCGGGGCGGCGCTGGACCTGCTGGGATTGCCGGGCGACAGTGAGGCGCGCCAAGGCATCGAGGCACTGCCCAACGGGGAGTCGCGCTCGGTCGATGCGGAGATCGACAGGGCCAAGCTGGACGAGCTCAAGGGCCTCAGCGTCAAGACAAAGTAGCGGGGGTTGGCGCTGAGGGGGCTGATCTCCAGGCAAACCGAGGCAAGAGGCGCCCAAGCTGCGGCCCTAGCTGAGGAAGGCGCGCAGCTCCGCGTTGCAAAGGGCCGTGGCATCCTGCTGCACCCAGTGCGACACGCCCGGGAGATAGCGCGTGGTCAGGTGCGGCGCAAAGGCGTCGGTGCCATAGGTGGTGTATTTGGCAAGCGCCGTATCCTGCTCGCCCCATAGCAGCAGGGTAGGGGTCTCG
>CAXTRM010000083.1:1222-4001 GCA_964246625.1 uncultured Acidobacteriaceae bacterium
GCAGCTGACGCCGCAGACCGCCGCCGAGCAGCAGGGCGCGGTACCAGTCGATCATGGCCTTGAGCGCGCCGGGCTGCGCCGCGTTGCGGCGCGTGGCCTCCAGCAGGTCGCGGGGAAAGGTGTCTGGTGAGGTACTGGAGCGCAGGATCATCTCGGCGACGGGCTGGGCGTTGCGCCGGCTGAGCAGGTACTCCGGCAGGCGCGGCAGCTGGAAGAAGGCCGCATACCAGGAGCGCAGCATCTGCCCTGGCCGGCGTCGCAGTGCGCGGGCAAAAAGGACAGGGTGTGGCACGTTGATGATCACCAGCTTGTGCAGGGGGCGGATGCGCCGCGCAGCAAAGGTCCAGGCGACCAGGGCGCCCCAGTCATGGCCCAGCAGCACCACTTCGCGCGCCCGGGAAGCGTCGATGAGCCCGGCCACATCGGCCATCAGGTGCTCCAGGGCGTAGTCCTGCGGGTGCGGTAGCCGCGAACTTTGCCCGTACCCGCGCTGGTTGGGGGCCCACACGCGGTAGCCCAGCGCGGCCAGCACGGGCATCTGTTCCTGCCAGCTCAGGTTGATCTCAGGGAAGCCGTGAAGGCATAGCGCGAGCCGGTCGCTGGCGGGGTCGCCACAGGTAAGCGTTTCGAAGCGGAGACCGTTGCTGGGGAAGAACTCGGTTGAAAGCGCGTCAGCCATGCTGAGCTTGGACGCCGCGGAGGTGCCGGTACGCCGGCTCACGGCGTCCTGGGCAGGGGCCGTGCCGCCGCGCTTAGCCGGGTTCGAGGGAGGCAAACCATGCGGCATAGGGCGTGTTCTTGGCCAGGTGCCGGTTCCAGTCCGGGGCGCCATCGGTCCACCAGGGTGCGCCTCGCTCGCCCAGGGCGACCTTGGCGAGCTCAACCTGCTGGCGTGCCTGTTCGCGTCCGGCAGTGTTTCCGGCGCGCATGGCAACGCCCTTGGCACGGCGAGCCTGCATCAGGGCAGACGTCCAGTGCCGCCGTTCCACCTCGGACAAGGCAGGATTGGCGCAGCGCCAAAGGCGTCCGCGCACGACGAAGTAGCGTCCGTCCGGGGTGGTGGGGTACCGGCTCATGGCTGTTCCGGGCGGCCGACGGCCTGCGCAGCCATCAATGCCAGCCCATAGGCCACCGACGTAAAGGCGTTGCCGGTCTGCACCCGCTCCTGCCCGAAGCGCTCCGTGAAGACGCGCCGCACGGCAGGTACCAGCGACGTTCCGCCTGTCAGAAAGACCCGGTCTACCTGGCCGGGATCGGTGCCGGTGGTGCGCAGCAGCTCTTCCAGGCTCGCCTGCATACGGGTCAGCTCCGGCTCGATCCAGCCCTCGAAGGCTGCACGGGTCACCGGCGTCCGCAGCTGCAACGCCTCGGTCGCCAGCGCAAACTCCGCGTGCTCCCCGTGGGACAGGTCCACCTTGACCCGCTGCACAGCCTGATGGAGCCGATAGCCCAGATCGTGCTCCACCACCGTACGGAGGGCGTGGATTTTGTCCGGCTCGAGCGCATTCTTTTCCGCCGCCTGCAGCATGGCATGCACCTCGCGTGTGCGCAAAAAGCTCAGGGTGTGCCAACGCTCCAGGTTGGCGTAGATCCACGCGGGCAGAGCCGGGAGCAGCTTGCCGAGGGAGCGCGCCTGCGTGTCCGCCCCCAGCGCGGGCGAGATCAGCCGCCGCACAATGCGCGCGTCGAACGCGTCGCCTGCAATCCCCACACCCGTCGTGCCCAGTACCACGGGATCCTGGCCCAGCTGGGTTTGCGGGCCCACCCGCAGGAGGGAAAAGTCGGTCGTTCCGCCGCCGAAGTCGCCGATCAGCAGCACTTCTTCGCGATCCACCTTTTCCTGGTAGGCATACGCCGCTGCCACCGGCTCCATAGCGAACTCCACCTGGGTGAACCCCGCCTGCAAGAAGGCCGCACGAAGGCGACCCACGGCAAAGTCGTTGTCGGCCTCCGTGTCGGCGCCCACAAACATCACGGGCCGGCCTGAAAGGGCGCGGGTCACCTCGAAACCCAGCGCGTCGCTGGCCCGCAGACGCAGATCGCGCAAAAGCCGCGCCACCAGCTCTTCAAACTGGTATTGCCTCCCAAAGATCTCCGTTCCTGTCAGCCCGCGGGACGAAAGATAGCTCTTCAACGACTGGATGAGCCGCCCCTGCACCGCATCGTCCGAGGTGTCGGTCGCCAGGTAGTGCTCGATGCCGGCAGCCCCCGTCCACGCAGAGACCGGTTTGCCGACCCTGGCCATCTGCCGCTGAAGGTACAGCAGCGAGCGCGAAGATGTGGTGGCGCCCCCAAGCGAAGGGAACTCGACCAGATGGACCTTGCCCGCCACGGCAAGGCCCACCGAACTGTTTGTGGTGCCGAAATCTATGCCGATCACGGCATCCGAGCCAAGGGTCACCTGTTCATCCTCTGTAAAGTCCATGGACGCGGATGAAATCGCAAAGCTGCTTGGGCAGCAGCCCTTCACACCTGTCCAGGTGCAACTGCCGCCTTAGCCTTGTGGCGCTGGTTTCGTCGGCGACGCCGTCGAGCAGGTGCACGCGGGCACGTTGCGCCGCGGTGAACTGCAGGGCATCCAGGCTACCGAGCGCAAACCCCGGGCGGCTCACGACGATCCACTCCGCGACCTGGAACAGCTGCGCCGCACGATGCCACTTCGGCAGGCCCAGAAAGGCATCCGCGCCCACGATGGCGAAGAGGCTGGACGCCGCCGGCAGCTCGCGGTGCAGGCGCGCCAGGGTGTCCGCCGTGAAGTTCGGGGCTCCATCGGCCTGGG
>CAXTRM010000083.1:4011-10706 GCA_964246625.1 uncultured Acidobacteriaceae bacterium
GCCTGGGGAGCGTCGACGTCCGAGGCCCGCAGGCCGGTCTCGCCCTCACACAGCAAAGCGGTCATGGCAAGCCGGTCTGAAAAGGAGGCCTCGGCGCCTTCCGGCTTGAAGGGCTGGCGTCCTGTGGGGGCCAGCAGCACCTCATCTAGGGCCAAGCGGTCGCGGGCAGCCCGCGCCACGGTGAGATGCCCCCCATGCGGCGGATCGAAGCTGCCGCCGAAGTAGCCGATCCGCCGCATGGGGATCAGGCCGCTTCGGCCTGTGCCTTGAGGCGCTCGGCGGTGTCGTGCGAGATCAACGCATCGATGGTCGGCTGCAGCTGCCCTTCCATCACCATGGCGAGCTGGTGATTGGTCAAGCCGATGCGATGGTCCGTGAGCCGGTTCTGCGGGAAGTTGTAGGTGCGGATCTTTTCCGAGCGGTCACCCGAACCCACCTGCGACTTGCGGGCGGCCGCTTGCGCCGCATGTTGCCGCTCCATCTCCACCTCGTACAGGCGCGAACGCAAAACACGCATCGCCTTTTCGCGGTTCTTGATCTGCGACTTTTCATCCTGGCAGCTGACCACGGTGTTGGTCGGCAGATGGGTGATGCGCACCGCGGAGTAGGTCGTGTTCACCGACTGCCCGCCCGGACCCGAGGAGCAGAACGTGTCCACGCGAAGATCCTTGTTCTCGATCTTCACATCCACATCTTCGGCCTCCGGCAATACGGCCACCGTGATCGCGGAGGTGTGCACGCGTCCCTGGGTTTCGGTCGCCGGCACACGCTGAACGCGGTGCACGCCGGACTCGTACTTCATCTGCGAATACACCTTGTCGCCTTCAAAGATCGCGGTGACCTCCTTGAGGCCGCCGACCTCGCTGGGCGACTCCGACAGGATCTCCACCTTCCAGCGATGCTGCTCCGCAAAGCGCAGGTACATGCGGAAGACCTCGGCCGCAAAGAGCGAGGCCTCATCGCCGCCGGTGCCGGCCCGTACCTCGATGACGATGTTCTTCTAGTCGTTCGGGTCCTTGGGCAGCAGAAGGACCTTGAGTTCCTCTTCGGCTTCGGGCAGCCGCGGCTCCAGCGCGGCAAGCTCTTCGGCGGCCATCGCGCTCATCTCCGGGTCGCTGTCGCCTGCCATGGCCCGCGCCTCGGCCACGGCCTGCTGCAGGCGCCGGTAGCGGCGAAAGGTTTCCACGGTCGGCTCGAGGTCGCGGTGCTGCTTGGCCACGCTTTGAAACTTCTTCTGGTCGCCAAGCAGGGCGGGGTCAGAGAGCTGGACGCCCAGCTCCTCGTATTTGGCTTCGATCTGGTCTAAACGCTCAAACATGGTCAGAAAGGTCCAGGGCGCAGGGCCCGGTTTGGAGAGAAGAAAGATGCAAGACAGGATGGAAATTCCGCGAAACGGCTTGGGGCGCCGCTACAAGAAGCGGGCGCGACCGTGGCTCTGGCGAAGGGTGCCGGGCCGGGCAGAGGTTGTCTGGGCGACAAAGCGCATACGTGCATTTGATGGTACGCGAAGCGTGCGGATTCCACTTGCTCGCGAGCGCCATGAGGTCACGGCATGCCGTTGGCACTCACATCGCCACCCCGGACAAAGCGCTTCAGAAACAGCTCTCGCACCACGTTCACGCCCGCCTCGCCGACCGTGCCCAGGAGCGCGTTGTCCAGCGCCAGCTTGCCCGCGGAGTCCGAGGCAGGGTGGTACAGGGTGGAGATAGCCCCGGCCGAGGCATTGCCCAGGATGTGCGAATAGTTCAGTTCGGTTTTGCCGTCGTCGCCACGCGCCAAAAAGGCCGAAGCCACCGCATGGCGGACGCGCTGTTTCAATGTACCGCTCGCGCCCATGTAGAAGTAGCGCGGATCCTGCCGGAACAGGGCCGGCAACAGCGCCCCGCCCAGGAATTTGCCGGTAAAGCCATCCGCGTAGGCCGCTCCGTAACGCTTCCCGAAGCCGTCGGCGCCCTTGCCGAACTCCGGGAAGGTGTTGTTGATCTGCTCGCCGGAGGCCACCAGCGCCGCCGTCACGAACGCCATGCGGTCGGTCGTGGCATGGAGGCCCAGCGACAGCTTTTGCCGCGCATCGAGAGGCGCCGCATCCCACACGAAGCTTGTATAAAAGTCCGGAAAGCCGACGATTCGCTGCTGTTCGGCGGCGTGGAGCTCCGCGCTGGCGATCTCCCTGCGGTTCATCGTCACGTAAGCGTCGGCGTGGTCCGCCGGCAGGTGCAGAGTGACGGCAGGGAGCACATGGGCCTCGCCGGGCTGCAGCGTGAGGCGGACCGAGGCAAAAGGCTCAAAGCCTGGCGCGGTCACCAGAAAGCTGTACTCCCCCGGCTGGAGGTCGCCCAGGAGGAAATGGCCCTGGTCGTCGGAAGCAACCTCGCGGTCATGCTGATGCCCGGAGGGCCGAAGAAGGATGTGGGCCCTGGGAATCAAGGCACCGGTAGGGTCCACGACCTCCCCGGAAAGGCTGCCCGGGGTGCTGGGCGCCTGGGGGAGTGCCGAAACGGGAGATGCCGCGACGGCTGCGGCAGGCGCCTGGGCGAAGACGCTTCGGCTGGCTCCAGCGAGTAGGGAAACGAGCAGAGCGCACCGTGCGAGGTGCAGCCAAACTCCGGATCTTTCAAGACAAACGTATTGCATGGGCCGCATCTGCCGCGCTCCTTGGCTCCCGTTTGAGCCCGCTTCGCTCCGGGGAGGCTTCGCAGCTGTCCTCTTCCTGTTCCTGCCAAGGACTGCATCCTATGCTTTCGCGAACCTGCGTGTCAGCAAATCCCCCGGCTGCGCCATACGGTCCCCCAAAACGCGGACTGCCCGGAGCCACCTGTTACGTGCCTGTCCTGCATCCATGCATGGAGGCAGCGAGTGGGCCGTAACCTAAGCCGGCTCGTTTGCCTGGGGCCGTCCTGGTTTCGTCGGCAGCACAAAAGAACGACGCCACGGCGCGCTTGTACAGTTGGGGTAGAGCAGAAGGCAGCCAACGGGTCTTAACGGAACGGTATGAATCAGCAGCAACTGGAAGAATTGCTTGAAGGTCACGAGCAGGGAAAGATGGCGAGTGACCGCCGGCACGAGGAGCGATTCGGGCATATCGGCATCCTGACGTCGGACCCTGTAAGCCGGCGCTTGCTGGAAGGGCTTTCCGTTCAGCTCGACCTGGAGCCGACCGTGCTCCAGCCGGAGCTTCCCACCAGCACCTCCCTGCTCCGCTTTGAGATCATCGTGGCGGATGAGGACTACGCGGCGCGGATGCGTGAAGCGCTGCGAAACCTGGGTGAGCAGGAGACGGGTCACCTGCCGGCGCTGGTCGCCATCCGCAGCCGCACCAGCCTGGACGACGCGGAACATGCGCCGCGCGAGTTCCGGTTTGAAGGCGTGCTCACCCTCCCTGAGCAGTCCTCGCTGGTCACAGCGCAGCTTGGTGTCATTCTGTATGCCCATCGGGCGTATGTGCGCCGCTACCGCGATGCGATGGAGGAACTTCACCTCAACCGGCGCATCTTTCGATCGGTAACGAGCGGCATCACGGTGGCCCGCGCCGAAGAGGACTTCCCGCTCGTCTATGTGAATCCGGCCTTTGAGGTCATCACCGGCTATTCCATCGAGGACTCGCTCGGCCAGAACTGCCGCTTTCTGCAAGGGGAGCTCCGGGACCAGCCGGGGCTGACGCTGATCCGGGAAGCGCTGCTGCAGGGGCGCGAGGTCAAGACCATCGTTCGCAACTTCCGCAAGGATGGTTCGGCCTTTTGGAATGAGCTTTCCATCTCGCCCATCCGCAACCACGAAGGCGTGCTTACCCACTTTGTGGGCATTCAACAGGATGTCACCGCCCGGGTAGAGTTTGAGGAAGCGCTTCGCGAGAGTGAAAAGCTGGCCACGGCGGGCCGGCTCGCCGCGTCGATCGCGCACGAGATCAATAACCCGCTCGAAGCGGTAACCAACCTAATCTACCTTGCCCGTCGCTCCCAGAACATGGAGGAGGCCGAGAGCCACCTCAGCCTGGCGGACGCGGAACTGCGCAGGGTGGCCCTGCTTACCTCGCAAAGCCTGCGCTTTTACAAGCAATCCAGTGCGCCCCAAGCCATCCGTGCCGGGGACCTGCTGGATGCGGTGCTGGATGTGTATGGCCGCCGGATGGAGGGCATGCGGATCGAGGTGCGGCGGCGCGAGCGCACCTCCGATTCCATTATCTGTTTTGAAAGCGAACTCCGTCAGGTGCTGAGCAACCTGGTGCGCAATGCCATGGACGCAATGCGGGTCACCGGCGGCGTGCTGTACGCGCGCACCCGGGAGGCCGTGGACCTGAACCGCGAGGCAAAAGGCGTCATGATCACTATCGCGGACACCGGGGTAGGGATGTCGAAGGAGATCCAGTCCCGCATCTTCGAGGCGTTTTACTCGACAAAGGGCAACAGTGGTACCGGCTTGGGCCTGTGGGTCAGCCGCGAGATCGTCAACCGCCACAAGGGCCGCCTCCGGGTGCGCAGTTCCAATACGCCGGGCCATTGTTGGACCGTGTTTCAGCTGTTTCTGCCGTACCAGGGCCTTGTCCCCTGATTTTCGCTTCGCCCCCCTGGAGGAAAGGTCGATGGCCCTCTTTGCGGAGGTCGCAACCCTAGCGGAGTCCCTATCCCAAGAGGCCAGCCGGCTCAAAAAGCGTGCCGCCATCGCCGAGGCGGTAGCCCGCCTTGCCGCGGCCGACGAGCCGGATCCGGTCCTCAACGCGGGCCGCTTCTGCTTGTATCTGGCAGGCCAGCCATTCCCCGAGGCGGATGCGCGCAAGCTGAACGCGGGAGGCGCCATCCTGTCCCGGGCGCTCAAGGCGGTCTCCGGCGCGGGGGACTCTGCGATGACCACGGCCTACCGCAAGCATGGCGACCTGGGTGCGGCGGCCTACGATCTCCTCATCGCCCCGTACGGCAAAGCGCCTGCGGCACCCACCCTCACCCTGGCACAGATCACCGAAAGCTTTGACGCGATGGCCACGGCCCGCACCACGGCGGCCCGGTCGGCCACGGTGGAAACGCTGCTGCAACAGGCAACGGCGCTGGAAGCCAAGTATCTGCTGAAGCTGATGCTGGGGGACATGCGCATCGGCGTCAAGCAGTCCCTCATTGAGGAGGGCATCGCCGTGGCCGCCCATACCACGGTGGAAGCGGTGCGGCATGCCGTGATGCTCGAAGCCGACCTCCAGCGGTCTGTCAGCCGGGCGTTCGCCGGCACGCTCGCCGAAGCGCGCATGACCCTGTTTCATCCCCTGGGGTTCATGCTTGCCTCACCCGTCGAAACGCCGGAAGAGGCCGTGGAGCGGTTCACCGCGAAACCGAAGAAGGCCGTGGCTCCCAAGCCCACCAAACGGAAGCGCAAAAAAGCGGCGAACGGGGACGAGCCGCTCGAAGAGCTCACGGAAACGCTGCCCGTTGACGCCGCCGAAAGCGGCTTTGCCGAGGATGTCGAGCTCGAGGCCGGGCCGCTTCCGGAGGAAGAGGCGGGCACCATCCATGCCTTTTTGGAAGACAAGTTCGACGGCATCCGCGCGCAGGTTCACTGCGGCGACCCCGCGCGCCCGGGCCGTGTAGCCATCTACAGCCGGTCGCGCGAAGACATCACGGAGGGGTTTCCGGAGCTCGAAGAGGCCCTGAGCCATGTGTCGCCCGCGCCCAGCGGCCTTATCTTCGATGGCGAAATCCTCGGCTCGGACCTGGGAACCGACAAGGCGCTGCCCTTCGCCGTGCTGGGCCAACGTATCGGCCGCAAACGGGTCTCCGACGAGATCCGTCGCGACATCCCGGTCGTGTTTATGGCCTTCGATCTGATGTTTGCCGACGGCGATCTCCAGCTGCCCCTGCCCTTGCGCGAGCGCCGGGCACGCCTGGAGCAGATTGTCGCGGACCAGACCCCGGTGACGGTTTCCGGCCTGAGCGCACCGTCCAAGCACGAGCAAACGGACCTGTTTGCGGCTGCGCCCACGGAAGGCGGGCAGGTGCAACGGTTGCGCCTGTCCCGTGCCGAGATGGTGGAAAGCGCGGAAGGCGTCGACCAGGGCTACCGGGATGCCCGGGCCCGTTCCAACGAGGGTGTCATGCTCAAGGCGGCCGGCTCGGCCTACCTGCCCGGCCGCCGGGGGCTCGCCTGGCTCAAGCTCAAGCGGGAGCTTGCCACCCTGGACGTCGTGATCACCGGGGCGGAGTTCGGCACCGGAAAACGTGCCCAGTCGCTTTCCGACTACACGTTTGCCGTCCGTGGGCCCGAGGGGCAGCTGCTGAACCTGGGCAAGGCCTACCAGGGCGTCACCGACGCTGAAATCGCCGAACTGACCGAATGGCTCAAAGCCCACACCCTGCAGGACTTCGGCCACTTCCGGACCGTGGAGCCCATCCGTGTCATCGAGGTCGCCTTCAACAACATCATGCGTTCCGATCGGCATAACTCCGGCTTTGCCCTGCGCTTTCCCCGCATCCTGCGGCTCCGCGACGACAAACCGCTGGAAGAGATCGACACGCTGGAACGGGTGGAAGAGGTATATGGCTCGCAACCCGACAAACCACTTGCGCCTTAGTGCCTTCGGGCACCTGCCGCCGTGCCGTGACGTTGGAGCTTCCCCGTGACACAAAAGTGACATGACCGAGGTCATCACAGAGCCAGGAAGTGCGGTAGTATGGGTTCAGACGAATGGCGATTGGCGGATTTCATTTGCCGAACGC
>CAXTRM010000083.1:10716-12759 GCA_964246625.1 uncultured Acidobacteriaceae bacterium
GAAGAGGTGTATGGCTCGCAACCGGACAAGCCGTTGGCACCATGACATGGGTCTCTCGACCTGAGATTGCGGTTCGGCTCGCCCCGTGCGGAGATTCCCGATGACACAAAAGTGACATGACCTAGGTCACCATCTCGGCTCGGGATGCGTTAGTATGACTGAAGACGAATGGCGATTGGCGAAACTCATTTGCCGAACGCAAACCGGAATCCAGACATCCTCCCTTTTCCTGGAGATCTCCCCCTTTGAACCTCCGTTCCTTCGCCTCCCGGGCCCTGCCGTCGCTGTCCCTTGCCTCCCTTACAACGAAGCTCAAGTCTTCACGCAAAGTTCAGGGCGTGGTCTTCGGCCTTTGCGGCACATTGATCGTTGGTGGGGCGGATGCCGCTCGCCTGCACCACTTCAACTACCATCACCGTCCCATGCTGCGCCACAGCCTGCGGACGCAGACCATGCCCAGCGCCCAGAACGCCTCGGGCCTGCTGCCGGCCCCGGCCTCCAATCTTGAGGCGGTGTACCCGGCGGTCTCCATGGGAGCGATTGCTGCCACGGCCTCGCAGCCCGACAACGCAGCGCGCTACGAGCTCAGGCTGCATCACCTCCATACCGGGGAAGACATCGACATCGTCTACCGGATCGGCAATCAGTACATCCCGAGCGCCATCGCGAGGCTGAACTACTTCCTCCGCGATCACCGGACGCAGGATGTGAGCCACTACGATCCCCGCGAGTTCGACCTCCTCCATACGGTGTTGACCTCGCTTGGCAGGCCCAGCGGCGTGATCGATGTCGTTTGCGGCTACCGGACCCCCTGGTCCAACAACTTCCTGCGCACCCGCTCTTCGGTGACCGGGGTAGCCAAGAACTCGCAGCACATGCAGGCAAAAGCAATCGATATTCGCGTCCCCGGCGTCACGACCAGCCATCTCCGCGACATCGCCCTGAGCCTTCGCGGCGGGGGCGTCGGCTACTACCCTGTCAGCCAGTTCGTGCACGTGGACGTCGGCCCGGTGCGGCAGTGGAGCTTTGGCGGCAGCAGCGAGTAAGTTCGGCACCTTGGATACGTGGAGAAAGCCTGGGCTTGCCCCAGGCTTTTCCTTTAGGAACGAGACACAGCCCAGATAGCCAGAAACCGGTTGCTGCGGTCAGCAGACGGGCTCAGGCGACAGGCATCTCATGCCAATCTGTTGAATCGCCTGCGGTTTCGGCTGTTGCAGGCGAACAGCCCGCGGCGACTCTTACTTTGAGGGTGACTGACCGGTGCCGGAGGACGTGTTGGTCGGCGTGGGGATCGGGGTCTCGATCTGGCTGGGATTGGCAGATGGGGAGGCGATCGTCACACGGCTATGGGGATGCGTGACGAGCACCAGCTTGCCCACAGGAAACCCTTGCGAGGAAGCAACGGTCTGCACCTGCTGGTACACCGGGTCAGCTAAGGTGGGCTGCCGCGACAGGATCCAGAGCGACTTGTGATTGGGGGTCCCCACCAGGGCCCACTCGAAGTTCGGATCGGTCGCCAGCACCCAGTACTTCCGCGAAAAAATCACAAGGTGGCGGATCTTGAGCTTGCCGTCGCCCGCTTTGTCCTGCTTGCCGCTGTTGGTGATGTCGTTGTGGTCGCCACCTTTGAGGGTGCAGAACGTGCCGGTCTGGAAGCTTCCCGGTTTGTCGCTCAGCGCATACAGCACCGTGCCATCGGAAAGGCATTTCTTTTCCGCTTTTACCGGCAGCTTGGCGATCTGGTACCAGGTGCCGGTGAGCTTATCCAGATCGAGCTTGGCCACCGCCGATGCCGCCTGAGCCGAGACCTCTGGTGCCGCCGCGAGAAGAAAGCTGGCTAGACCCAGGACTCCGTGCGTGACAAACCGGCGGATGTGCATCTCGAAAAGCCTCACAAAAAAGGGGTATGGGACGTTGGATGCAGCCAACCCACGATCGGCTGATCTAATCGGGCGGCCCGTGCAACTCCGGCACGGCCACCGCACCGAACCTGCCGTCCGGGGTGCGGGTCACCGTGGGGGCGTAGGTCCCCAGGTACTGGCG
>CAXTRM010000084.1:0-1816 GCA_964246625.1 uncultured Acidobacteriaceae bacterium
TCCTGAGGATACTTCATTGCTTGCTGGGTGTTAGCTGAAGTGATATAGGGAAGGTGACGGATGAATTGGTTTCGTACTGGGGGCTGGAGCAGAACTACACTCACTCCGTTATCAATCACGCTGAGGCATATGTGGACGGCATCGTATCAACGAACGGGCTGGAGAACTTCTGGAGCTTGCTGAAGCGAGCTCTAGGCGAGACCTATGTCGCCGTTGAGCCTTTCCACCTGTTTCGCTATATCGACGAACAGTCGTTTCGCTACAATAACCGTGGGACCAATGACGCAGGGCGGTTTATCAAAACGCTTTCGCAAGTCACTGGCAAGCGTCTGACGTTTGCTGAG
Source organism: uncultured Acidobacteriaceae bacterium (assembly GCA_964246625.1). GTDB lineage: Bacteria > Acidobacteriota > Terriglobia > Terriglobales > Acidobacteriaceae > Granulicella. The sequence goes on from CAXTRM010000084.1 coordinate 345, forward strand.
GTCACGGGTAGGGGGTTGCAGGCGGCGAACTAACGGCAAGCCTGTAATCGAGGGTTCTACTGGGTTGTCTTACCGGAGGCAGGATCGGGAGAAGCGGAAGTCTTAGAACGCTTCTCCTCTTCTAGTCTCCGCTGTATTTCGGAATGAGGCACGGACACTATCTGCCTCACGAAGTTGGTGAACTTGTCGAAGTCGCCCGCCTCGTCCTTGGCCGGGATGTTGGGTTGACTCGCCACGCTCGTCCTCAGCAATGAGGATGCGCCGATGTGTGTGCAAAGTCAATCAGACCACGTTCTTGAATACGTCAATGACGAACCGAACTTCGCTCATGAGAAGCCGCATGAGTGTGGAGTAGTCGCTCCGCTTCTCCAAGGGCTTAGTAGAACCATCTCGTGCCCCGTTTCAGATACTTATCGCAACGCTGACAGATACCGCCTTAATTGCGAGATTTGGATCAGGTTCGCTGGACTCGACGATGCAGATTACGTCGTTGCTTTGGATTGGATCGGGATTAATCATGTTGACCTTTGTTCCCAAAGCCGGGTTGCCAGCAAAGGTTGCGTTGTCCCTAGCTACTCCGGCTCCTGCTACCTGCGAAAGTCGGTGTTTATCGGCATTGGACAAGTCCCTAATCATGCTGAGGGTAGGCGGCAGAACGGGGTGTTCTTTCTTGAACGTCTGCAAGGCCTCCAAGGCGGAGGCGAACCTATCGTTGAACCCGATGAGAGCTGTCTTCCTCGCTTTGGCGAACTCGTCCGGGTCGTCGATTATCACAAACGTGATCGTTCTTTCTTGCCGGTCGGTGTGTATATCGCATTCACCTTCGTGAAGGCGTTGATGAGGTGATCCAGCGCGGAACGCAGGTTGTTGATGCAATCACCGAGGATGATAGACCAACGAATAAGGTCGGGCGGAGGTCCGACATGGGTAACTGCGATACCCAAGCGGGTTCCGTATCCGCCACGCTCGAAAAAGGGCTCATGATGGCTACTGTTTGCCCATTTGGCGATCTCAGCATCGACCGCTTTGAAGTGTTCTTCAGCGCGGTCTAGTTTCGCATAAACACTCGTCAGGTCTAGTTCCGGAGCTTCCATTCCGGCCATCGTACCTGATGCGACGAAGGGTGCTCACATCAGGAAGACCAACAGCATACCGAATGCGAATATCCCAACCCACATCTTCACAAGAATGAAACGGTAGTGCTGTCCATCGTCATCTTGGTCTGCTTTCCCCAACTCAATGACAGCAGGAAGCCAACCACTGCGACTCCGAAGTCGATGATGAGGAACGGCCCTAGTTGCGTCCAGCTAAGACGGTGCATGCAGTGATGCTCTTAGTAAGGAGAGCGGTCCGTCAAGTATATTGTTACCTTTACGATGATCGGTGACTGGTATGGTCAGAACACCATAAGGATGTTGGCGCTGAAAGGAAAAGAGATTTCACAAGCGAAGACCTTGCATGCGACATGTAAG
>CAXTRM010000084.1:1826-7755 GCA_964246625.1 uncultured Acidobacteriaceae bacterium
CTCCAGTATGGACGCGACGCTCGCGATGCCAAAGGGGGTGATGTCGACCAGTCAGGGCTCACGATCTGAAGCTTGAAAAACAGTTCCAGGTCACGCAGGTTGTCGAATGTAGAGTGGCAAAGACGAAAGAAGTAGAAGCTCTCCACGTCCACGCTGAAAGCGTTTAGGTCAGCGAACGACGGTCTGTTCGAGGAGGAGGTGCATTGTCAATTCAGTCGCATCTTGCCGGGCCCCACGGTGCATGAGTCCATCTATATTCGGAGCTTTTTCGCTCAGCTGAACAGCTTTAACGGTTCTGATTGCCTGATTAAGGGCCGGCACTCACACTCAACAACGCATGTGCTTCAGTGCAGAACTTCGCTACTCATTCCGCACCGCGTTAATAGCTTCCGGCTCAGGGCATTAAGAATATGCTGGCTGCCTTGAAGGCTGAGGAGAACTCATGGTCTCGTGCCAACGTTGTAGGCCCCTAATCATTGATCGCACGAGTGGACGAGTGACGAAGCTGTAAGCCTGCCTGTAGGAAGGTCACCCGGCTCTGCAATGGTCTTTACGGAGGAACCAGAAAGTCAGATGGAAGAGAGCTGCTCATGCTCTCGAATCGCATCAGGTTCGTTAGAGTGATCGCAACATCCGACTTGGTCAGTGGAGGAGCTGACATTGATACCTGGAATACTCGATTCTGTGGGCAAGTAGCCTCGGTACTCTTTTCTGAGCCGCTCGTGATCACTCAAGTTCACGGCCACATTCTTCGAAAAGCTAGCCACGTCCAATCTGGCACAGATGCTTGACTGTAGGTGGCACAAATATGGCACAGCGGGCTGTCTCGACTGTAACCGCAAGAGGGTAAGCCCTTCGTAAACCGTCGCAGTTGTTCGCTTTACTGGTGGCCCGGGCAGGAGTCCAACCTGCGACCTTCGCCTTAGGAGTGCGCCGCTCTATGCAACTGAGCTACCGGGCCATCCTGTGTAGTGTAAACCAGCGCCGAGGCGGGGTTCTGCGCCGAATGCCTGGGGTTGGGGGCGGCCAGGGCGTGCCTAGCTGGCTGCCGCGCTAGAATAGATGCGTGCCAAAGTACTCCATTGTCGTTCCATTCCATAATGAAGAGCAGAGTGTGACGCGGCTCTATGACCGGGTGAAAGACGTAATGGAAGAGGTCGGGGAGAGCTTTGAACTTGTCTTTGTTGATGACGGTTCACGCGATCGCACGTACCGGCTCCTGGAAGAGATCGCCGCTGTCGACAGCCGGGTGCTCTTAATCAAGTTGCGGCGGAACTTCGGCCAAACCTCCGCGCTGGCTGCCGGATTCGATCACGCGACAGGGGAGTACATTCTGGCCATGGACGGCGACCTGCAGCACGATCCGGCGGAGATCCCGCAGTTCCTCGCCAAGCTGGAAGAGGGCTACGACGTGGTGAGCGGGTGGCGTGCGCAACGCGCCGACAACCTTGTGTTGAGGCAGCTCCCTTCGCGCGCCGCCAACGCCCTGATGCGCCGCTTTTCGGGTGTGGAGATCCATGACTTCGGCACGACCTTCAAGGCATACCGTCGTGAGGTGATCCAGAACATTCCGCTTTACGGCGAGATGCATCGCTTCATCCCTGCCCTGGCGAGCTGGTACGGTGCGACCATCTGCGAGGTGCCGATCTCGAATCCGGCGCGCGAAGCCGGGCAAAGCCATTACGGCATCAGCCGAACCTTTCGCGTCATGTTTGACCTAGTGACGATCCGCTTTTTGCTGAAGTACATGACACGACCTTTGCACCTTTTTGGCGGTGTCGGGTCTTTCGGCGTCCTTTCCGGCGGTCTCATCGCACTCTGGCTGCTTGGGGCCAAGTTGCTGCTGCACGGCAATGTAGGCACCGAACACGCACCGTGGTTTGCCATTGCGGCGGTCTTGATTCTTGGTGGTATGCAGATGATCGGTATCGGCTTGCTCGGCGAGTTGCAGGTCCGGCACTTCTTTGGGCAGGGGCAACGGACGCCATACACCGTGGATCGCGTGGTCCGCATGCGTCCCAGCGAAGAATCCCTGATCCGGTAGCGAGCGACGATGCGAGCCATGCAGATCCGGGAGACCGGAGGACCGGACGTTCTCGAACATGTGCAGCTGGCCGAACCAACGCCCGGAGCCGGGGAGGTCCTGGTCCAGGTAGCTGTCGCCGGGGTGAACTTCATCGATACGTACCTGCGAGAAGGAAGGTATGCCGCTCCCTTGCCGCTTGTCCTTGGGCAGGAGGCAGCGGGTACGGTGGCGGCAGTCGGTGATGGCGTGGCCGACTTCGCTGTCGGCGATCGCGTGGCATGGACCGGCTCTCGCGGAACTTACGCGGAACTCGCGGTGGCTCCGGCAGCCTCCCTGCTTAGAGTGCCGGAGTCGATAAGGCTGGAACAGGCCGCAGCGGTTCTGACGCAGGGTCTCACGGCGCACTACCTGGCTTTTTCCACCTACCCCATTCAGACCGGCGACACGGTCCTGGTGCACGCCGGAGCCGGCGGGGTCGGACTGCTGCTGACACAGATCGCCAAGCGCCTCGGCGCGCGCGTGCTGACAACAGTGTCCACGGAAGCGAAGGCGGATCTTTCCCGCGAAGCTGGTGCTGATCGCGTGATCCTGTACACGCAGGCAGATTTCGCCAAAGCGGTGAAGGAGGACACCGGGGGACGCGGAGTTCCCGTTGTGTACGACTCGGTCGGCAAGACCACCTTTGAGGACTCCTTGAAGTGCCTGCGGCCGCGTGGCCTCCTGGCGCTCTATGGCGCCTCGAGTGGTGCTGTTCCGCCCTTCGATCTAATTCGGCTCTCCACTGCCGGTTCGCTATATGTGACACGGCCCACGTTGAAGGATTACGTGCAAACCCGGACAGAGCTCGAGGAGCGCGCGGCCGAGATCTTTGGCTGGGTAGCCGCAGGTGAGTTGACGGTCCGGGTGGGCGAGCGTTTCCCGTTGTCCGATGCTGCCGAGGCCCATAAAGCCCTGGAGGGCCGGCGCACCACGGGCAAGGTTCTGCTGATCGTCTGACGACCGGGTTGTCCGCGGCTGCGCGATACACTAGAATCTCCCTGTTTTGCGCAGCAGTTCCGCTGCTGCGTGCCATGCCAACCGCTAACGCCCCGGAATGCTCGGGAAGCGCGGTGAAACTCCGCCACTGCCCCCGCAACTGTGAAGCGCGCACTCCCTCACGGGAGCGAGACCGACCCGGTGTACGCACTGCAGGCCTGTTGGGCTGTGGGAAGGGTATGCCCAAGGCAAGGATCGGCTAGCAATCGCGCCAGTCAGGAGACCGGTTTCGAGGCATATGCCTGCCGCGCTCTCGGATGGAGAGCGGAGGACTCTATGACACCTGACCCTGTATCTCTGCGGGGCACTCGCCTTGCCTCGTTGTGTCGCGCGCTGCGATGGCCCAAGTGCACCCAAGCCTTTCCGGCACGACCTGTTCCGCTTGTTGCCTTTGGCTTGCTGTTCGCCAGCCTTCCAGCGACCGCTGTTGTGATCCGTGGGCGCGTTACGGACCCACTCGGCAAGGGGATCGGAGGCGCACGCGTCCAGCTGGTGGAGGCGGGCAGGGTCATCTCCCTTGCCTATGCCAATCCGGACGGGAGCTATGAGTTGCGTTCCGGGGACTCCGGACGGTTTACCCTGCTCGGTTCAGCGGGTGGCTACCTGCCGGGCATCGGGCAGGACTTCTATGGGGGCACGACGGATGTGGTGCTGCAGGATGTGGTGCTATCCACCAACACCGTGCAGCAACAGGTGTCCGTGGCGGCGACCGCCCTTCCGACGCCCCTGCCCCAGCTCACAGCGCCGGTGACCGTGCTGCCGGGCCCGAGCTTTGCGACGCGCCTCGGCGTGGTGGACGAGGTGCGCCAGAGCCCCGGTGTTTTTGTGGCGCAGACGGGTCAGATGGGTAGTGTGAGCACCCTATTTGTGCGCGGCGGCAACTCGACGGCAAACCTTGTTCTGGTGGACGGCATGCCCGCCGAGGACGTTGGCGGAACGTTCGACTTCGGCAACGTGAGTGCCACTGGTATCGGCTCCATGGAGATCTACCGTGGTCCGGATTCGGCGATCTATGGAACCGATGCCGGCGCGTCTGTGGTGGCGATCACCACACCGCGCGGTATGACACTGAAGCCGGTGCTGAACTACACGGGCGATGCCGGCAATCTGCACACCTATCAGAATGCCGTCACGGCTGGCGGCACCCTGCGCAAGCTGGACTACTTTGCCGCGTTTGACCGGCAGGACACCTCCAACGCGTTGCCCGGGGACGAATACCACAACGCGACGTCGGTAGCCAACCTCGGCTATAACCTGACCGGTGGTACGGATCTACGGTTCACAATCCGGAACAAGGTCGCCGCTGTCGGTCTGCCGGGTGCGTACCAGTTCCTCGGCCTCACCACCGAGGGAAAGCAGGGCGATCAGGACCTGTACGCGAACGGGCTGCTGGAACACACAGGGGAAGGCAACTGGCACAACCTCGTGCGCTACGGCATCGCCCGGAAGCGTGAACAGGCAACCTACTCCGGCGCGGTTGGTCATCCGATCACCTTCCAGTCCAGCTTTGGCCCATTTACCGAATTCTTCGGCAACTTCGTCACGATCCGTGGTGCCAACGGCTACGATGCCACGGGCCAGGCTGCCATCCTGACCGGCAACAGCGACGAGGCCTCCAACCGCGACCAGCTCTACTACCAGAGTGACTGGAGCCCGTCGCGCCATTTCAACGGTCTGTTTGGCTTCCGGTATGACAATGAGCGGGGCGTGTTCAACGAGTCCGCGTATGGGGTCCGCGAAACGACCCAACGCACCAATTTCGAGTACAACCTGCAATTCCAGGGGCAATTCTGCAGCCGGCTCTTCTACTCGCTGGGCGGCGCGGTTGAAAAGAACCACCTCTATGGCGTTGCAGGAACGCCACGGCTTGGGCTCTCGTTTGTGCCGATACGCCCTGGCCTCGGCTGGTTCCACGGAACCAGGCTTCGCTTCAATGCGGCCACTGGCGTCCAAGAGCCCACGCTTGCCCTGGACTACTACAGCCTGTATCGGCAGTTGTTGCAGGCGGGCGATGCGGAAGACATCATCCGGTATCGCCTTACGCAGCCGGATGCGGAGCGCTCACGGACCTACGATTTCGGGATCGATCAGAGCCTGTACGGCGACAAGCTCATCCTGAAGGCAGGGTACTTCCACAACGTCTTCGACCGTCAGCTGGAAGGGGTTACCGGGGCCAATCTGGCCGGCTACTTCGGCCTGAACTCGCCTGAGTTCAACAACCCGAACACCTCGCCGTTTTACTTCAACGCGCTGTACGTGAACTCGTTGGCCTTTCGCGCACAAGGGGCGGAGGCAGAGCTGGATTGGCAGGCGCGGCGCTCCTTGCTGGTGCGTGGTGGCTACACCTACCTGGCTTCGCGTGTGCTGCAATCCTTTGCTTCTGACGCGGTCGACGCCAACCAGGGCTCGGCAACGGAGAACCCTGCCTTTCCGGGCATCGCCATCGGCGCAGAAAGTCCCCTGGTCGGGGCGCGGCCCTTCCGGCGCCCGCCGCACAGCGGGTTTTTCAGCGCAACGTACACCAAAACGCGATACAGCCTGGCCGTAAAGGGCGCCTATGCCAGCCGGAGCGACGACTCGACCTTTCTGGACGGCTTTACGCCCAGCTTCGACAACTCCCTCCTGTTGCCGAATCGCGATCTGGACCACGGCTATGTGCAGCTGGACCTCGGGGGTGTGTACCAGCTGCAACGGAAGGTCTCGATCTTTGCGCAGCTGGACAATCTGCTGAACGACCAGCACATCGCGCCGATCGGCTACCCAAGCCTGCCTCTCACGGTCCGTGCCGGTCTGAAGATCCGGCTGGGCGGCGATTAACCTCACCGAAAAGCCGTCGCATCTAGCATGCAACGGCCTGATGGCCTAGAG
>CAXTRM010000084.1:7765-12746 GCA_964246625.1 uncultured Acidobacteriaceae bacterium
ATGATGAACCGGACGCGCTTGCTTACCACAGTGGTCTCCCTCGGTGTTTTTGCGACACCGCTGTTCGCGCAGGAGCTCGCGAACGAAGGTCCCGTTCCCACGACTGCCCTGATCTCGGTCCAGTCCAAGAACAATGCGCCCCTGAATACCGGCGCGCTGAAGCTTGAAGTCAACGGACATGACGCCGAGATTGCTTCCGTAACGCCTGTGTCCAAGGAAGGTGCTCAGGTGGCGGTCCTGATCGACGATGGCCTGCGCGGCAACTTCGGCGTGCAGATCCAGGACGTCAAGCAATTCGTCACCAGCCTGCCCGCAAACGTTCAGGTGCTGGTTGGCTTCATGCAGAACGGCACGGTGCGCAGCACCGGATCATTCACCACCAATCACGAGGCTGCCGCGAGCCAGGTACGCCTGCCGTTTTCAGCTGCGGGCATTAGTGCCAGCCCGTACTTTTGCCTTCAGGATTTTGTTAAGCACTGGCCGGGGCAGGGCAATGCTGCCCGCATGGTCCTGATGATCACCAATGGTGTAGATCCGTACAACGGCAGCGTATCGCCCCTGAACCAGGACAGTCCCTATGTGGAGCATGCGCAGGATGCGGCCCAGCGTGCCGGTGTGGCCGTGTACTCCATATACTACGGCGATGCCGGCATTCGTGGCGGCTTGGCCAGCTTCAGTGGTCAGAACTACCTGAACCAGGTTGCGGACGCGACCGGGGGTGAGTCGTTCTACCAGGGCCGTATCACGCCTCCGAGTCTGAAGCCCTACTTCGATGCATTCCGCAAGTCGCTGACAGAGAGTTACCTGATCAGCTTCAACGCAAGCGCGAACCGTGAAAAGCGGGACACGCTCACCGACATCAAGGTGAAGACCGAGCAGGCGGGCGTCAAAATCCACGCACCCCATGCCGTGCATCCAGGTCTGGTGGAACAGGCGAGTGAGTAGCCGGTAACAAAAAGGAAGGCCCCGGACGCGTTCTGCGTTCGGGGCCTTTCTGCTGCTACCTGTGGCTCATTTCCGTCCGGAGATAGGCAAGCTAAGGGAACGACGCTGTTGCACCCGTCCATGAGAGTAGTACGCCTCACACCGAGGCTGACTCGCTCTTAACTACAGCTGAACGCAAGAAGCCCCGGATTGCTCCGGGGCTTTCTTATTGCAGAGTAGCCATCGGCCAAGGACTAGTACATGCCGTCCATGCCGCCGCCAGGGCCGCCGTGCGAGTGACCGGCCGCTTCCTTCTTCTCCGGGATCTCGGAGATCATGGCTTCGGTGGTGAGCATCAGGCCGGCGATGGAAGCCGCGTTCTGCAGGGCAGTGCGCGTTACCTTGGTCGGATCGATGACACCGGCGGAGACGAGATCCTCGTAAGCGCCCGTTCCGGCGTTGAAGCCGTAGTTGGAGTCGTTCGAGCTTTGGATCTTGTTGATGACCACCGCACCCTCTTCGCCCGCGTTCAGGGCGATCATGCGCAGAGGCTCCTCAACCGCGCGCTTGATGATCTGCGCACCGATCTTCTCGTCGCCGGAAAGGCCGCTGATCAGGCCGTCCAGTGACTTGGCCGCACGAACCAGAGCCACGCCACCGCCAGGGACAATGCCCTCTTCCACAGCCGCGCGGGTCGCATGCATCGCGTCCTCGACACGGGCCTTCTTCTCCTTCATCTCGGTCTCGGTAGCTGCACCGACCTTGATGACGGCCACGCCGCCGACCAGCTTGGCGAGACGCTCCTGGAGCTTCTCACGGTCATAGTCGGAAGTGGTCTTCTCGACCTGAGCGCGAATCTCCTTCACGCGGCCTTCGATGCGGGAGTCCTCACCACCACCATCGACGATGGTCGTGTTGTCCTTGTCGATGGTCACGCGCTTGGCAGTGCCGAGATCCTCGATCTTGACGCCCTCGAGCTTGATGCCGAGGTCTTCCGTGATGGCCTTGCCGCCCGTAAGGACAGCGATGTCCTCCAGCATGGCCTTGCGGCGGTCGCCGAAGCCAGGTGCCTTTACAGCAGCCACGTTCAGGGTGCCACGCAGCTTGTTGACCACCAGGGTCGCCAGCGCCTCACCGTCCACGTCCTCAGCAATGATGACAAGCGGCTTCGCCGTGCGGGCAATCTGCTCCAGCAGGGGCAACAGGTCCTTCATCGTGGAGATTTTCTTCTCGTAGATAAGGATGTAAGGGTTCTAGAGAGCGGCTTCCATCCCCTCGGCGTCGGTCACGAAGTAAGGGCTCAGGTACCCGCGGTCGAACTGCATGCCTTCGACGACGTCCAGCTGCGTCTCCATGGTGCGGCTCTCTTCGACGGTGATTACGCCGTCCTTGCCGACCTTCTTCATCGCCTCGGCGATGATGGTGCCGATCTGGTGATCCGCGTTGGCCGAGATGGTGCCGACCTGCGCGATCATCTCGCCGGATACGGGCTTCGAGAACTCGCTCAGGGCGCCGCCCTGTACCTGGCCATGCTCGTCACGCTTGCCGATGATGGCCTCAACAGCCTTATCGATGCCACGCTTCAACGCCATGGGGTTCGCCCCGGCGGCCACGGTCTTCACGCCCTCGCGGAAGATGGCCTGGGCCAGCACGGTCGCGGTCGTGGTGCCGTCACCGGCGACGTCGGAGGTCTTGGAGGCGACTTCCTTCACCATCTGCGCGCCCATGTTCTCGAGGCCCTCGGGCAGCTCGATCTCCTTGGCAACCGTGACGCCGTCCTTGGTGATGGTGGGGGAACCGAACTTTTTCTCGATGACGACGTTGCGGCCCTTGGGGCCGAGGGTCACCTTGACTGCGTTCGCGAGCGTGTTCACGCCGCGGAGGATCGCCTGACGCGAATCCTCTCCATGCAGAATCTGCTTTGCCATATTTTGCTCCGTATGCAGCTCGTAGCTGCGTTCAGGGTTCTAGGTTCTACGTTGTAGGTTTTCGAGTGGATCAGGGAAGGAAGCAGGGCGGAACGCCGGAAGCAACCAAGAACCCAGCACCAACCTATAAACAGCTTTACGCGAGGATGCCGAGGACCTCTTCCTCACGCATGATCAGGTAGTCTTCGCCGTCCAGCTTGATCTCGGTGCCGGAATATTTGCCGAAAAGGACCGTGTCGCCGCCCTTGACGTCCAGCGGGAACACCTTGCCTTCATCGTTGGACTTACCCTTGCCGACCGAGATCACCTTGCCCTGCTGCGGCTTTTCTTTGGCGGAGTCAGGGATGATGATGCCGCCGCGCATCGTCTCGCTCTCCTCGAGGCGCTGGACCAGGATGCGGTCGTGGAGCGGCGTGAACTTATTGGAAGCCATGTACATTGTCTCCTTGAAGGGTGGGTGCTATGTGGAGTGTGCCGCGTCCCCGAGGTGCAGGCTCGCGTTGGCAGTCTCCACTGCCGAGTGCTAATGTAGCGTGCGCGGAAGAGCGGAGTCAAGCGACCTGCCGCAGAGTTGCGCGTTCTCGACTCACCTTTGCGGAGCGCCTTCTTCGTAGGAAGTACGCTCGACCTCGCGTGCTCAGGTGCGATACCGCTCAGGCACGCGCGACACCGCCGTCCGTCGCACGGTAGAATCTCCCGCATGCGTGCTCGCTTTCGCTCGTCGCTGCCCTGGGTCACAGTTGTGGCGCTGGGCAGTTTCTCGACCCTCGGTGTTTCTCAGCAGGAGCGGCACGGTCGCGGGTATAAACCGCCCCCACCCACCGCCGAGGTTTCGGTTGTGGTGGAGAAGGCGTTCAACAGCAAGCCCATGCCGAATGTTTCCGTGGTGTTTCGCGCGGTTCGCGATGGCAAGCTGACCGCCAACCTTGAAACCAAAACCGATCCGGACGGCAAGGCCCTGATGGACCTGCTTGAGATCGGGAGCCACGTGACAGTTCAGGTCATCTCGACCGGCTATGCCACCTTTGCCACGGACTTCGACCTGACCCAGGATGGGAGGCAGGTTTTGGTCAAGTTGCAGCGGCCGCGGGCGCAGGTGTCGCAGTACACGGATGAGGCCGATCATCCCGCCGTGGTGCAGCCGGGTGTCCAGGAGCATGTTGCATCGCCACCCGCCTCGTCTTCCCCCACAGGCCCGCTGCAGACCACGCCTCCGGCAAACACCCCGGACACCCATCCTGCCTCGACAGGGACGCCGAAGCCGGACAGTCCGCAGTGAGTGCGACTCCTTATGAACACCTGGGCTACCAGGGGCTAAAGGGCCGCCGTGTGTTGGTGACCGGCGCCGCGCGCCGTATCGGTCGCGTTCTGGCATTGGAACTGGCCCGGGCCGGGGCATCGGTTGGGATCACCTATCGCGGTTCAAAGGCCGAGGCAGAGACGACCCGGCAGGAGCTTGAGAGCTTCGGGGCAGCAGCCTTCGCGGTCGCCTGTGACGTGCACAGTGAATCGAGTATCCAGGCAGCAGTTGCGGAGACCGTGGACGCCCTTGGGGGATTGGATCTGCTGGTAAACAACGCGGGTGCCTTTGAAACAGCGCCGCTTGAACAAATCTCCCTGGAACAGTGGGACGCGATGTTCGCCACCAATACGCGAGGCCCGTTTCTGGTTGCCAAGGCAGCTCACGCGCACCTCAGGCAGCGCCATGGCCGCATTGTGAACATCGGGTCGCTTGGCGGCGTGCATCCCTGGGCAACGCACGCCCACTATTGCACCTCCAAGGCCGCCTTGCACATGCTGTCCCAGACGATGGCAAAGGCATGGGCGCCGGAGCTCAGCGTGAACTGTGTGGCTCCTGGCATGATCGTGACGACGGGCGACGCGACCGCCGGATATGAGTCCTTCGCGGCTAAAACGCCGATGAAGCGCAACGGTACGCCGCAGGATGTGGCTTCCGCGGTGCTGTTTTTTTCCACCGCTCCGCATTTCATCACCGGCCAGCTTCTCGTGGTCGATGGGGGTTTGGGTCTCTAGCTAACTTCGCCCTGGACGCGACCTAGCCGAAGAGCCGCCGCCACCAGTTGCTCTTGAACGGCTTGGGGTCGTCCAAGTCCGGACCCTCTTCCAGC
>CAXTRM010000085.1:0-536 GCA_964246625.1 uncultured Acidobacteriaceae bacterium
AAACCGTGTTCAAAGTGCGTTTTTAGCATGCAAAACGTGACAGAAATGCGCGCCTCGACACCCCGGCGCCACCGTGCGGGAAGCGCAACCTTTTCACCGGCATCGGGTTTCCTCTTATGTACGACCCAGCCGTTTAGGTAGGGCGCCGGGCTGGCCCTGGTCAGTCACGGGAGGATCGAAACCATGCGTTTTCTTCGGTATTTAGTTGCACTTTCCCTCTTTATGGTCCCTGCGGCCCTCACGCCCGCTCACGCCCAGGTGTCCGTGGGTATCGGCATCGGCGGCGGATACGGCTACGCCGAGCCCTACGGGTACGCGGCGCCCGCCTGCGCCTACGGCTACTACGGTTATGCCCCTTACACCTGCGCACCCTATGGTTATTACGGCCCTAGCTGGTTTTCGAACGGTATTTTCATCGGGGCAGGCCCCTGGTTTCGGGGTGGCTACGGGTATCACGGGTACGGCTACCCGTATCGGGGTGGATACGGCTACCGCGGTAGCTACGGGTACCGTGGCGGGTATGGATTCCGCGGCGG
>CAXTRM010000085.1:546-6264 GCA_964246625.1 uncultured Acidobacteriaceae bacterium
TAAAAAAGGCCCCGGTCCTTTGAGGACCGGGGCCTTTTGCTGTCCAGGGGTCTCTACGGAGGCAGATGGAACTGGCCTCCGCAGACCTGGGGTTACTTGACGTTGCCATTCAAGCCGGCCGGGAAGAAGCCGCCCTTGCCGGGCTGGCCGGCATAGACGATGGCGAGCACTTGCGCGGCAGAGCGGGCAAAGACCAAAGAACCCGTGGTGTTGGAGCCGGTGCCGGGGAGGTTGATCGAGCCGGTCGTGGTGGCATCCACAATCGTCGAGGCCTGCAGACCGGTTGTGCCGTTCAGCATAACGGTTTGCACACCGAGACCGATGTCATCGCCCTGGGTGGCATTGGCTGTTATGGAGTTGGAGCCATCCACCGAGGCACGGACCTTGGAGATGTCCGAAGCGAGCGTGCGGAGGGTACCAGCAGGCACCATGGCACCCTGCAGCATGTTGGGCTGCTGATCCAGAGCGTAGATGGTCGTGCGGATCACGCCGGAGTGATATGCCTCGACGCCCTGTATCCCGGCGGCCGCATTGAGGTTGGAAGCGATGGTCAGAGCGGGGGCCGCACCGGTGTACGCCGTCACTCCGACGTCCTCGAAGATGTAGGAGCCAAGCAGGAAGCTCGCATCATCCAGAAAGGGGTCGAAGGTGGTGATCCCGGCACCTAGCAGGCCAGCGAGGACATTGAAGGTCGCCACAAGGTCGATCGCGGGCTGGGCCACGGCGTTGGTGCCGAGCGCCCCGTGGAGGTAGGCAACGTGGTTGCGCTCTTCCGTGGCGATCTCGGCGGCATAGTTGGCTACCGTGGTGTTCTTGAACGGCACCTTGCACATGGCCGGGCCACCAGCTTTGGTCGCCACGGTTCCTTGTGTCCCGACGCCGGTGATGGGGATTCCCAGCTGGTCGATCGTTTGCCCACTGACCGCGAGAGTGTAGTAGTTGGCCTCAAGGTACTCAAGGTTGAGTGCGAAGTTGAGGTAGTCCGCGTCCGTGAGGGTGGTGGCGGTCGTTTGCGCACTGGCCACGGAGGTAAACGCGAGGCCCGCCAAAGCCGCGCCGCCCAGGGTGAGCATTTTACGGCGGCTGCTTGCGATGACTTCGTCTAGGTGCTGTGTTTCCAGGGTTGCCATTAGATCTCCGTACCTAAGCCGAGTAGCTCTTGACTGTGCCGTTCAAACCGGCGGGGAAGAAGCCGCCCGAGGAAGTTCCCCCGGCGTAGACGATCGCAAGAACCTGCGAGAGCGTTCGCTCGTATCCAACCGAGGTTTTCGGATCGGCGGCGACAACTGTGGTTGGGCTCAGAGTCGTTTCCATACCGCCACCCACCTTGGCGCGCACGGCCTGCACAGCCACAGCCGTAGCGATCAGGGCCGAACCAGCAGCAACAATCTGCGCGCGTATGGAGCCGGCGTGGTAGGCCTCGACTGCATGGATCTCCGCAGCGGCCGTCAGGTGACCCTTGTCCGTCAAGAACTCTGCGGCACCGTGGTACGCCGTGACGCCGACATCCTCGAAGATGAAGGCACCGATCAGGTAGTCGTTGTAGTTGTCGAAGGGATTGAAGGTGCTACCCAGGCCGGCAAGCGTCGCGAGGCCGTTAAAGCTGGCGGTGAGATCGATGGCCGGGGCGGCGACCGCTGCCGAGCCGAGCGCGGCGCGAAGGAACCGCACGTGATCGAGCTCGTTTTGCGCGATCTCGTAGATGTACTCCGATTGCACGGCGGTGAGGCCGGGCACCTTGCTGTTCGCGATGACGGTGGTCAAGCTGGTGGCATTGCCGCTGTCGGCAGCCGAGAGCCCGGTGCCTGTTGCCGCATGGAGATAGAACTCGGCTTCGAGGTACTCGAGATTGAGAGCGAAGTTAAGGTAGTCCGCATCACTCAGGACAGCCGGCGGGGGCGCGGTGGTAGGTGCGGGAAGATTGGTTGTGTCGCTACCTGAGCAACCCGCTACGAGTGTTCCGGCGGCCAGTGCACCTGCACCCGACAGGAAACCGCGGCGCGACAGAGCCTTATCAATTAATTCCGTTAGTTTTGGTTCCACTTTTGAGACTCTCCAGAAGGCCGGCTTGTGAAGCAGCCTCGCATTCTTAGAACGAAAGTAGAAACTGCCTGGATTGGAAAGTCGAGAGATTTCTCTCGCACCGGTCCTACTTTTGAGCTATTGTGGCGTCTGTTACTTTCTGGCGCAATTTTCAGGATCTCTACAATCCGGAGACGTCCTGAAGTGTGCTTCGGCGTCAGATCGTGCCTTTGACGATCACCGCCTCGGGTTGTTGCGCGTATTCGGCCCAGGAGCCATCGTAGAGCGGGACGTTGGGGACGCCACAGCGCTCAAGGCCGAGCGCAAGAACCGCGGCAGTGATGCCAGAGCCGCAGGTGGTGACAAGCGGCGCCTCGAGATCAACGCCTGCCCTGTCAAAGACAGTCCGTAACTGTTCAGGATCCTTGATACCGCCGTCCTGCAGGAGCTCGGTATAGGGCACGCTCAGGCTCCCTGGCATGTGGCCGGAAGACAGACCGGGCCGTGGCTCCGGCGCGGAGCCGGCAAAGCGCGAGGCAGACCGGGCGTCAAGGATCTGCGTGCGCGGCCGAACTGATGCAAGGATCTGCTGGATCTCACCGAAGGTCACCACAGCCTGCGGCTGCAGGACAGCCTGGAAGCCAACGGGCTGTCTCCATGGCGTACCGGCCTCCGTAGCATGGCCACCCTGTTGCCACGCGGGTAAGCCGCCGTCCAGAACGCGAACGTCGCGGGCACCCAGGGTGCGAAGCATCCACCGGGCGCGCGGAGCTGAAAAGATCCCGTGCTGGTCATAGACCACAAGGGTGCCCGTTGCAGGCACACCCAGCGCGCCCATGGCTTCGCCGAACGCCGCCGGCGATGGCAGCATGTGCGGGAGCGAGGTATGGCGGTCCGACAGGGCCTCAATGTCAAAGAACAGGGCGCCAGGGATGTGCTGCTCGCGGTAGCTTGCCGCCGCATCGAGCACAGGCTGCACCCCGACCAGGGGAAGGGTTGCGTCGAGCACCACCAGGTCTGGCTGATGCAGATGGCTGGCGAGCCAGGACACGGAGACCAATGGATCCATGCCTCCCAGGGTACCGGTTGGGAAGGCGAACCCGCAGGCGCGGTGAGCAGGCAGCTACAGCAGCGGGGCGGTGAGGTCGTCGTGACGGGTTTCACGGATCATCAGGAGCCCGACCAGGGTGAGAAGCGCGGAGCCGGCGAGGTAATAGCCCACATATTGCAGGCCATAGGTCCGGGCCAGCCACGTAGCCACGTAGGGCGCGACGGAGGCGCCGAGGATGCCCGCGGTGCTGAAGGCGAGGGAACTGCCGGTATAGCGCACCGGGGTTGGAAAGAGCTCCGCGATGACGGTGCCGAGCGGCCCATAGGTAAAGCCCATGAGGCCAAGGCCGAGCAGCATCATGGTGACCACGCCCCCGATGCCGGCAGTAAACAGGGGAGCCAACACGAGGCCAAAGAGACCGATAAGGAGGGTGACGCCGATCATGACGGGGCGGCGGCCACGCTCGGCGAGCAGCGCGGAAAGCGGGATGGTGAGCGCAAAGGCGAGGACACCGAGCAGCTGGATGAGCAGGAACTGGCTACGGCCGTAGTGCAGGGCGGTGGTGCCCCAGGACAGCGCAAACACGATCATGAGGTAGAAGATGACAAAGGTGGCGAGGCACACAAGGATGCCCGCGACGAGCGCCCGGGTGTGCCGGGTGAGAACGACCAGCATGGGGGAGTCGACACGCTCCTGACGCTCCAGGGAAGCGGTGAAGACCGGGGTTTCTGTAAGGGCAAGGCGCACATACAGGCCCAGCAGCACAAGGACGGAGCTGGCCAGAAAGGGCAGCCGCCAACCGAAGCGGAAGAACTGGGCGTCCGTAAGGAAATGCGACAACAGCAGAAAGACGCCGGAAGAGAGCAGAAAACCGAGCGGCGCGCCAAGCTGTGGAAACATGCCGTATAACGCCCGCTTGCCTTGCGGCGCGTTTTCCACGGCAAGCAAAACCGCCCCGCCCCACTCGCCGCCGAGACCGATCCCCTGACCGAAACGGCACACGGCGAGCAGCAGCGGGGCAAGCACGCCGATACGGGCATGGGTAGGGAGGATGCCGATGCAGAAGGTGGACACCCCCATGGCGAGGAGGGCGAGGACGAGGGTCCGCTTGCGCCCGATGCGATCGCCAAAGTGACCGAACAGGGCGGAGCCGATAGGTCGGGCAAGAAAGGCGATGGCAAAGGTGGCCAACGAGGCCAGAGTGGACGAGGCAGGGTCAGTCGCGGGAAAGAAGAGCCGGGGAAAGACCAGCACGGCGGCCGTGGCATAGATGTAGAAGTCGAAGAACTCGACGGTGGTGCCAACGAGGCTGGCGAACAGGACCTGCTGCGGGGTGTTGATGGCTTTGCTGGGGGCGCCCTCGGTCATGGATGTCACTGTACCGTGCGGGCGGTGCAAGGCTGGAGCAGGCCATAGCCGGCGAGGGCTAGCATGGAACGATGAACGCGATAGGGGCAGAGCCGCCGATAGCCGCAGCAGAGCAGCAGGTCCGCAGGAACTGGGCGGGAAACTACAGCTACAAGGCGACGCGACTGGAGCAGCCGGGGTCGGTGGAAGCGCTGCAGGCGCTTGTACGCGGGAGCCGGCGGGTGAAGGCCGTGGGCACACGCCACGCGTTCAACCACATCGCTGACAGCGAAGAGGTACAGATCGACCTTGGCCGGCTGCGGTCGGTGCAGTGGGATGCGCTCAGCGGCACGGTGACGGTCGGCGCGGGCGTGACCTATGGTGAGTTGGCCCCGCTGCTGGAGGCCCGAGGCTTTGCGCTGCAAAACCTTGCCTCACTGCCGCACATCTCCGTGGTGGGGGCTTGCAGCACAGCTACGCATGGCTCCGGCGTGCGCAACGGCTGCTTGGCGACGGCGGTGGTGGGGGTGGAGCTGGTGACGGCCAACGGCGAGCTGATGATGCTGTCACGGGAGCAACAGCCTGAGAGGTTCGATCTGGCCGTGGTGAACCTGGGCGCACTGGGCGTGGTTTCTCGCGTGACGCTGCGGCTGGAGCCAACCTATCAGGTGGCGCAAACGGTGTACGAAGACCTCGGGTTCGAGGTTCTGGCGCAGCACCTGCCCGAGGTGTTCGGCGCGGCCTACAGCGTGAGCCTGTTTACGGACTGGCAAGGGCGTGCAACGCAGGTTTGGCTAAAGCACAGGTTGGATGGTGGGCGGGCGGAGCCGGGCGTGGCAAAGTTCTTCGGGGCGACGCGGCAAAGGGCCAAGCTGCATCCACTGCCGAACCTTTCCGCGGAGAGTTGCACGGAGCAGGAGGGGGTGCCAGGGCCATGGTTCGAGCGACTGCCGCACTTTCGGCTGGACTACACGCCCTCTGCCGGGGCGGAGTTGCAGACCGAGTATTTTGTGCCGCTGGCGTGCGGGTATGAGGCTATCCGTGCGGTGGAAGCGGTGCGCGACCGGTTTACCCGACACCTGCTGATCAGTGAACTGCGCGTGGTAGCTGCGGACGCGTTGCCGATGAGCATGGCGTGCGGACGAGAGTCGCTGGCCCTGCACTTCACGTGGAAGCGGGAGGTGGAAGCGGTGCGGGCCGTGTTGCCGCTGCTGGAAGGGTGCCTGGCGCCGTTTGCCGCGCGTCCCCACTGGGCAAAGCTGTTTGCGGTGCCCGCGGCCGAGGTCCGTGCGCGCTAC
>CAXTRM010000085.1:6274-10156 GCA_964246625.1 uncultured Acidobacteriaceae bacterium
GGGCAAGTTCACCAACCAGTACCTGAGCGAGTTGGGCGTCCGCCGGGCCGAGGAAAGGACCGGAGCAGCTTCAAGCTAGGGTTCCGGGGTATTTTTGGGAAAAAGGCTATGAGTTGCTGCGGAGAGCGTCGTTGGACGCACTGGTGCCCGGGGTTTGAAAGCTTTGGGTGGAGCTGCGGCCGTCCGGGTTCACGACGACCAGCGCATAAGCGCCAGGCGTGCTGTAGGGTAGGGTCAGCGTAAAGGCCGTGGCCTGTGGCTGGGAGATGGTGACGCCATCGACGGTTTGCCCCGTGCCGTCCTGCACTTCCACCTGGAAGCCCGTGACGAAGTTATGGCCCTGCACCGAGTACACCGTGTCGGTGACCTGTTCCACGCTGAGGATGTTGGGCCCGAGCGGACCCAGGCTGTTCTGATCGGCCATGCGAAGTCTCCTGTGTGCGCGATGCGCTCAGGAACTGTGATGCAGGTTGGGCTTACCTTTCGCTGCTGGGCGGGGTAAGGCCTTTGAGGCGCATATACAGCGCAAGCGTGGCGTACTGCTCGTTGTCATGGGACACCGTGCCCCAGAGCAGGCCGATACGGGAGCGCTTGCCGGGGCCTGCGGCGAGCATCTCGGTCGCATTGCCGTCAGAAAGGGACGCCATGGCCTTGTCGCAGGCGGTGAAGGAGTCCTGCAGGGCCTGCACGACGGAGCCCCTGTCGGCTGATTCGTCGGGGACCTTGGGAAGCGCACTCATGGCTGTGCCATTGACGGCACCGCAGCTGTGCTGCTGCGCTTCGATGATGTGCTCAACGACACGGGCAAAGGTACGGACATCCGGCGTGGGCTTGTAGCTGTAGGCCTCGGCCGGCATGGTGTTGGCGGCTTTGAGGATGTTGGTCTTCAGGCCGTTGTAGGCGCGTTGCACCTCGGCCGCGGGGCCACTGGGGGTCTGGGACGACTGGGCCAAAGCAGCCGATGCCGTCAAGCCAGGGAGAAGACAGCACAGAACGATCGCCTTTGTTGCGCGCACAAGAGCCTCCACCGGTACGGCTTACCACAGTACCGTGCAGCTATCTCTGATGCCCTTGGCAACAGCAGGGAACAGGGGAAACGGACAAGTTTCTTGTGGGAACAGGTACGGCATGCGAGGAAACGGGTTGCGTTTCGCAGACTGCATGGAACGGGCACTGGACTGTCGCCGTCACTGCCGCTCGATGTGGGATCCGGGCGGCACAGGCTGCCTGCTTCGGGCGGGCGACCTGTTCAAGATCGAGCGGCTTCGCAATGGCTCTCCATCCTGGAACTGTGAAGCTTGGGACTATAAAGCCTGGAACTGTGGAGGTGCCGTGGCACCGAATGAGACCCGGTACAAAAAGGACGGAGTATGCGATGGGGGGCAGCTGAGGCAGAAAAGCAGCGAGACGACCAGGAGGGGGCGTCTCGCCGTTCTGGTAGTGGGGCTAGAGCGCCGGGGTCGGCCGCACAAGGGAGCGCACACTGCCGAGGGTGTAGCTCCAGGCTCCCCGCAGAATGACGGTGTATGCGGCGACCAAGCGGCGGAAGGTCAGGCCGGTGATCTCGACCTCAAGGTAACCCTCAGCCAGCTCCTGCTCGGCTTTGGCGAGCATAGTTTGGCGATCCTCAATCTCGTGCTGCGAACGACGTCGTGCATGATTCGACATGGTCAAAACCTTGGGAGATGAATGTTGGCCGTAAAAGGTATACAGCGGCCCGGAAACAGGAGACAGCATCACCGGCTTTGCGGTATCGGGGACAAACGAACGGAATGGCAGAATCCGTGCAGCCAAGTAGGTTCTCCGATCGGCACGGAACAAACCGGCCGAGAAATCCACCAGAGACGGGTGGCGGGCCTTCGCTGCCGCCGAGCCGCATCTCTTGCGTAGGTTGAGAATGCAGGAAGGTGAACCATATTCACTATCCCTCACAAGCGGGGTCATATTACCAGCCGTGTTACACACTGTGCGACCTTCGTTGGAGCGGGGGGAAACTCCCGCGATACACTCAGTTTTATGCCGATCCGCAGCGAACTGCCCCTTGCTGAAGTTGACCCGGAGATCGCCCGCGCGATCGAAAATGAGACAGTACGCCAGCATGACGGGCTGGAGATGATCGCCAGCGAGAACTTCGTGTCGCGGGCGGTGCTTGAGGCAGCCGGCTCGGTGTTCACGAACAAGTACGCCGAAGGCTACCCGGGAAAGCGGTACTATGGCGGGTGCGAGTACGCGGATGTGGTGGAAACGCTTGCGCGCGACCGTGCCAAGCAGCTTTTCGGTGCCGAACACGTCAACGTGCAGCCACACTCCGGCTCCCAGGCCAACGCGGCCGCGTACATGACGCTGCTGGAGCCCGGGGACACGATCCTGGGTCTGGATTTGGCACACGGCGGGCACCTGACGCATGGGCACAAGCTGAACTTTTCCGGCAAGCTGTACCGGATCGCCGGCTACAAGGTGCGTCAGGATACCGAGGTCCTCGATTATGACCAATTGGAAGAGCAGGCGGAGCTGGAAAAGCCGAAGCTGATCATCGGGGGAGGCTCAGCGTACCCTCGGCAGTTCGACTTTCCGCGCTTGCGGCAGATTGCGGACAAGGTCGGCGCCAAGCTACTGATCGACATGGCGCACTTTGCCGGCCTGGTCGCCGGTGGCGTGCACCCATCACCCGTTCCGCATGCCCACGTGGTGACCACGACGACCCACAAGACGCTTCGCGGGCCACGCTCCGGGTTGATCCTGTGCCAACAGGACCTGGCCCAGGGAATGGATCGCAGCGTCTTCCCAGGGCAGCAGGGAGGTCCGCTGGTCCATGTGGTGGCAGCCAAGGCGGTGGCCTTCGGCGAGGCACTACGGCCCGAGTTCAAGACGTACGCCGCGCAGATTGTGAAGAACGCCAAGGTCCTGGCCGAGGCGCTGGCTCATAACGGATTTCGGGTCATCTCCGGCGGAACCGATACCCATGTCGTACTGATCGATGTCTTCAATGCAGGGACCGGCATGCTGGGATCCGAGGCGGAACACGCGCTGGGCGCTGCCGGGATCACTGTGAACAAGAACGCGATCCCGTATGACACCAATCCGCCGTTGAAGCCCTCCGGCGTCCGCCTGGGCACACCGGCCCTGACAACCCGCGGGATGATGGAGCCCGAGATGCGGACGATCGCGGGCTGGATCGCCGAGGCCCTGCAGTACCGCCATGATGAGGCACGTCTGCGGTCGATCCGCGGCCGCGTCCGTGAGCTAGCAGAAGAGTATCCGCTGTATGGCTGGCTGCGCCAAGAGGAAGCAGCCGTCGTGATGGCCTAAGCTGCCCAGGGAACCCGTGGGCGGCAGTACGGCGGGGTGTTCTGTACGCGTTGAGCGCGGGAGGTCGGGCCTTTGGAGTGGATCTTTCTTTTGGGTGTCGTTACAGGCAGCCGCACCATGACGGCCATTGCCGCCGTGTGTTGGGCGGCGTGGCTGCACCTGCTTCCGGAGCACGGCTGGGCCATCTGGGTTACCTACCTGGTTTCCGCGCTGGTCTTTACCGGCCTTGCCCTTGGGGAGTATGTCGGCGACACGCTGCCGAAGACCCCAAGCCGCAAGGAACTGGGGCCCGCGACGGCGCGCATCGCCTTTGGTGCGCTTGTGGGGGCACTGGCCGCGACCGCTGTCTACCAGCCTGTCGCCGGTGGCATCCTGACCGGCACGGCCGGGGCCGCGGTCGGGACCTGGGGCGGCTTTGCCCTGCGCGCGTCCGCCGCTCGCCGGCTTGGGAGTGACCTGCCCGCAGCTGTCGGGGAGTCTGCACTCGCCCTGGGCCTGGCGGTTCTTGCGCTGTGGCGGCTGCACGTGGACATCCTGGTCGACCTGAAGCGCGGGGCAGTGTAGCCGGCATCC
>CAXTRM010000085.1:10166-11790 GCA_964246625.1 uncultured Acidobacteriaceae bacterium
CCGGCATACCTCTCAGGGGCGGGTGGCCAACACCACGCGAGGGATGCCGGCGTAGTCGTTCCGAAAAGCCACCTCGGCCCAGCCCTGGAGCAGAGGCGCCAGCCCGTCGCGCTGCCCAAAGCCAAACTCCATCGCCAGCAGCCCACCGGAACGCAGGAGTCGCCAGGCCTGGGGGATCAGCCGCCGGTACACGGCGAGGCCGTCCTGCCCGGCGAACAGGGCCAGATGTGGTTCATGGTCCCGTACCTCGGGCTGCATCGTTGGGGCATCCGCTTCCGGCACATACGGTGGGTTCGACACCACGACATCCAGGCAGGAAGCCTCCGCCGCGGCGTCAAGGCCTTCCAGCAGATCGGATTGAGCAAACCGGAGCCGACCCGCCAGGCCGGTGCGGGTGGCGTTGCCGCGAGCTACCCCAAGCGCACCGGGAGAAAGATCCAGGGCCAGGATGCTGCTGTACGGCAGCGCGGAGGCCAGCGCCAGCGCGATGGCCCCGGAGCCGGTACCTACATCCACGAGGGACAGCTTTTCCATGGGCTTCGCGGTTTGGGCACGGGTCCACTCCAGGACGGCTTCGACCAGCAGCTCGGTTTCGGGCCTGGGGATCAGCACGGCCGGCGTGACCTGCAGGGCGAGACCGAAGAACTCCTGGAATCCGGTCAGGTATTGAAGCGGCACATGCTGCGCCCGCCGTGCCGCCAGCGCAATGAAGGTGTCTCCGTCGGAGGCAGCGAGAGGTGTCTCAGGATGAGCCAGCAGCCAGGCCCTGTTGCGGCCCAGCACATGCAGCAGAAGAGTTTCAGCATCACGGCGGGAGATGGAGACAGCGGCCCGTTCCACTGCATCATGCACGGTCATCTTGGAGAAGGCTGGCCCTTGCAGCCCTAAGGGCAGTATGCCCGATGTGCGTTCCACAAAGGAAAGCGACCATGCGAAAGAAAAGCAGCTACGCTGCGCGTTGTACAGGCTGGCCCCAGCACGTCCGCTCGAACTCGAGCATGGCCTCGTGCAAGCGTCGTTCATCCGCCTGCAAAGGACCACGGTAGGCACCGATCAGTGTCTCCAGGCGGTCGCGCAGGGTGGAGCTTGTTATTTTCGTACTGTTACTCATATGTTATGGGACGCCGAAACGCTGGAAGAAGTCGGCGCATCGCCGTGGCACAAAGGTGGCATGGACCTGCCACCATTGCGCCAGTTCCCCTCAGATTGCACACGTTACCCACAGTGCGGCGGGCCCGAAAGCGGTTTTTGGCAGGGCCGAAACCATGTGCCGGCACCCCAGCATGAACACGGAAATACGGGAATACTGGGAAGATGAGGACGTCTGCCACAATCGGCTCCACTGTGGATATCGAGGCCCGCCTGGAACCCCTGCGCGCCCGCCTTGCCGCTCACCCGTTGTATCGCTCCATGCGCACGCCGCAGCACCTGCGGCTCTTTATGGAGTCGCATGTGTATGCCGTGTGGGACTTTATGAGCCTGTTGAAGGCACTGCAGCGAGCGCTGACCTCGGTGGAGGTGCCCTGGGTCCCGACGCCGTTGCCGGCAAGCCGCCGCTTCGTCAACGAGATCGTGCTGGGCGAGGAGTCCGACGAGTATGAGGGGCGGACGGCCAGCCACTTCG
>CAXTRM010000085.1:11800-12647 GCA_964246625.1 uncultured Acidobacteriaceae bacterium
ACGGTGGAGCGTGCCCGGGTCGGCAAGCTGGTTCTTGAGACCGCTCCGGCCGCGGCGCGCCACTTCGTCGAGACGACCTTTCGGGTCATCCGGGAAGGGTCGATCGCGGCGCAGGCAGCTGCGTTTACCTTTGGGCGGGAAGATGCGATCCCGACGATGTTTCGGTCGCTGGTGCGCGACCTGAACCGTGAGATGGGCGGCGACCTGGGCCAGTTCCTCTGGTACCTGGAGCGCCACATCGAGGTGGACGGCGAGGAACACGGCCCCCTGGCGCTGCAGATGATTACGGACCTGTGTGGCAGCAACGCAGCGCTGTGGGAGGAGGCGGCCCAAGCCGCCGAAGAGGCTTTGCTGGCCCGACTGGCCCTGTGGGACGGCATCCTGGAGCAGATCCAGGCTGCTGCGCAGGCGGTGTAGGTGGCGGACGGAGCTCGCCGGTGGGCGCCACGACCCCGATTCTTGATAGACGGGTACCTGCATTCAGCTTTCAGGCCCGATTGCGCCCACGTCGAGGGAATGATGCTGGAACGAAACATGGGACAACAATCCCACGCAACACTGCAGGGCTCTCTCCTCCGCATGTTTCTGGCTCCTCGCGATCGATGGCAGCTCAGGGCATTTTTCGAGCCACAACTGCCCGGCACCGAGGTTTGCGACTCCGCTTGAGGGGATGTTTCGCGAGTTGGACGTCGCCTAGCTACAACCGGCAGATCAGCAACTCGCGCTCAAAGACCATCTCCGGCGGCAGATGGCCGTGCAGTTGGATGAAAAGGCGTTCATGCCCCATCACCTCCTCTTTCCATTGCTCGCGATCGACGGTTTCGAGCGCGGCAAAGGTGTCCCGAGG
>CAXTRM010000086.1:0-12645 GCA_964246625.1 uncultured Acidobacteriaceae bacterium
TGGTGGGCGTCGAGCAGCGCGCGGGGAACGACCGGGGTGGTACGGGCCGCTGCGGCGCAAGCGTCCCTGACGCAACCGGCTCTCCAGAATCCCGATGTGGTCTGTGCTGAGTGCCACGCCGCGCTCTACGCCAAGTACAAGCACACAGCGATGGGCTCCGGCTCAGGGGCAGCCATGGCCGCTCTCCAGCAGGGGTCGTTCACACACGAGAGCTCTGGCGTACGGTACAGCATCTTTCAACGCAACGGCCGGGCCTGGATGAGCTATTCGCGGCCAGCCTCGGGTGGCGCGGGTCCCCTGGACGGGGAGCGCGAGCTTTTGTACTTCGTCGGCTCCGGCCGGCACGGGCGCACATATCTGTATGAACAGGCTGGGGAATGGTTTGAGCTGCCGATCAACTGGTACAGCCGTCGGAGCCGCATGGATATGGCTCCAGCCTATGACCACGTGACCACGATGCCGGCACCGTTGCCTGTGGACGCAAACTGCCTCCATTGCCACGCGACCGCGGTGCAGACGGCTCTGCCGGAGGCACACAATCGCTTTCCTGATCGGCCGTTTGACCAGGGTGGCGTCGGGTGCAGTGCGTGCCATGGCGATCCAGCGGCGCACCTGGCTGCCCATGGTCACGGACCCATTCTGAACCCGGCGAAGATGGACGCGGAGGCACGGGACAGCGCCTGCATCCAGTGTCACCTGGAAGGCGATGCCGTGGTGTACCGGCCGGGGCGGTCGTTGGCGCAGTTTCAACCCGGTGCCAAGCTGTCCGACTACGCCGTGTACTTCGTTCGGGCCAGCCAGGCGGGAGGCGGCCAGCGGGCAAGCAGTCAGTACGAAGCGCTGCTGCGCAGCGCCTGCAAGCGGGCCGCCGGCGACCAGCTGACCTGCACCACCTGCCATGATCCCCACAGCGAGCCCAGCGCCGCCGAGCGCGTGGCGTTTTACCGGGGCAAGTGCATGCAATGCCACACCTCACCGTCCCTGGCGCGAACGCACCATCCGGAACAGCAGGACTGTGCGAGCTGCCATATGCCGTCACGCAGCACAGTGGACATCTCCCATGAGCAGGTCACCGACCACGACATTGAAGCGGCGCCGCGCCCTGTCGCAGGGAGCGGCCGGCACTGGTCGGAAGGGGAAGCCCTTCTGCCGGTAGGTGCGGTTACCGTAGGCGACCGTGAGGCAGGGCTGGCCTACACGCAACGGGCGCAACAAGGGGATCACAAAGCCGCTGCACGCGCGTTGGCGCTGCTGAAGCGGGCGGAGTCGACCGGTTCAGATGACGTTTCCGTCCACACCGGCCTTGGTTGGCTGGAACAGGTGGCCGGCGATACGACGGCGGCACGGCATGAGTATGCCCTGGCCCTACGCCAGGATCCCTTCAATGCGTCCGCGCTGGTCAATCGTGCCGTGCTCGATGCCGGTACGGGCGACACGGCAGAGGCTGTGCGGCTGCTGGACCGGCTGGTTCGCGCAGACCCGAGCCAAACGCTGGCCGGTGCCGATCTGCTACGGATCGAGTGTGGAACAAGCGACCGAGACAGCACGGCCGCCCTGCTGCGATCGTTACAGGCCATGAACCCGGATGCGCCCCAGCTGCGCGACTTTTCCCCAGGAAGCACTGCCTGCCGCTGAGACGCCACGCTGCACGCGGCCGGAGCAAGGAAATTCAGACCTGCCGCGAGCCTCGATGGCAGACATGCTGCCCATCGGCCTCTCAGCGCAAGCCTGGTCCTACCAGGTGATCGAGACCTCCTTCTGCGTCCAACCCGTCCCTGCTGGAACGGGGACGGTCAGCACATCGCCCTCGAGCCGCCCGTCCCCTGTGTGGACCTGACCGGCCCTGAGCCCATTGCGCGTCAGGTGGAGCACAACGGTACTACCTGCAAGGGCTTCCAGGCGGATCGTGGTGCTGTGAGGGCCGTAGTGTTCGTCCAAGATGTGCGGCTTCGTGGTTTCCGCTCCAGCTTCGGGCAGCGACTGCTCCGGGAGGGCGAGCTCCAGGGGCGGCAGATCCAGCGCCAGCGTGTGTGTGGTTCCCGCGGCAGCATGGCAGGGCTCTGGCGCCCTCGGGACCTCGCCCGCCGCGCGGAGGCAGAGCACGGAAGGAGCGGTGCCCATGGCCGTGATGCGAAGCGACCGGCCTTCCCGTCTGTACCGCAACGTGTACTCCGCATCCCCGAGGTGTATGTGTTCCAGGGAGGCCTCGGTCCACAGGGGTGGCAGGTGCGGGTGCAGGTAGAGTGTGTGCTGCGGAGCGTCGGTTTCCACCCCAAACAGCTGTCGTACCGCCGGGGTGAAGGCCATGGCGGAGGACCACATCTGGTGCGTGCTGGAGCGGCCCAGGGCCTCATAAAAGCGGCCCGACAGCAACTCGGTGACCGCCCCTGGATCCTGGGCCCAGGTCAGGTCGATGTTTTGCCGCAGGGCCGCATAGCCGGCTATCGGGCGGGCTGTCCGGTACAGGGCTGTGGCGGTCCAGCCGGTGAAGAGCGGCCACACCGTGCCGCGATGGTAGCTGATGGGGTCAAAGGCGGGGTCGTCGGTGGCGAGGGCGCGGGTGCCCCAGTCGGTGGCGAACAGGTGCGAGCTCCACGCGTTTAGCTGGGTCTCCGGCGAGGGCAGTCCCGCGGCATGGGACCAGAAGGCGACGGCGGGGTAGATGGTTTGCGTCACATCGTACCCGCCGTGGGCCGCCTTGCTGAAGGCGTACAGGTGATTGGGTTGTTGGTAGGCCGCGACGGCCTGTTCCAGCTTGGCGCCTGTTTGCGCGGCTTCGGCGGCGAGCTCGGGATGCTGTGCCCAGGTGCCCAGTTGCGCCATCGCCATCGTCGCATCGCGGTCCAGCGAAGCCAGGTATAGTTCCTGGTGCGGCGGCGTGGGCCAGTCCTCCACCCAGCCTGTACCCTGGGCGTTGTCGTAGACGCCGTCGCCGTCAGAGTCATGGGTGCGCTCGAAGCGGTACGCCTTCTCGACAGCCTCCCAATGGTCCTTCAGGAACGCCTGATCGTTCGTGGCTCGGACGTAGTCCAGCATGGCAAGCAAAAAGAGCGGTGTCGCATCTGCCGCGGCATACTCGTAGGGCAGCTTGTCCCAGGCCATGTCTCCGCTGAGCTGCGCGGCTGTTTGGGAGAACTCGTGAGGCATCTTGCCGTCGGCGCGCTGGCGGCGCATAAGGAAGCCTAGCGACCGCCGGGCCAGCGCCGCATCGCCATAGCTGTCGATCGCGTACAAGGACCAGAGGGTATCGCGTCCGAAAAACCAGCCGAAGCCTGGGCGGGCCGAGTCAAACGACGGAAACCACCCTGCGACCAGGCCCGTCTCCGCAGGGGTGGAGGCAGTCGCCGGTACCGTCGCCTGCGAGCTCTCGATGGCAAGCTCAGCCCACTGCAAAGCCCGATCAAAGCGCGGATCCGGGGTATGCGCCACCGTGCGGTGGTCGAAGTAGTGGGCGTAATAGGCCTGGGTTCGCGCATAGATCTCCGGCAAGGCCCGATCGGTGCTGAGCAGCCGGTCTTGCAGCACGGCCATCCCTGCAGCGCTGTTGCTCTCTCCGGGACGGCCCACCTCACAGAGCAGCGGATACAGGTGCGTTGCATCGCGGGCAGGGTCGAAGTGCACACGAAACTCCACCGGAAGCGTGCGCGGATGCTCCTGGTAGGGGGATAGCACCCCGTGGGTGGCCCCCGGCATGCCGATTACGCCGAAGACATGGGGATTGTCGGTGCTCAACTCATAAAGACCGCCGCTGCCGACGACATACAAACACAAGAAATCTTTGCACCACTTATCATAAGGCCACATCTCTACCAGGGCCGGGGTGAGCGACACAATCAGCGTGGCGGGATGGATCGAGTGGATCTCAAAGAGGATTTGGCCGCCAAGACCGGCGTTCGTGTCCCTGGGATCGTCCGGATTTCCGGCTGGCACAAACATGTGCTGGCGCACGGTGATGGCCGCGTGGCTGTAGGTCAGGGTCGTGTGGTCGGGGGCCACTTCGAGCTCGGCGGCGAGGGGATTCAGGTCGATGGGAACGGGGTATCCGTCCACCTCAGCGCGCAGGTGAAGCGCGGAAAAAAACTTCACCGGTAGCTGCCACAGCTCCACGGTGCCGTCCTGCATGCCCAGGATGGCGCCGGAACGGCCCGTCACGGTGAAGGGGTGGCTGGGCTGCGCAGGCTGGCGGATCGTGAGCGCATCCCCGTGCGCAAGCGGAAACTGCGGTGTCGGTTCGAACACCGCGGCCGTTTGCGCGGCAGCGGACACCGCCAGAGACAAGGAGAGAAGGGCAAGGAAGCGAACGGCAAGCAAGCGAGCGGGCATGGGCAAAGGGGTGAGGCGTTGGGCCATTACACCAGATCTGCCCCATGCCGTGGCACCCGTGAAGCGTGGGCGATCAGGGCAAGGCGCTTCTGCCCTTCCTGGTGCCAGGCCGTTCCTGCCCAGTTCGCGCAAGCATCCGCTCAGGGCATGGGCATCGTCATTGTGGTTTGCAGGGCATCAGGGTGCAGGGAGTGCTGACCCAGGTTGAAGGGCCTTCTTGGCTGCACCTCGGGGTGGGCTGCACCTTCCCGCAGTACATAAGCCTGGTCCGCTGCGAGATAGTGCCACACCTGTTCCTGCCCATAGCTCGCCGGCCAGCGTACACGCAGTTCGTCGACAGTGATGGCTTTGCCGAGGCCAAGATGCTGCTGGGCCGGGCCGCTGCCGAAGCTCGACACCGCGCCTACGGTCCGAAAAACATGGCGCACCTGGCCGCCGTCATGGAAGATCGCTTCCACGCGGGCGCCATAGGCCGCGCGGTTGCTGTGGACGCCCTGCAAGGTCAGCGTGATGGAGTGGTTCCCGGGATGCCCGGGGTTGCGGTACAGCGCAGCCTGGTACGGGTCGCCGGCAAAGGCGCCGCCCATCTCCTCGAAGACATCCTCCTGACCGCGGTTTTCCAGGTCCGCAAAGACCACCGCGTGTCCTTTCTGCAGATGGCCAAAGCCGCCCGACGTCGTGACATCTTCAAAGTTCCGCCCGGCCGCATTGCGAAACATGCGGTTTGGGACCAGCGCTTGGTAAGAGGGCTCGCCTGTCCCAAGGTAGATATCCAGCCATCCATCGTTGTCGAGGTCGCCGAAGTTGGATCCCATCGTGAGCAGGGCGCGATCCAGATGGACCTGGTGGGCCACGTCCGTGAACGTGCCGTCATGGTTGTTGTGGTACAGGTGCGGCACACCGCCCTTGAAGGCCTGCCCGGCCTGGAAGCGGCCGACGTCCTGCATGGAATCGATGAAGTACCCTGCGGTAGACAGGTCGGGCCAACCGTCGTTGTCGTAGTCGAAAAACCATGTCGCGAAGGTAGGGCCGGGATTGCCCAGTCCAGCCCGCTGGGTAACGTCTGTGAACCGCCAGTGGGCGGCGTCCGGATGGGCCGGATCGGCAGGGCCGTCGTTGCGATACAGGCGATTGCGGCCGTCGTGGGTAGAAAGATACAGATCCGGCCGGCCATCATTGTTGAAGTCGCCCCACGCCACGCCTTTCACGAACCCCGGGGTGCTGACGGGCAGGTCGTGGCCCACCTCGGTAAACGTGCCATCGCCGTTGTTATGGAAGAGCAGCGAGGCGTGCGCCTTGGCGGGATCCTCTTTGCCGGGCACTTGGGCCGAGGGCGCAAGATCGCCGGCAGGCTCATACCCGATGAACAGGTCAAGAAAACCGTCGTTATCGAAGTCGGCCCAGGCCGCGGTCTGGGTAGGGCCGATCGCCCCGCCCCGCAGCAGGCCGGAGCGCTCGGTAACATCCTCAAAGGTGCCATCGCCGCGGTTATGGAGCAGCGACACTGGGTAGTTGCCGAACTGCCCCCACCAGCCGCCGCGCAATACCAGGATATCCGGGTGTCCATCGTTGTCGAAGTCCGCAACGACCAGGTTCAGTCCCCCCAGCTCCGGGGTCAGGCCCGTTTGCGCCGACCAATCGGAAAAGGTACCGTCGCCGTTGGAGTGAAACAGGTGCATGGGGTCAAGCGGACCGGAAGACGAGGTCACGATGTCGAGCAGGCCATCGCCATCGAAGTCGGCCACGCCTGCTCCGCCGGCATGTGCGGAAAGGTCCACTCCGGCCAGTGAGGCGTAGTCGGGAAACTCACCCACATCGCCCTCCGACGCAAACAGGCTGGCTGGCAGGAGATACCGGGACGGAACGCCTCGGGGATAACGGCCCAGCTGCATAGAAGCGATGTTCAGCAGCCAGCGGGACAGCGCGTCTTTGGCGCTGTCCGGCTCGTGCTCCAGCAGCCAGGTAAGCTCGGCAATGGCTCCTTCGGCACCGCTGGGCTTGGCGTGCACGGCCGAGGCGCGCAACGGAAACACGCAGGCTCGCTGACCGTGCATGGCAAGGCAATTTTCCTGCTCACCCAGGCGAAGGTAGGCCATGGCCCGCGTGCTGTGCAGATCATGGATCTCCCCCGTGGTAAGCCCAGGAACCTGCGCATACGCGGCGAGGGCCGCGAGCGCGGCATGCGGATCCCCGGCGCGCAACCATTCATTGCAGAGCTGCGGGTACACAATGCGCTGCTGGTCGGCGGTCAGCCTGCCGGTCTGGAGTAGCCGTTCAAAATACACGGCACGCTCCCCGGACTTGGTGGGATCGGCCTTCCAGTCCATGGCGCGATACAGAGCCTTCAGATGGGCGCCCATCGCCTTATTGGTGGCAAAGGGATCATCGACCGACGCCGGTCCGGTGGACGAGATCGTCCAGGCGAGGGCGGCAAGCAGAAGGGTTTTCAACGGGGCGAACATAACTGGGGGATTGCGGCCAGGAAACTGCCACAGTAGCAACAGGAGGGAGTGGCTGTCGAGTTCCACCCCTGGGGGGATGACAACCACGGCGCTTTCAAGGCAGTATGGGCCTAATGCAAGACAGGCGCGTACGACAGATTGTTACGGCAGGGCTGCTGGTGGCAGGCAGCCTTGGCTGGGGCTTCGCGCGGCTGGGGCAGCCAGCGCCCGTGGCCGCCTTTGCCGATAAGAAAGCGGAAGGAGCCGAACTCTTTGCCACGCGCGGCTGTGCGCATTGTCACGGCAACGACGGCCAGGGCACCGACAAGGCGCCGGGCCTCCACGACCTGCGTAAAAAGCTCAGCGCCGACAAGATCACCGACCAGATCGTGCACGGCGGCCAGGGCATGCCTGCCTTTGGCGACTCCTTGAAGCCCGAAGAGGTGGACGACCTGGTGGCGTTTCTGCGCGCAAAAACGTGGATCACACCGCCAGCACAGCCGGGAAGCCAGCCAGAAAAGTAGCCCGGCGAACGTGCAGTGCGGCCTCACTTGGGTGGCTCAGTCCGAGGCCGGCGTGCAGGGGCGTGGACCTTACACGTTGAACTTGAAGAACAGGATGTCTCCGTCCTTCACCACGTACTCCTTGCCTTCCGACCGAAGCAGGCCGGCCTCTTTCACCGCCTGTTCGGACCCGAGCCGAAACAGGTCGTCGGAAGGGTAAGCCTCGGCCCGGATAAAGCCGCGTTCGAAGTCGGTGTGGATCACCCAAGACGCGCAATGATATTTGGTGCACCGCCGAATCGTCCAGGCTCGCACCTCCTGCACGCCCGCGGTGAAATAGGTAATCAGGTTCAGCAAACGGTACCCCGCGTGGATCAGCCGGTTCAGCCCAGGCTCGGACAGGCCAAGGTCGGTAAGAAACTCGGTGCGTTCTTCCGGCTCCAGCAGCGCAATCTCACTTTCCAGGGCACCGCAGATGCGCACCACCTCGGAGCCCTCCTCCTTTGCCCGGGCCTCCACCGCTGCGGTGTGCCCGTTGCCCTCCGCCAGGGCCACCTCATCGACGTTGGCGACATACAGCATGGGTTTGGCAGTGATGAGGTGCAGGTCGCGCGCGGCCTGTTGCTCGTCTTCGGTGAGCTCCACCGTACGTGCGGGCTTGCCCGCATCGAGCGCGGCTTTGAGCTTGGCCACCGCGGCGCCTTCTGACTTGATCTTGGCGTCGGTTGTGTTCTTCAGCAGCTTTTCAAGCCGCTGCGAACGCTTTTCCACCGTATCGAGATCGGCCAGCAGAAGCTCCGTGTTGATGGTGTCGATGTCCGACAGCGGGTTCACCCCGCCCGCCACGTGAACCACCTCGGGGTCTTCGAAACATCGCACGACGTGCGCGATCGCGTCGGTGGAGCGGATGTGGCCCAGAAACTGATTGCCCAGGCCTTCGCCCTTGGAGGCCCCTGCGACCAGCCCGGCGATGTCGATGAACTCCATACTGGTGGGCACCAGCGACTTGGGCTTGATCAGGGCGGCAATCCGGTCGAGACGGTCATCCGGCACGGCCACGATGCCGACGTTTGGGTCGATGGTGCAGAAGGGATAGTTCGCCGCCTGGGCCTTGGAGGCAGTCAGGGCGTTGAAGATGGTGGATTTGCCAACGTTCGGCAGGCCGACGATGCCGCAGTTAAGAGCCATACCTTCACAGGGTACCGTGAGCGGTCGTCACCGGGTGCAGGCCGGTAACCTCCCGCGGCGTAGAGGCTTTGTTACCAGAAAGTTGTACGGAAGCTCCCAAAGAAGTGCTAAGGTGGCCTCACTGAACGAGCCAGGGAGACCGGACGCGACGTGCAGGCACCATGGCACGTCATGGCGGAGCTGCTTTCCCGGGGTCGCGCCGTTCGTTCAGGACGCTCGTGCTGTGTATGTTGCTGCTCGTCCGATCGACCCATCTTGCAAGACTTCTTCTGAGGTAAGCCATGCGTACTTCGTCGTTAATTCTTCGCTCCGCTGTGGTTGCCGTCGCCGTGGGATGTATCGCTCCGCTGGCCACCCTGGCTCAAACCTTTGCCGCGACCACAGGCACGGACCCGGTTCTGATGGGCGCCCCGGCAAGCTCGCTCAAGGTGCCGGTCCCCAAAAACGCCGAAGACAAGCTGCTGTATGGCCGCGTTCGCGATGGCGTGTACACCGTCGATGGCATGGTGGCCAAGGTGCAGCTGAACTACGACATCAACGGCGCGCGCTACGTGTACCTGTTTGTGCCCGGCCTTGGCACCGCGCTGCTTTCTTCGGCTGCGGATCCGGACGCCGTGGTGTCGCAGGCCGCCCTGAAGGATGGTGAGCTCAGCTTCACCACCGGCGAGCACCACTTTAAGCTGACCGGCATCGCATTGGCCAACAACAAGGGCAAGCAGCCTGAGCACCTGTATGTGAAGCTCGACCGGGCCGCCTGGCAGCTGAACCGCAGGCCCATGGTGGGCTATGGCAACATGGCGCAGCTGCCCTATCAATGGCCCGGTGCCCTGGCCGTCTCCCCGGCCCAGCCCGCAGCGGAAGAGAGCGAAGTGGTCGTACCGCCCGTGCCGGCCAGCCTGTTGCCCAGCCCCCGGGCCGTGAAGCCCAGCGGCACCGCGGCGGCACCGGTAAGCCCGGCGGCGCTCCGCCCTGTCTCGATGCCCTAACGGCCAGCTCACCACCTGGAGGCGCTTCCCAAAACGCATGGAAGGACGCAGGCTTCGGCCCCTGCGTCCTTCTGTTGTTTGTGACATCAGATGCCAGGCAGCCAAAGCCATCCGCACACCCGAAACACCACGGAAGGCTCCGCTGGGGCGACCGGCACACAGCTGTGCAGACCGCGTCGCCTGGAAGGTGAGGGTCCATGCAGGTGGGAATCGACACATTTGTAGAAGCCATGCCGCAAGACGGCAAGAGCGCAGCGCAACTGGGCGTCGAGCGGGTGCAGCAGATGCTTGAAGAGGTTGAGCTCGCGGACCGCGTCGGCCTGGACAGCTATGCCATCGGGGAACACCACCGCGAAGAGTACATCGCCTCGGCTCCGGCTGTGCTTCTGGCCGCGGCTGCGGCACGAACAGAGTCGATCCGGCTCTCAAGCGCTGTTACCGTGCTGAGTTCCGATGACCCGGTGCGGCTCTTTCAACAGTTCGCCACGGTCGACCTCATCGCAAAGGGCCGGGCCGAGATGATTGTGGGCCGCGGCTCCTTCACAGAGTCTTACCCCCTGTTCGGGTTTGATCTCCGGCACTATGACGAGTTGTTCGCGGAAAAGCTCGATCTGCTGCTGCACCTGCGCGACGAGGTCAAGGTGTACTGGAAAGGCAAGCATCGTCCGTCGTTGACGGGGCAGGGTGTGTGGCCTCGGCCCGCCCAGGCCGTCCTGCCGATCAGGCTGGGTGTCGGTGGAACCCCAAACAGCTTTGCCCGGGCTGGCATGCTGGGCCTGCCGTTAACGGTTGCCATCATCGGGGGTGAGCCGCATCGCTTCCGTCCCTTGATCGATCTTTATCGAGAGGCAGGCAAACGCGCAGGTCACGCGCCGGAGTCGCTCGATGTGGCCGTGCACTCCATCGGCTACGTCGGAAACACCGACCAGGCGGCCGCCGACGAGCTTTGGCCAGCGTATGCCCACACTTTTGGGCGTATCGGCCGCGAGCGCGGCTGGGCACCCTCAAGCCGGGCAGCTTTTGACGCCCAGCGTGGGCCGACCGGCGCCTTCGTTGTTGGCTCTCCCAGCACGGTCATCGCCAAGCTGCGGCATATCGACGAGGCGCTCGGGGGCGTTTCCAGAGTCAGCCTGATGATGAGCGGCGGCCCCTTGCCGCATGACGGTATGTTGCGGTCCATTGAACTGCTGGGAACGGCGGTGAAACCGGCCCTTGCAGGTGAACTCGTCAACGCCTGAGCAGAGCAGGCAAACGGCATGGCTTAGGGGCCATGCCGTTGTCGTTTCCTGCGATGGGTGTTGCCCTTCAGGGTTTGGCTGGGCCCTTGTTGAGGGTGTAATGGTCGTACCAGTCAAACCAGCGCTGGTAGCGGTCGCGAATAAAGCTCGGCCGGGTGAAGCCATGGAACTCGCCGGGGTACACAACCAGCTCTGAGGGGGTGCCCACGCTGCGAAGCGCCTGGTACATCTGCTCTCCGCCCTGGATGGGCACGTTGTAGTCCTTGTCGCCGCCCATAAACAGGGTGGGCGTCTTGATGCGATCCGCATGAAGAAACGGGTACGACAGCTTCACATACAGGTCCAGGTTCTTCCACGGCGGGTTCAGCTCGTTTTCGTACTGCAGAATGTACTGGTCGATCCCGTAGAACCCCAACAGGTTGCCCATGCCGGCGCCGCTTGAGGCGGCCTTGAAGCGCGTCGTGGAGGCGATCGAATAGTCGGTCAGGATGCCGCCATAGCTCCAGCCGCCAACGGCCATCTTGTCCGGGTCGATATTGCCGGTTGCAATCGCTGCGTCCACACAGGCCAGCAGGTCGACAACCTCCTTGGCACCCCAGTCGGCACTGATCGCTTCGCTGTAGGCATGCCCACGTCCTGTGCTGCCGCGATAGTTCACGTTCAGCACGGCATAGCCGTGGGCCGCAAACATCTGGCGCTCCACGGTGAACCCATGCGCATCCTGGGCCGTCGGTCCCCCGTGAATAAAGAGCAGCAACGGGGCCTTCGTACCGGGTGTGTAGCCGACCGGCATGGTAAGCAGGCCATGTGCCTCGCTGCCATCCGGGGTCTTGGCCGCGATGTCCTGCGTGGGCGCAAGTTGCAGCGACGCGACCAGCGCATCGTTGTGATGCGTCAGCTTGCGTAGCTCCCTGCCTTCCATCGCATAGATCTCTGCGGCGGTGTTGTCGGTGGTCCAAAGCAGAGCGGTGTGGCCGCCCGCCTGGTTCAGGCCGATCGCCTCGCCCGGTGAGTCGGTCAGCCGGCGCACGGCGCCTTTTCCGTCCAACGCAACCTCGGCCACATACTGGGCGCGGTCGTCCTGCACCTCCGTCAGTAGGTGCTTTCCGTTCGCATCCAGCACCGGGGCGCCCACCCACTGGTCGAGTTTGGGTGCCAGCATCTCTACCTTCCCGTCAGCGACCGAGACCGCCGCCAGCTGCGGCATGTCGTAGATCGCATAGTGGGGCGTCAAGCCCTGGCGGTACAGGATGCGCGCCCCGTCCGGCGTCCACGCGAGCGGCGGCTCATCGGCACCCGTAAAGGTCGTGAGCTTGTGTGCCGCGGCTCCTGGCGCGGATGAAACAACAAACACATCGGGGTTGTTGAAGCGGTCCGGGTCGGGCTGGGTCTGGTTGCTGACAAAGGCGACCTGCCTGCCGTCCGGGCTCCACTCCGCCGCCTCTTCGGCGTAGGCCTGGTCGCCGCTTGCCGGTGCATTTGTCAGCTTTGTGAGCTTCTTCGTGGCGATCTCGAACAGATACAGGTGCGGCCGTTTGTCGCTGAGGTAGCCTTCCCTGTCCTGCTTGAAGTGGTACCGGTCGATGACGATGGGTTTGGGCGGCTTGGGCTTGGCGCCCTTGTCCGGCTCGGGCTCTTCGCGTTGCGTGATCGTCAGCAGCAGCTGTTTGGAGTCGGGGGACCAGCGGAAGTCTTCGAGGTTGTCCTTCACGTCGGTGAGCTGCTGCGCTTCACCACCCCGGCGGTCGAGCAGCCACACCTGCGAGCCCTTGGACTCGCCTTCCCGTCCGGAGGTGAAGGCCAGGTAGCGGCCGTCCGGGCTCCAGCGCGGATTGCCCACGGACTCTTTGCCGCTGGTGAGCTGGAGGTCCTGCGTGCCGTCCCAGCTGATCATCCACAGGTGGGTCACACTCTTGTCTTCCGCCGTGTCCACGTGCGTCAGGGTATATGCGACCCACTTGCCCTC
>CAXTRM010000087.1:0-12406 GCA_964246625.1 uncultured Acidobacteriaceae bacterium
GGGGTTGGGAGTCATGGCCGAAAATGCCACCCCCCACCCGGGACCGGGCGCCGTACACCCGGCGCCGGCACACGGACCGGACGATTTCGCGACCGGTGTCCGTTACGACCTGCCGTTGACATGCGATGTTGACGCCCAGGGCAGGCTGCGGAATGGCCTGCCTGAGTACGAGGGCCTTCCCGTTCACAAGGCAAACGGCCCGATTAAGCACCTGCTGCGCGAGCGCGGAGCCCTGATGGGCGCGCATGACCTGGTCCACAGCTACCCGCACTGCTGGCGCTGCCACAAGCCGCTCATCTTCCGGGCCACCGAACAATGGTTCATCCGCATGGAAACACCGGTGCTGTCCCCCAAGGAAGGAACGCACCAGACTACCTTCCGTCAACGAGCCCTGGATGAGATCCAGACCGTGACATGGGATCCGGCATGGGGCCAAGAGCGCATCTCGAACATGATCGCTACGCGCCCGGACTGGTGCATCAGCCGTCAGCGCATCTGGGGAGTGCCGATCGCAGTTTTTCTGTGCGAGCGGTGCCATGAACCGTTGAACCTGGCAGAGATCAACAAGCGCGTAGTCGCCCTGTTTCACCGGGAAGGCGCCGACGCCTGGTACAAGCACGGGGCTGAGCAGCTTTTGCCAGCGGGTGTATCCTGTCCCAACTGCGGCGGGGTGCATTTCCGCAAAGAGATGGACATCCTGGACGTTTGGTTCGAGTCGGGCGCCAGTTGGAATGCTGTGCTCGAAACGGAACCTGAGCTCGCCTTTCCTGCTGATCTGTACACCGAGGGCGGGGACCAGCACCGCGGGTGGTTCCACTCTTCCCTGCTCTCGGCGGTGGGCTTAAAGGACGCGGCGCCATATAAGCGAGTTGCCACCTCCGGTTGGACCCTGGATGAGCAACGCCGCGCCTTTTCCAAGTCGCTCGGCAACGGGGTTGATCCGGTCGATGTTGCCAACCGTCTCGGGGGTGAGGTGATCCGGCTTTGGGTGGCCAGTGTGGACTTTCGCGAAGACGTGATCGCGAGTGAAAACCTGATGAAGCGGGTCAGCGAGAACTACCGCAAACTGCGCAACACGCTTCGCTTTCTGCTCTCCAACCTCCACGACTTCGACCCTGCTCGCGATGCGGTGCCGTGGACGAGGATGGAACCACTTGACCAATACATCCTGGCGCGCACGGCGGAGCTTGATGCTGCCATGCGGAAAGCCTATGAGGATCTCGAGTTCCATCGGGCGTACCAGGCCTTGAACGAGTTCACAAACACGGATCTTTCCGCGCTTTATCTGGATGTGACCAAAGACCGGCTGTATACCCTGGCACCGGGCGCTGCCGCCCGCCGGTCTGCACAGACGGCGGTCTGGCGCATTGCGGACGCTTTGACGCGGTTGATTGCCCCCATCCTGAGCTTCACGGCCGATGAGGTCTGGCAGTACCTTCCCTCCATGGCGGATCGCCCGGCCAGTGTGCACCTGGCGCTTTTCCCGGACATGAAGGAGATTGTTCCAGGTTCGGTCGTCCAGCTTGAGGCAGATTGGCAACGCCTCTTAAGTGTGCGGGAGCTAGTCAATCAGGAGCTGGAAGCCCTGCGGCTTCATAAGAGCATCGGCAAGGGGCTGGATGCGGCGGTTCGTGTTCTGGTAGCGGAAGGTTCGGAAGAGGCCACCACGTTGCACGCGTACGA
This sequence comes from uncultured Acidobacteriaceae bacterium, assembly GCA_964246625.1. GTDB lineage: Bacteria > Acidobacteriota > Terriglobia > Terriglobales > Acidobacteriaceae > Granulicella. Next base: position 1,684 of record CAXTRM010000087.1, read on the forward strand.
GCCGGCTTTGGCCGAGTTCTTCAATGTTTCCCAGGCAACGGTACAGGTCATCGGAGGCAGCGAACACAGCCATGCCGTACTGATCGAAGCGGAGCCCGCCAGCGGTGCCAAGTGTGCCCGTTGCTGGCGAGTCCTGGCGAGTATTGGCTCTGATGCGCGCTGGCCCAGTGTTTGCGGACGGTGCGCCACGGCCCTTGAGGCGATTGAGTTCCCGCCTATGCAGCAGGAGGCCGCCTAGGTGCCCTCGGTGACGTCGGCGCGGTTAGATGCCCGTCTGCTAGCTCTCCTCGTTGCTGCCTTGGCCGTGCTGGCAGACCGGGCGAGCAAGCTTTGGGTGATGGCCCACATTCCGGCGGGCCGCGCGATTGTGGTCATCCCACGGGTGTTTCGGCTGACCCACGTCCTGAACACCGGGGCCGCGTTCAGTCTGTTCGAGGAGGCCAAGGATCCGAATCTTGTTCGGTATGCGCTGATTGCGTTCTCGATCCTGGCAGCGGTCGCCGTGATCGTCATGCTTTGGAACAGCGGCAAACGGATGACCACCAGCACCATGGCGTTGGCTCTCATCCTGGGAGGTGCTGTGGGAAATCTGTATGACCGTGTGTACCTCCATTTCGTCGTGGATTTCCTGGAGGTTCATCTTGCCCGGTACCACTGGCCAGACTTCAACGTCGCCGACAGCTGCATTGTTGTAGGGGCTTGCCTGTTGTTCCTGCAGGCGCTACGCCCACAGGACGCCTAACCGCATGCTCGCTTCAGAAACACAATCCGATATCGCTGCCGCTGAGACCGTTGGAGGCGCGCACGGTTCTGCCTCCGCGGCTACCCAGATCACGATCCGGGGTGCGCGCACGCACAACCTGAAGGGCGTGGACGTAGAGATCCCGCACAATGCCCTCACAGTGGTTTCGGGGGTGTCCGGCTCCGGCAAATCCTCTCTCGCCTTCGACACGGTCTACGCCGAAGGGCAACGTCGCTATGTCGAGTCCCTGTCGGCCTATGCGCGGCAGTTTTTGGAGCGCATTGAGAAACCGGACGTCGACCACATGGATGGTCTGGCGCCGGCAATCGCGATCCGTCAAAAGAACCAGACACGCAATCCGCGGTCCACGGTAGCCACCGCGACGGAGATCTTCGATTACTTGCGGCTCCTGTATGCGCGCTGTGGCACGGTCACCTGCCTGCACTGCGGCGGGCACGTTCGCAGAGATTCGGTTGACGAGATTGCCGCACGGTTGCTCAGGATGCCGGAAGGGACACGTGTCTATGCGCTGTACCCTGTCCAGCGGCGGGAGATCCGGCTTGAGCCTATGCAGGGCCCCCACACCGAAGCCGAAGTTGCGCCACCAGCGCCGAAGCCAGCCCAGAAAACTGCAAGAAAGGTCGCCAAGGAGGTCCTGCCCGAGCTACCGATCCCACGCTTTGCGGCGCTCACCGATGTCCTGAAGGAGCGACTCGCCGAGCTTCGCCGCAGGGGCTTCAATCGGCTTTGGCAGGCAGATGCCGCGGATCCTGCAGCGCCAGGAAACATTGTGGAGTTCTCCACACCAGAGTCCCTGCTGGAGCTGGATTTTTCGGCAGCCACCTCCGAAGATCCGGTGCTTCTGCGGCCCATTTTCATTCTTGTCGACCGGTTGACGGTTGACGCCGACAATCGGGCCCGGCTGGTCGATGCGATCGAGACAGGGTACCGGGAAGCTGGGGAGATCGTCTTCCGCACCGTTCCGCGCTCGCGGGATGGGGAGGCAGCTCCTGCCCCGGACGTCCTGCGCTACTCTGCAGCCTTTGAATGCGACACGTGTCACCGCGCATACCGCGAGCCGGAACCGCGCCTGTTCAGCTTCAACAATCCGTATGGCGCCTGCCCACGCTGCCAGGGTTTTGGAAACACAATCGACTTCGATCCGAATCTGATCGTGCCAGACAAATCCAAGTCCCTGGACGAGGGTGCAATCGACCCATGGACCAAGCCCAAGTACCGTTCTCCCTGGCACAACGACATGAAGCGTGTAGCCAAGGCGGAAGGCATCCGTACCGACGTTCCGTGGTATGACCTTACGGAGGCACAACAGCGCTTTCTCTGGGACGGTCGTGGTGCATGGCCAGGCATTCGAGGCTTTTTCGCCGAACTCGATAGCAAGAAGTACAAACTGCACGTTCGTGTATTTTTGTCCAAATACCGGGGCTACGCGCCCTGTCCAGAGTGTCGCGGCCAACGGCTTCGGGCGGAGGCTCGTGCCGTGCTCCTGGGCAGCAATACCGCAGAAGGCGCAAAAAACATCTGCGAAGCCTGCGCTTTGACGATCACCGCCGCACAGAACTTCTTTGACACGCTCCAGCTCACGCCAGCGCAGGAGGAGATCGCTGGCAAGATTTTGGAGGAGGTGCGGGAGCGGATCGGCTTCCTGCAACAGGTTGGTCTGGAGTACCTCACCCTCGATCGCCTCAGTTCAACGCTCTCCGGTGGGGAGTCGCAGCGTATCCAGTTGGCCACTTCCCTCGGATCCAGGCTGGTTGGGGCACTATATGTGCTGGATGAGCCCTCGATTGGCTTGCATCCGCGCGACACAGCCAAGCTGATTGGCATTCTGGAGGAGTTGCGCGATTTGGGCAATACGATTCTGGTCGTGGAACATGACCCCGACGTGATCCGCGCGGCCGATCAACTGCTCGACATGGGACCAGGCGCGGGGGAGCTCGGCGGGCGTCTCATGGCATCGGGTACGGTTGCTGCGCTCGAAAAGGACCCTAACTCCCTGACAGGGCGCTACCTGTCCGGCAGCTTGGAGATCAGCGTTCCGCGGCACCGACGGGAACGGGGTCGTGAAAAGCTTACGTTGCGTGGCGCCCGGGAACATAACCTGCGTGGTGTCGATGTGGAATTTCCGCTCGGGATGCTTACCTGCGTGACCGGCGTTTCCGGTTCGGGCAAATCAACCCTGATTCATCAGGTCCTGTACCGCGCCCTGCTGAACGCGCTTGGGCAGGGCGAAGGCGGTGATCCGGCGCACCTATATCGGGAGTTCTCGGGCGCGCAGTTCCTGAACGATGTGGTGCTCGTGGATCAGTCGCCAATCGGACGCACGCCTCGCTCCAACCCGGTGACGTATACCAAGGCCTTTGATCCTATCCGTGAGCTGTTCGCGGCACAGCCCGACTCCAAACGGAAGAGTCTAACTGCCGGTTCGTTCAGCTTCAACGTGCCTGGCGGTCGATGCGACGTGTGTGAGGGGGACGGCACCGTCACGGTGGAGATGCAGTTCCTTGCAGATGTCGAGCTGCCCTGCGAAGAGTGCAGCGGCACACGCTATAAGGCTGCGGTCCTTGATATCAAGTACAAGGGCAAGAGCATACACGATGTCCTGGGGATGACTGTGCGAGAGGCCGTCAGCTTCTTTGCAGGTCACCCGAAGATTGTGGACAAGCTCGCGGTGCTGGATGAGGTCGGTCTCGGCTACCTGCGGCTCGGCCAGTCCGCCACTACCCTTTCTGGTGGCGAGGCACAGCGCGTAAAACTGGCTCAGCACCTTGCCCAGGTTCGCTCCGGCACGGTCGCTACGGGAAAGAATGAGGCAGCGAAGCGAGCTGCAAGCCGCATCCTGTACATCCTTGATGAACCAACGACGGGACTTCACTTCGAGGATGTAGCCCGGCTGCTTGCGGCCTTCCGCAAACTGATTGACGGTGGTGGATCGTTGTTGGTCATTGAGCATAATCTGGACATCATCAAGTCAGCCGACTGGGTGATTGACATGGGACCGGAGGGCGGTTCGGGCGGCGGGCAGGTCGTGGCGACGGGAACACCGGAGGAGATTGCTGCCGTTTCTTCGTCGTACACAGGGCGCTGGCTCGCTCACGTGCTTCCTCCAGAGCCCATGGCAGAGCGCGAACAAGTTGCATAATTTAGATCCAAAGTCTTACAACGGCAAGTCCGGGCTTAGGCGAGTCATGATGCTTCCCTTCATTGCGCTTGCTGGGTTGCTGCTGGGAAGCCTTTCTGCCCAGCAGCCGGCACCGGCCTCCCGACAGGCCATCGCGGAACAGGCCAACGCTCAGGCCGCAAAGGTCAGCCATGCCGAGCACCTTTTGGAACAGGGCAACTGGAAAGAGGCCGAAGCCGAACTGGCCGACCTTGCGAAAGCGGATCCCAAGGACGCCAGAATCGTCTTCGATCTCGGGTTTACCCAGGAGCACAACGGCGAGGACCAGGCAGCGAAGGCGACATACGCGACAGCGGTCGCAGACGATCCAACACTTGCCGAGCCTCACGTGGCCCTCGGGCTCCTGGAGGCACGAGCGGGGGACGCTGAGGGAGCTCGTCAGCAACTTCGGGCCGCCGTTGGCATCGCGTCGGCACCTCCAGCACTACGGGCTCGCGCGTATCGTGCGCTGGCGAGACTGGATCAAGGGGGTAACGCGGACCAAGCCCGCATCGATCTCCGTCAGGCCGTGGAGTTGACGGGTGAGCAGCCCGGCGACGCTGAACTTACAGCGTCACTTTCTGCAGCGGCGGGGCACCCTGGCGACGCTGAGGCAGCGTACCGGAGTGCGTTGGCGAGCAATCCGGGAGATGTGGAGGCGGCAACAGGTCTCGGGAGCCTGCTGCAGCGACAGGGAAAGCTAGCAGAGGCCGACGAGGTCATGAGTCCCCTGCTGGCGAAGCACGCGGCGGATCCGCGGCTGGTGGCACAAATGGCGACCCTGGACGCGGCGGAGAACAAGAACGCCGACGCGCTCCATCTACTTGAGGCACTGCGGTCGTCAGACCGTGGCGCGGCGGACAATTCCTCGTTAACGCGGCTTTACGCACACCTGCTGCTGCTTTCTGGAGACCCAGCGCGTGCGGAGGCTCTGTACCGGTCGCTTTCGGGCGCATCCCCTCACGACCCTACCCTGCTGGACGAGCTTGGCAGCACCCTGGTGCGGGAACAACACTTCCCGGAGGCGCAAGAGGTGTTCAGCCGTGCCGTCGCTGCACGCTCCCAGTTTCACGACGACACCGCCTGGGCTGAAACGGCGGGACACCTTGCGTTTGCGGCCTCCCGGAATCATAAGCCGGAGGTTGTATTGCAGGCCTTGAATGCACGTGCTACAGTTTTGCCGAACTCACCAGCTACCCTGTTTCTTGGAGCAACGGCGCACGATAGCCTTCACCAGAAGAAGGAAGCTGAGCGAGACTACCGCGCGTTTCTGGCTATGTCGAATGGCAAGCTCCCGGATGAAGAGTTTGAGGTTCGACACCGGCTTGTAGCTTTGGAGCACGAACGTTAACCGTGTTACGTGGAGTGTGCCATGCTTTCTCAAGTTCGTCTCGCAACCTTGTTTCGGGTGTGTCTATCGAGTGTCCTGCTGCTGTGGCTGTCCGCCGCACGGCCAGCCTTTGCCGTGTCCGGTCCAGAGCCGGTTCTTGATGCCTCCTTGCTCCTGGAACTTGAACACAAGGCTGCGGTAGCCGAGCCGAAGGATCGTTGCTACCTGTACACAGAGCTGCTGCACGGTTGGACGGAACTGGCCAGCCAGCGTATGGCGAGTGGAGACGACAGCGAAGCGGCCCTCGATCTGACTCATGCCGATGCGGACGTCGATCGCCTGAAAGCTGCCATGGCGAGCGACTCCAAACGCCTGAAAAACGCCGAGTTGCTCCTGGAGCGCACCGCGCACCACCTCGCGGATATGGTCCGTGTTGCCTCTCTGGATCAGCATGACGCGATGCAAATGGTGTTGAGGCACCTCAATAGTGCGCATGATGCTCTTCTCGCCCAGATTTTTGCGCATTAGTTCACGGCACCTGGCGGGCGCTGCCGTTCTCGTGGTTGTTTGGCTCGCTGCCTCGTTTGTGACTGCACCTGCCTCGACGCAGGCGGGGGAGGATGTCCTGAGCCAAAAAGAGGTCGACGCCCTGCGGGACGCGGCCTTTGCCCCAAGTGACCGTGTTCTGGCCTTTGAACAGTTTCTGAATGATCGCGAAAAGCAGGTACAGCAGCTTACCGTTAAGCGACGCGGCCATACCGATTTCGGCGGGGAAATGCATGACCTGCTGGATCAATTCGGCCAGATTGCAGATGAACTCAACGACAACCTTGACGAGTACAGCCGCAATCACCGGGACATTCGCAAGACCCTACCAAAGCTGCTGCAATCCACGGAGCACTGGACTGCGACGCTCACTGCCGCACCCGACAACGACGCCTACAACGTCGTGCGCCGTATTGCTCTGGACGACCTGAAGGACACTCGGGAGCTCGCGGAGCACCTGCAAACGGATCTGACGGCCTACTTTAAACTGCATCCTGAGGCAGAACAGGCAGAGAAGCATAGATCGTCTGATCCACATGCGGTACGTCCTGAGTGATGCAGACAAAGCAGTGCCCGCACCCGTGATAGCCTGACGGCAGTCGTGCCGTCCGTCCCGCTGCCAGTCGCCTCTTCCCGCCTGCTATCGATTTTTACCGACGAATACCGCAGCCTTCGCCCCCATGCCGCAATGCCTGGCCTGGAAGTTCGGTTTCAGAGGTTTACCAGTCTGAACACGACCATTCGGCTGCGAGAGGGCCGACTGGTTGTCCGGTTGTCTGACCTGCTGGAGCACGCGCCGGACTCGGTTCACCATGCGATCGCGCACATCCTGCTCGCCAAGCTCTACAGAAAGCCCATTGCTGCGGCACAGTCTGACCGGTATCGCCGATATACCCAGTCCGAGGCCGTAAGCCGACAGGCGGAGCACATCCGGCAAACCCGCGGGCGTAAGCGCATCACCACGGCGCAAGGCCGGCAGTACAACCTAGAAGAGGTGTTCGAGGTAGTTAATCAGCGCTTCTTCCATGGTCTGCTAGGCCGGCCTACGCTTACCTGGAGCGCTCACGTGGCACGACGCATGCTGGGGCACTATGACGCTGCGCATAACACCATTGTGGTGAGTCGCGTTTTCGACCGGCCCAACACGCCTCGTTATGCGATTGAATACCTGCTCTATCACGAGATGCTGCATCTCAAGCACCCCGTAAGAGTTCGCGCGGGCAGGCGATGTGTCCATAGCCGCGAGTTCCAGGCCGAAGAGCGGCTTTTCCCGGAACTTGAGCTGGCCCGAGAGTACCTGAAGCGCTTATAACCCTGGTGCAGGGTTAGCTTCTGGTAACGACCCCGGATAAAGCGGGTGCTTTCCATCCGGCAGAGCGCGCAGGTCGCAGCTGGACTACACCGCCGGTGCTGAGATCGTTTGAGACGGGGAGGGCGCAGCGACCGCGTCGTTTCTGCGGCAAACCAGAAGCATGATGATGCCTGCGAGGATGCTTCCAAGAGCCGCGACCTGTGCGTTCGACAGACCCCAGTAGAGCCTGGGATTGATGCGTATAAACTCGACCAGAAAACGGCCCATGCCTGTGAGCACGAGGTACTCTCCCGTTAGAGAACCGAGCGGTCGGGGTGCCGCTCCTCTCCGCCACAGCCACCAACCGATAACCAGCGCGTAGAAGAGTTCATAGACCGGGGTAGGTTGCACGGCGGCCGTGGGTGGATTCGGCGGAACCAGGGCGTTCCGGGCCATATGGACACCCCAGGGCAGGGTTGTGTTTATGCCATAGTCACCGTCACCGGAGGTGAGGCAGCCAATACGGCCTACCCCGTAGCCGACTGCGGCAGCAGGAGCTGCTAGGTCCAGCGTGCGCAAGGCGGCCTTTGTACCCCTGAGGGCGTTGGGCCGCATGGAAACGCCCTGCGCCACCAGCGTGGCAACGCCTGCAAGAAGCCCCCCAAACCAGGCAAAGCCAGCTTTGAACCAAGAAAAAAAGCCGAGCACGACGTCCCACGGATGCTTTGTACCAGGAAGCATGATCTGCCGCCATGCAGCTGCCATCTCATGCGGGTCCTGCAGCTCATGCCAGATTTTGGCGCCAACGATGCCGGCGATCACGGTGAAGACCACGATGTTCAGCGCATCCAGATCCACCGCATTGCGCTGGAAGTTCCTATGCAGCAACCAGGTTGCACATACTGCCGCAAGCCAAAGCAAAAGTCCAAACGTGCCGAGGTGCAAAGGACCTAGATTCAAGTACGGAAGCATCGCTTTAAGTATCGCATCCAGCGCAGAGGAACAGCAGGGCAGACAGACCCCCCTCGGATTTTCCTCACAACGGTTCCGCAGGTTTGCTCTTTGCGCTACCCTCGATCCATGCCTGCAACACTGGAGTTTGTCGCTCCCGAGACGATGGATGTTCTGTTTTCTGCAGAACAGATCGGCCAACGCGTCGTGCAACTCGGGAAGCAGATCAGCGAGGCCTATGCCGGGCAGTCGATCGTACTGATAGGTGTTCTGAAAGGTGCGGCCATCTTTCTCGCCGATCTAGCTCGTGCGATCTCTGTCGAGAACACCTTTGACTTCGTCTCCGTTTCAAGCTACGGACGCGCTCGTGTCTCGTCCGGTGCCGTGAAGCTGATCAAGGATATTGATAACCCTATCGAAGGCAGGCATGTCATCTTGGTCGAGGACATTCTCGACACGGGACTCACCCTGAGCTACCTGCGCCAGCTTATGTTGCAGCACAAACCCTCTTCGCTGAAGATTGCGACTTGCCTGGACAAGCCGGAGCGGCGTTTGGTGCCGATTGAAGCAGATTATGTCTGCTTTCGCATTCCAAACCGCTTTGTGGTTGGCTACGGCATGGATTACGCCGAGCGTTACCGGGGTGTGGCCGACATCCGGATCTACCCGGAAACCCCTGCAGGGCATTAGTCGTAGGTTGCTTGCCGGCTTTCTGCCAAGTATGGCTGGGTGGGGCGAAGTTACCGCTTCCCGTTGTCGAAGAACTCCGCTTGCCTCACGTCCGTTGACGTGAACCATCGGACATTTCCGGCGCCCGAGATTTCCGCAACGTTTCGACTTGTCTTCGCCTCGCATCTGTCATCCAATAGTCGAGGGAGCCATGGCATGTCGATGAACGTGCAGCAGAAACTCGAGATCCTTGCAGATGCTGCCAAATACGACGCCTCCTGCGCCAGTTCAGGAGCCAAACGAGCCGGCAATGGCAAAGGCATCGGCCACTCCGATGGGTCGGGGATCTGCCACAGCTACACGCCCGACGGCCGCTGCGTGTCTCTGCTGAAAATCCTGCTTACAAATTTCTGCACGTATGACTGCGTCTTCTGCGTCAATCGCGTCAGCTCCGATATCCGGCGTGCACGCTTCACTCCCGAGGAAGTCGTCAATCTCACTCTGGATTTCTACAAACGGAACTACATTGAAGGCCTGTTTCTCAGCTCTGGCATCATCCAGTCTCCCGACTACACGATGGAACAGCTGATTGCGGTTGCGAAAACGCTGCGCTTTGTTCATCACTTCGGTGGGTACATCCACCTGAAGACCATCCCAGGCTGTGACCAGCGGCTGATCGACGAGGCTGGTTTGTGGGCCGATCGCCTGTCAGCCAATATAGAACTGCCCACGCAGCAGGACTTGGTCCAGCTTGCGCCCGAAAAGAAGGCCGCGGTCATTGAAACCACAATGGGCCAGATCCAAGCGAAAAAGGACGAAGTAGACGACGAACGCAAACGCACACGGCTGAGTCTTGATCGTGCGCCGAAGTTTGCTCCGGCAGGCCAGTCGACGCAGCTTGTTGTAGGTGCGACGCCCACCAATGATCGTGAGATCATCCAGCGTGCAAGCCATCTGTACGGGACATACCAGCTCCGCCGCGTCTACTACACCGGTTTCAGCCCCTACCCTGAAGCTGATGCACGCCTTCCGCTAAAACCCGCGCCTTTGATTCGCGAACATCGTCTGTACCAGGCAGATTGGTTGATGCGTTTCTATGGATTCCAGGCAGAAGAACTTACAACGGCTAGCGAACCCGAGCTTTCCCTCACCACCGATCCCAAAGAGGTGTGGGCATCCCGCCATCCTGAGTTTTTCCCCGTCGATGTGAACACCGCCCCAAAAGAGGCTCTCCTTCGTGTTCCTGGCATCGGGTATAAGAACGTGGATCGGATCGTTCGCATACGCCGCTACCAAAAGCTTTCACTGGATCACCTGCGCAAGCTGCACGTCCAGCTTGGCAAAGCTTCCGCATTTGTCACAGCCAGCGATCACCTGCCGCGTACCAAGGCCCTTCATACTGCCCTAGAGCTGCCATTCGGAGCACAGACGGTCGCCGACTCTCCGTTGCTTCCTTCGCCTGCACTTCCTACACCCGCCGCCACACAGTTGCACCTGTTTGCGGCGCAGAGCGCCCTTTCAGGAAGCTTGTGAGAGCAGTCGCAACCACACGGTCGGCTTCCCTGTTCAGCCCTGAATTTACCTGGGTATCGGCTGGAAGCTGCATGCCGATTCTTTCATCCTTGCGGCACTGAAAGACACATTTACGACGAGACCATGAAGCGCGTTCCCGTTTCACCAGATTTCGATGCCTGGCGTGGTGCCGCCCGCGAGCTGCTCCAACAGGGTTACACCCCTGAGCAAGTCGACCTTGAAGATACAACTGTGCCCAGCGCCCTGGATCTACTCACGCTCGATCAGGGGCCGGCGGACCAACCCGTGCCTCGCCCGCACGTGCCCAAAAGCTTCCTCGACGCGGCACAGATCGTGGCAACGCATCGTGACCCGCAACGGTGGAACCTGATGTACCGTGTGCTCTACCGTTTGCAGAACGACCGCGATCTCCTGAAGGTTGAGGTCGATGAGGACGTGGCCAAACTCAAGCAGTTCGAAGGCCAGATTCGCCGAGATCTACAC